>NZ_JACHYW010000001.1:0-449330 GCF_014193145.1 Rhizobium sp. BK060
GAGCCGCCCTCGCCATGGATCATGTCCTTGCCGGCATTGCCAAACAGCATGTCGTCGCCTGACCCGCCATGCAGCTCGTCGTCACCGGCCCCGCCGGTGACGCTGTCGTTGCCGTCGCCAGCCGTCACCACGTCGTCGCCGTCCTCGCCGCGCAGGATATCGTGGCCGCCATCGCCGGCCACGATGTCCCCGCCGCCACCGGCAAGGATCGTATCGGCACCCGCCGCACCAAGCAGCACATCCGCAGCACTCGTCCCGATCAACGTCCGTGCCGCGACCGGAAGCGGGACACTGCCGTCGTCCTCGTCGTCATCGCCGCCGGACGAGTCGTCATCATCGTCGTCATCGTCGCCACCAGACTGGTCGTCGTCGTCATCGTCGTCGTCGCCTCCCGGGCCGCTGTTGCCATCATCGTCGTCATCGCCGCCGGATGAGTCGTCATCATCGTCGTCATCGTCGCCACCAGACTGGTCGTCGTCGCCATCGTCGTCGTCGTCACCTCCCGGACCGCTGTTGTCATCATCGTCGTCGTCACCGTCACCATCATCGTCGTCATCTTCGTCATCTTCGTCATCGAGAGGCTCGGTTTCGAAGATGTGTTCAGAAAGGCCCGTCAGGCCGGTATTGCGGGCCACGATATCGGCGAACTGCTGGCCGTCGACAAACTCCTCGTAGAAATCGAAGTTGTCGAAACGGTTCAGGTAGTAGAAGCGGTCGGCTTCCTGCAGGCGATCGAACTGCTCCTGCAGCACGACCCAGAAGGTTTGCCCGACCATGCCACCGTTGATGTGCTTTTCGGCGAGACCGCCGACCCAAAGATCAACACGGTCGATGCCCTTGACGATGCCGGTTCCGTCCGGCTGGATCGCAACCTGAATGTCAGGGTTGCTCGTCTGGAAGCTGGCGATATCGCCCGCTTGCAGCACGAGATCGGGATAGGCCTGGCGGAACTGGTTGATGACGGCGTCCGACAGGCCATTGCGGGCCTGGAAGTCCTCCCAGGACGTGTAGGCCGAGAGGTCGCCGGCATAGCCGAGTGCTTCCCTGACATAGGGATCGGTCGATGCCGCCAGATCCATGCGCACCTGGTTCAAAGTACCGAGCCCGACATCCCAGGCGCGGGCGACATTGAAGGAGAACAGGTCGGCGTTGATACGGACGAGATCGTTGCGCACCGCGTCGACGATGTTGAAGTCCACTTCCTCCGCATCCTGAGTCACGATGCCGCCGAGGATCGAATTGACGCCGAGCTGCTCGTAGCCAGGTTGGGGCACGTAGCCGGGAGGCAAAGAACCCTTGAAAACGCTGGGATCATTGCTCGGATTGAGGAAGGCGTCGAAGAGTGCAACCTGCCTCGGCTCGCCATCCGGCCCGATCACGGTCATCGTCTGGCCGATCAGCGAGTGGCCAACGCGATAGACCGCTGCTGCGAATTCGTGCGAGATCGCGGCCGTGGCATTGGGATTGTATTCCTCGAAGCCATGGCTTCCATCGCCCCGGATGCCGCCGATCAGCATATCGGCAAACTCGGTGAACACGACACGCTGATACTCGGCCTCGTTCACCATCTTGGCGGCCTGGAACAGCTCTTCGGCCGTTCCCTGGAAGCCAGACTGCTCCAGAAGTTCCACATGGAAGTTGTGATTGCGTGCCCAGATCGTGTGCATCGAGGTCAGCGCAAAGTTCTCGTTGCCACGCCCATCGCCGACGACATAGTGATCGAGCAGGCTGATGAACGGGTTGGTGTCGAGGAGCAGCGCATGGCCACTGCCCATGAAGTTGGACGTCATCTGCGGCAGCATCGCCTCATTGATGTGACCGGTCGCATCGACCAGACCGGCGAAATAATCGCGGAAGCTGATCTGTCCGCCTGGCACCGCCGGATCATGGAAGATCGTATTGGCCTGCCAGTGATGCATGATCAGTTCACGCAGCGTCGGCAGCAGCCGGAACTCAGTGTTGGACGGATCCACCGCACCCTGCAGCAGGTGCGAACCGAAGCCCTGGTTCCCATCGCTTTCACGCAGGAACTGACCGATCAGCTCATGCGATCCGTAGGCCTGGTTCTGGTCGACGAAGGGCGAAGTCTTGTTGAGATGCTGCGTCACGCCATTTTCGTCGATGTCGTAGACGGTGCCACGTGTCAGATCCGCGGGGTTCCCGGAACCAGGCGCTCCATTGCCCGGCGCACCAATCTGGAGCGTTCCGTTGCCGCCTTTTGGCAGGAAGTCGAGGCCATGATCGAAGTACTGGCCGAACGCCATGAAGAAGATGTTGGCGTTGGCCGCGTTCTTCGCAAGGTTGGCTTCCTGGGCTCCCAGCACGTTGCTGATGCTGCGTGGATCGAGCCCTTCGAAGATCGGGTTGACCTGATTGTTGCCGGTCGCCGGATCGTATTCGCCAAAGTGCGGACTGGTGATCCGGATGAACGGCTCGTCGGCGGCACCCCAATCGGGGTTGCCTTCGTTGTTGCCATGGCCAGACAGACTGCGCACGCCACCGAAGCCTTCAGTGTCGTCGTCATCCTCGAAGGCAGGCAGCCCGTTCACCAGGTTCTTGAGACCCGCGAGGTCGGCCGCCGTGAAGGCAAACGGTCCCGAGTTCGGGTCGTCATCTGGGGGGACGAACTGCGGCGGGACGACACCAGTGAAGGTGATCGAATGCGTGCCGTTCGACAGCGTCCTCGTTCCGTTGACGTTGTCGCTCAAGGTGTAGCCGGAGATCACCGACCCCGGAGCCAGCTCGACCACGTCCTGCGGGCGCAGGGTGCCGATGATGGTGTCGTCACCGCCATTCGAGCGGAAGACGATGCGGTGCTGCGAGTCGAGACCGGTAATGTCAACCGTGTCGTCGCCGCTGGTGCCGTCGATGGTGATCGTGCTCGGATCGAGATCCGACCCTGCGAAATCGCCAGAGACGACGAAGGTGTCGTTACCGCCACCGCCGTTGATATCGATCTCGTCCATCCCGGCCAGTTCTGCCACGACGATCGAAGGTCCGGCGCCGACGCTGCGGGAGATAACGATTTCGGTAGTGGCCTGGAGGGAGCTGGCAGGCAGACCCGTCCGAGACAGAAAGTCCGCCTCGGTTTCGACGAAGAATGTCTCATCGCTGTTGTCGCCGCGGACGCGGAAGCGGTCAGTGCCAGCGCCACCATCGATGATGTCGCGGCCGTCGCCGACTTCCCACGCGATCGTGTCGTCGCCAGCGCCGGCGTTGATCACGTCATCACCCAGACCGCCGACGAGGTCATCGTCGCCACCGAGCGCGTTGATCGTGTCGTTGCCGCCAAGCGCGTCGATGGCGTCCGCGCCTTCGGTTCCCGTGATGGTGTCGGCACCTTCTGTGGGAATCGTGTCTGGCAAGCCAGCTTCCACTTCGGCGAGCGTTACAACAGCATCGTTGAACTGGAACCGCTCGATGCTGATGACGGCATCCTCTTCGGTCGCGCCAACCACCTCCAGCTGACCTTCGGCGTTGATCTCGAAGGTGAAATCGGCCCGATTGCCGGCAAAGACAGCCGTGTCGTCGCCTTCGCCGCCGTCGAGAATGTCGTTGCCGCCACCGCCCGTGAGGGTATCACCTCCCAGTCCGCCGAAGATTTCGTCGTCGCCTGCGCCGCCTATCAGGTCATCGTCTCCAGCCAGGCCGAAAATGACGTCGTTGCCGCCGAGGCCGTCAATCGTGTCGTCACCGGGCGTGCCGACCAGTACGTCATCACCTTCTGTCGCCACGAGATTGGTTGCCGGAACGAGCGGGTCGGTTGGTATTGAAGCGACCGCGTACGGAATGCCCCGCGCATCCGTGTAGCGGACGATGGCCCGAATACGGACGTCTGCGCCGACTTCGAATTCGCCATCGTTTGCCGGTGTGAACGACGGACCGCGAAAGCCGGTATCGACGAAAACGCCCGGATCCGTTTCGATCTGCCATTCGATCACCAACGGCGGAAAGATTTTGCCGCCATTCGGATTATCCGCATCGGTGACATTCGCCAGGGAACCATCGGGATCCATCTGCACCCTGAGAAGCTGCCCAATCTGAGCCACGCCTTCGATAACAGGGTTGCCCACCGGCGCATTGTCGTTAACAGGAACGAGTTCCACGGTCTCATCGGCGAATTGCAGGCGTTCGATGTTGCTGACCTTGTCGATGCCATCGTTCACGGCAACGCCACCGACGGCTGTGTCCACCAAATGCCGGACGGTTGTCTGCTCGTCACCGTCACTGGCGAAATCGATGCCTTCAATTTCATACTCGCTCCGGCCGCCTCGGAAGACTGCCGTATCAATATCGCCGGCGCCATCATCGGTCCTGATCTCGCGCACGATATGCATCTGATCGGGGCTGATGACGCGATTGACCAGCAATTCGAAGAGTGATTTTCCGATCCACGCTGGTTCAGGAGCTTCCGCCGCTGTGAAGACGTGCTTCATGCTGTCAACGGAAGCGATCTCATCCGCTTCCACATTGTCCGATCCCGCAGTTATGCGGATCCTGACGTTCAGCCAACGATCACCATCGAGAATGTCATCCCCACCGTTGCCCTGCAACAAATCGTGGCCGCCGCCGCCGAGCAGGATGTTGCCGCTCTGGAAGAGACCATCCGCATCGAGTTCGACGATTTCGGAGAGCCCGGCAATGCGATTCAACCCCGCCGCATCGAGGCTGTCATTGAAGAAAATGTTTTCCGTCGTCGCGACAGTATCGCCAGGCGCGATCACACCAAATGTGCGCTCGTCACCAATCAGCGTGTCGTTATGGTCCCAGCCGGACAGCGCCTCGACCTTGTCGAAGCGGTTGCGCAGAACATCCTCCTGTTCAGTCGTGAAGATCGGAATGTTCATATCCGCATGGGCATTGCGAGCAACGTCCTTGAAGATCGCCCAGTCGAAGCCGAACATACCTTCGTTGCGCATGACGCTCTCGCCCTGCACCATGATGTCGTCGCCGGACTCGCCGTCGAAGTCGTTCTCGTCGTTGCCGGCGAACATGACGTCGTGGCCGTTGATGATGCTGTTGAAGAACAGTTCCGAATTGTCCCCTGCCGTCGTATCGAAGCCGCCGGCGCCCTCGATCCAGTCGTCGCCTTCATTGCCCATCAAAAGATCGACGCCTTCGCCACCTAGGATGAAGTCGTCACCCTCGCCGCCGAAGACTTCCGTGTCGTCGACGCCGACGAAGATCGCATCCTTTCCTTTGCCGCCCATCAGGACGTCGATCCCGTTGGAATTGGCGATCACGTCGTTACCTTCGTCCCCCTTCAGGAAGTCGCCGGTATCGCCGCTGTCGGTGATGATGTCGTCGCCGGCACCACCATTGACGAGGTCAACGCCGGCGCCGGATTCGATGCGATCGTTGCCAGCATCACCCCAGATGCCGTCGTCACCGAAATCGGTGATGATGGTGTCGTCATTGTTCGTACCGCCAACGACGATGTGCTCGCCGCCGGTGAAGCGCAGATAATTCGGGTCCGCACCTAAGGTACCGGGATCGTTGCGCGCCACCTTGCCGAGCCCCATGGCCTCGAGCGCGGCGTCGGTGCCGAGCGGATCACCGCCTGCCGCGGCGCCATTGTAGTCGGCCTGGTTGGCGGAATTGACTTCGAGGACGAGGTCGTACTTCGCGAAGGAATCGACGCCGATATGGCGATTGATGATGTCGTCCGCCGTGCCGCGGATGCCGTCTGCGCCTGGCTGAGAAATGTCGGTGTTCGCCATGATCATCTTGGCGAACGAGTTCTGCTCCAGCATGTTGAGGAAGTTCTGGCCCTGCGTGCGGGTCAGATAGTAAAGGCGATCGCCGTCCTGCAGCGCTTCAAGCTGCGCTTCGAAGACGGCGTTGAAGGTCGAGCCCAGGAAGCCGCCAAACGGCATCTGCTTTTCGGCAAGGCCGCCAATCCACAGATCAATGGTATTGAGGCCGCTATTGCCGGCGTTCCACGTACCGGTGCTGTTCAAGAAGTCCAGCCGATCACCGGGAACCACGGTCGCCGTGCCGGAAGGCTCGCCGAACACGAGAGCCCAGGCGGCGTCGCGCTTGCCGGCGACCGTCGTTTGCGCGGTGATCGAACTGTGGGTGCCATAGGCAGCAATGAAATTCACCACCGAGATCGGGTTCTTCAGATTCGCCGCGAAATCGGTCCAGCTGTCGTAGGGTGTCAGGAAGCTCGAACCGCTCGCCGCAAAGAGTTGAGCGCGGGCGTCGTTCAGCGACGGGATGCCGGTGTCGCGTCCGCGCGCAATGTTGATCGTCGCAAGGTCAAGCGGCAGGCCGAGCAGATTGTTGCGCAATGCACCGGTGATGAACTCATCGATCTCGTTGCCGCGCTCGACGGTCATGCCGCGAACGATGGCGCCGGCCGCCTCCTCCGCGGTTACTGCGCCATCATTGTTGAAGGCGACGGGATTGAGGAATGCCGTAATCAGTCCCATGTTGTCAGTGCTGGTTACGACACCATCCTCGTCGATGAAGACGCGCGGCATGTTCTCCGTCAGCATCGAATGGCCGAAGCGATAGACGGTGTTGGCAAACTCCGAGAAGATCGACGGATTGATGTCGGTGATGTTGTTGAAGACGAACAGGTCGATCGCCGGCTGGATCTTGCGGGCGAACTCCTCGAAGACGAGGTGTTGGTACTGCATCTCGGTCGCGAAGCGGGCACCCTGGAACAGACGCTCGCCGTCCCAATCGAGACTATTTGCGAAGGCGAGCTGTTGAAGCGCCGTCATGGTCGCAAAACCGTCGGGCAGAGCCGTAATGTCGCCAACCAGCCATTCGTTGATGAACTCAAGATCGCCGCCCTGCAGAATGATCAGCTTCTGGGAGTCGATCTGGCGGTTGTGCTCCGAGTGGAAGATGTGGTGGACGGTGGTCAGGCCGATGTTTTCGTTGCCGCGGCCGTCACCGGTGATGAAGTGTCGGTCGAGCAGCTCGTCGTCGTAGGCAACCTTGCGGCCGCGGAAGTCCGTGGCGATAGCGTTACCGGGTATTTCGTCATCGTCTGCCTGAATAGCAATATCGCCACTAGGTCCAGCCGGCCCATCCGGATCAAAGACGCCGGTGGGCACCGCATTGTGGGCGATGTCATCGAGGAAGGCATGACCCGTGCGAACGGCACCGGTATAGGTCGTGGAGCCGATAGTCACAGTCGCTGTGAAGGTATTGACCGGAATGGCAGGCGTACCGGCAATCGGATCGGCCGGGATACCAGAAACGGTGATATCATCGTCAGTGTTCGGTATCCCATCGGCGCCGATATTGAGGATGAGTTGAGCGTAACCCGTTACAGGATCCGGAATGAAATTGCCGTAGGCGTCGGTGCGCAGGAGCGGAATGTTCACAACATCCAGGTCCGTCAACTCGATACCGAGCATCAGGGCCTGTGCTTTCACATCGGCCCAGGTCGGCAAACCGTTCTTGGTGGTGGTGACGATGCCGTCGGGCGAGGTTTCCGTGTGAGTGCCATCCAGAAGCCTGCCCGTCGCGACGGGCTGGCCATCGGCGTTCAGCTTGTACTCGCGCAGGAATACCTGATGGGATGCGTGTGAGGTGTAGGTCTGGTTCTGGTCCACAAACGATGTCGTCGTATTGGTTTGGGTAGCGCCATTCGGCGTTGCGCGCGTCAGCACCATGAAATTGGTACGCCCGTCGTCCGGCGTGCCGGCGATCCCGTCCAGACCCTTGTCATAGAGCGGATCGTCGGGTTGCAGCGGAATATAGACGGTTCCATTGTTTCCCTTGGCGATCAGGTCGAGACCGTGATCGAAGAACTGGCCGAAAAATGTCATCCATCCGTTGAACGGCGCGGTCAGGCCTTCATCCGGCGCAACGTTCGGGATAACCAGCGACCCTTGATCGTTCACAGTCAGACCAAGCTCTTCGGCGAGCGCCAGGAATGCTGCCTCCGGGTCAGTTGCGACGACCTGCGCATCAGCGAGAGCCTCTTCGGCTGCGGTAAGTGCTTCCGCCGCGTCCTGAATGGCGTCGATCGTCGTTGGATCGGCCGGGTTATAGGCTACCACAGCCGCATTCAACGCATTGTTTGCCAAGTTGACCGCGTCTTGAGCCGTGATGACCGCTGCGTCTGCCTGTGCCTGCGTCACGCGGGCGGCAACCAGACGTTCGAGATCAGCTTGCGGATCTTCGGAACCTGCAAACGTCAGCGCGGCGAAGAGCGCAGCAGGATTGCTGGTGCTCATGTCAACGACGAGGTTGGAAATGATGCGCGGATCGGCATCGGCAACGTTGCCGGCAGCGCCATAATTGTTATTCGTAACGGTCACCCCGGGTCCCAGAGGCATCGTGTCGCCATCAGCGTCGTTGACGATGGTACCGTCGAGCAGCCTCGGCATCGCTTGATCTGCCGCGCCCCAGGTCTCCCGGCCCGGCACAACGCTGTTATCCATTCCGTCAACCGTCCTCAGACCGGCAGGAACATGTGGATCGGGAATTGCAAGCAGGGCACCCGGCGTCCCCGCCGAAACGACGTCCCCATCCGCATTGACATAAATCTCGGTCAGCGGCGTGCCGCTGGCATGCGCCTCAGCAATCTTGATCTGACGCAGAATGAAATTCATGTCCTGCAGGTTCAGCGTAAACGCAGTCATTTCCCTCTCCTATCCGGGCGCAAATCCCCACCCCCGACGGAATATACAGCCGCCAGAAAGTGGAATATTCTTCGATTGCGCTATTTATATATTTCGATATCTCGAGCAGACAGAGAACAAGGTCTTGCGATTGCCAAGACTATAGTATCCAAAATAAGCAACAAAGGTCGCAATACTCAAACCAACCAAAGGCTCGAAGAAACTGTCCTGAAGGACACTTCGCAACGGACTGAAGGACACCAACGCGTGCGTGCACCGAGGCGCTGCCGCTTTCACTGAACGTGATCAGTATGTGTTGCCAGCGGGAAAAATATTCGCAAACATTAATATAATCAGGGGCGTCACGATTCGGGGGGAGTATGGTGTTGACGCAAAGCGAGGCGAAGTGGGGGATGCAAACGCGCTTGGTCGCTGTATGGCAACGGGCACGCGACAAGGTGCGCAATGCGCGCCTCGAGGTGAAATTCATCCTTATTGCGTCGCTGATTGTCCTCGCGCTGATGTTCGTGCTCGGTCTTTGGACCACGAAGAGCATCGAGAAGGCGATCATGAAGGGTGCCGGCAGCGTGGGCGCAGCCTATCTGCAGACATTCGTAGAACCGCTCATCTCCGAGGAGGACATCCGCACGAAGAGGCTCTCGCCTGAGGTAAAGGCGAAGCTCGATCAGCTCCTTGGCGATAGTCCGCTTGGCCAGCACGTGCGTGAGATCAAGATCTGGAACCCGGACGCCAGCCTGTTTTATTCGACGGCCGGACGGAAAGTGGACCGGGAACAGGTCTTTGACGAGCTAAAACGAGCGCTCACTGGAGAGGTGGTCGTATCGCGTACGATGATTTCCAAGCATGCCTACTCCGGGGAGGAGCGACACGCTGAGTACATAGAGGTCTATGCCCCGCTGGTTCGCGACAACGCCGGCAAGGTCGTCCTCGTCGGAGAATTCTACGAGCGACCCGACTACCTGCTTACCGAGATCGCCGGCGCGTGGCGGTCGACGCTGATGATCGTACTGCTCGTTTCCGTTCCCATGCTCGCCCTTCTCTATATGATCGTGCGTAGCGGCAGCCGCCTTATCGACGACCAGCACACCGCCATCAGAGCCAGCCTGCGGCATGCGCTGGAATTGTCCAATCAGAATAGGCGCCTGCGGCTTGAAGCGGAGCGTGCAAGGCAAGAGGCCGGCAAGCTCAACGAAAAGATCCTCGACCAGATCGGCAGCGACCTCCACGATGGGCCAATACAGGTGCTCACCCTGGTCAAGCTGCGGCTCAGTGACATGAAGCCCTCACTGGGAGGCGGCGACACGGTGGCTGTTCCCGTCGAGGGTATTGGCAAACTGCTGCGGCTTGTAACGGTCGTCCTGGATGAAATCCGCAACATCTCTTCAGGCCTCGTCCTGCCGGAACTCGATAACATTTCCCTCAATGAAACCATCCTGCTTGCCGTTCGCCGCCACACAGACCTGACCGGCAATCGCGTGGCCATCAAAGGGGCGCTCGACGTCGATCCCAGCAGGGGGCATTTGAATATCTGCGTCTATCGTTTCATCCAGGAGGCCTTGATCAATGCCCACAGGCATGCGCCTGGAAATGTACAGCAGCTGCGCTATGGCATGCGACGCAATCGCATCGTGATCGCCATCGCCGACATCGGCAGCCCACCCAAAGCGCCGGCCCTCGCCCCACAACGAATCCGGCTGGGCAAGCTGATGCAGAAACGGCGCATTCGTGCCTTCGGCGGCAAGGTACGCACGATCCGCCGCAGCAACGGTACTTTGGTGATTGTCGTCCTGCCACTAGAGTAGTCTTTGGGACAGCCGTGCGAGCGGCGCGACCAAGGCTACGCTGAGACCATAATGCAGAATTTGCATGAACGAGATAATACCAGTATAGCTCCAGATGACGATTTCCAAGAATCTTTTAGCGATTGATCGGTCGCGAGGTGAGCTATGCCGGATATCAGCTTGATTGAACATCTCGCCGGGCAATTGAGCCTGGCGGCAGCAGACGTTCCCCTTTACAAGCGGCTCAAGTCGGCCATCGAAGCTGCCATTCGCTCCAACGCCGTAAAGCCCGGTGCCGTCCTGCCCGGCGAACGGGTCCTTGCCGAGAGGCTGTCGCTTTCTCGCGTGACGGTACGCAAAGCGTTGGCATTGCTTGAGGAAGAGGGCCTTCTCAATCGTCGCCATGGCTTCAAGACGGAGATCGGATCGCGGGTCGAGAAGTCGATGTCGACGTTGACCAGCTTCACAGAAGACATCCGCGCACGTGGTATGCTGGCCGGATGTGTGTGGATTTCCAAGCAGATAAGTCGCCCTTCGCCCACAGAGATGATGGCGCTAGGCGTATCGGCGAATGCAAGCGTTATCCGAATGAAACGTGTGCGCACGGCTGATGGCACACCCATCGCCGTCGAGACGTCAACCGTACCGACGCGCTTTCTTCCATCGCCTGATCTGGTCCGGGACTCACTTTACGAGGCTCTTGAGGCGCGTGGTTTCATGCCGCAACGGGCAATCCAGCGCATGCGCTCGAAGGCGGCGTCCAGCGAGGATGCGGGGCATCTTCATTGCGAGATAGGCGCGCCACTACTGATGACCGAAAGACGCTGTTTCCTGCCTGACGACCAGATCGTGGAATACTGTGAGACACGGTACAAAGGCGACGTCTACGATTTCGTCTTCGAACTGCAGCGATAAGACCAGATACAAACTGGTTGTAATCTGGTATTTTCTTTCTATCGTGATGCCGAAATGGAGTGTCGCGAGTGCAACGGGAAGACATCAGGAATAGCCTTATCGTATCTTGCCAGCCGGTTCCCGGCGGACCGATGGATGATGCCGATTTCGTCGCCGGCTTTGCGAAAGCGGCGCGTGATGCCGGCGCCAAGGCGTTGAGGATCGAGTCGGTCGCCTATGTCAAAGCCGTGCGCGCCGTCGTTTCTGCTCCGATTGTCGGCATCGTCAAGCGGGATCTTCCCGATACTCAGGTTCGCATCACGCCTTTCGTCGCCGATGCCGAAGCGCTGGCCGACGCCGGTGCCGATATCATCGCCTTTGACGCGACGAACCGGCCTCGCCCGGCTTCGGTGGAGGAGCTTATCCGCACCGTGAAGGCGAAGGGCAAGCTGACGATGGCGGACTGCTCGTCGCTCGACGACGCAAGGCGGGCGCTTGCCGCAGGCGTCGATTTCGTCGGCACCACGCTCTCTGGCTACGTCGGCGGGCCGGAACCGCTCGACCCCGATATCGAACTCATCGCGGCGATGCGGCAACTCACGCCTTTTGTCATCGCCGAGGGCCGCATCCGTTCCCCCGAGCAGGCGCGAGCAGCAGCACAAGCGGGGGCGTTTGCCGTCGTCGTGGGCTCGGCCATCACCCGCACCGAACACGTCACCTCGTGGTTCAATGAGGCAATCGACAAGGCATATCACAACGCCCATCGCGAGACCGTGCTTTCCATCGACATCGGCGGAACCAAGACGATGGCAGCGCTCGTCAGCGGCGATGCCGTTCTGGAAGAGATTGTGGTCGCGACCGAACGAGACGCCGGCCCGGACGCCTGGCTTTCGGGCGTGTCTGCAAGCACGGCAACCTGGCGGGATCGATACACACGGATCGGCATTGCGGTGACCGGCTTCATCGAAGGCGGCAACTGGTCAGCGCTCAATCCGGCGACGCTCCCGGTTCCCGATCGCTACCCTCTTGTCGACCGCGTTGAGGCACTGTTTGACAGGCCCGCTTTTGCCATCAACGATGCGCAGGCCGCAGCCTGGGGCGAATACAAGTTTGGGGCAGGGACAGGCAAGAACCTGGTCTTTTTGACGATCTCGACCGGTATCGGGGGAGGTGTCGTTATCAACGGCAAGCCGCTGTCGGGGCTTGCCGGCCACTTTGGCCTGATCCGGTCTCCATCGCAGGGGCAGGCTGCTTTCGAAGATCAGACTTCGGGCAAATGGATCGCCAACGAGGCGTTGAAGACCGGCCATCCGGCCGATGCCGTCGAGGTTTTCGACCGCGCCCGCAACAAAGAGAGCTGGGCGAGCGACATCATGTCCCGTTCGGCTTATCGCGCCGCGACACTCTGCCGGGATATCCAAATGATGTTCGATCCTGATGTGATCGTCATTGGCGGCGGCATCGGCCTGGCCGAGGGCTATCTCGATCTAATGCGCACTCATCTGTCGGGCCTGTCGTTAAGGCTTACTCCGCGTCTTGTCGCGGCAAAGCTCGGCCACCACGCAGGCATCATTGGCGCCGCAGACCTTGCTGGAGGGGGCAAGTAGCGGCGGGCGAATGGCATGAAACCTAATAAAAGAAAGGGAACGACGATGAAATTCAAAATGAGGTCTCTTCCTGTTGTAGCGGCGCTTCTGGCGAGCGTCGCGCTGCCGGGCATGGCAAACGCAACTGTAACGGTACTCGGTTGGCCGGGCGGCTCGGAAGAAACCGCGCTCAGAGCCACGGTCGAAGCCTACAACGCCCAGGCCGGCATCCGTGATGCCGATAAGGTGCAGCTGCTGTTCTTCAACCGCGACGGTTTCTTCGACAAGCTGCAGGCCGACATGGCCGCCGGCTCCGATGCTTTCGACGTCAACCTCGTTGCCACCTATTCAATCGGCCGTTACGCGCCTTACATGGAGCCGGTGGAACTGGGTTCGGATGCAGCAAGGGTGTTTGGCGAATCCGTCCTCAAAACGATGCAGTTTGACGGCAAGCAATATGGCGTGCCCACGGATTTGTCCTTGCACTTCATGTACTATCGCAAGGATTTGGTTGACGCCCTGATGAAGGACGGGGCGGCAAAGAAGACATACGGGGAAATTGCCCAGAAGTATCTGGGCAAGGCGCTTCAGCCGAAGGATCCCGACAGTTGGACCTGGGACGATTGGGCCGCAACCTCACTCTATTTCAGCAAGCAGGCAAATCCTGCAAGCCCGGTGCGCTACGGCACCGTGCTGCAGATGAAAAACCTGCTCTTCAACATGATGGTCTTTCAATCCCTGCCGCGGTCCTACGGTGGCGACTGGATGGACAAGGATGGCAAGATCACCGTCGATTCCGACGCGTATAAGGCCGGCCTTGAGCTCTACAAGAAGCTTTATGATGCCGGCGCTTCGCCGAAGGATTCGCTCAGCTACGAATACGCCGAGACCAACGCGGCGTATAGCTCGGGCCAGGCGGCGAGCGCACTGCAGTGGAATGCAGCAGCGGCCGACCTGACCAACGCGGAAAAGTCGCCAGCGGTCGCGGAAGTGACCGGTATCGTCGCGCCGCCCGCCGGCCCCGACGGTCGCGCGGATCACATCCACGGCCTCGGTCTCGGCCTCAACAAGAATGCCAAGAACAAGGAAGGCGCGACCAAATTCCTGAAATGGCTGGCAACGGAAGATGCCGCACTTCTTTATGCCAAGAGCGGCGGCTCTCCGGCCCTGTCGCCCGATGTCGTCGCCAAGGTCTCCAGCGAGCGTCCCGATCTCGTCAAACTCGGCGAGTTCGCCAGCAAGTACGGCTACGTGATGAACGGCGCCACCTCCGCCAACGCTCTGTCGGTTTACGAGCTCCAGGCGAAGGAATTCACGGGCTACTGGTCCGCTCAGCAGGGCCTCGACGAGGCGCTTGCCCATGTCAAGACGGGCATGCAGGATCTGTTGAAGAAGTAAGGCAAACCCGGCGTCAGGTTTCGCCTGGCGCCGGCAATCCGGCGGACCATAATGGCTATTGTAAACCGTGCCGAAGGCCGAGCCTACCTGACGCCGCTTGTGGCGTTCCTGCTTGTCTTTCTGGGCTTCCCTTCTATCGTCAATCTCATCTACTCAGTCTCAACCGTCAGCTTTGAGAACCTGCGCAGTCCAAGCCTCAGCGGGTTCGGCAACTACGTGTCGGTGCTTGCCGATCGGGAGTTCTGGCAGGCCATATCCTTCTCGATGCGCTTTGGCATCCTGACCGCTCTTGCCGAATGCCTGATCGGCCTGTTCCTGGCGATCTTCCTTGCGCCGCTGCTTGCCAAGCGATCGTTTCTGATGGCACCGCTGATGCTGCCATTGATGGTGGCGCCTGCGATGATCGGCCTGATGTATCGGCTTGTACTGCACGAGTTCGCCGGGCCGGTACCCTACTATCTTTTCCTATGGTTTGGTGACAGCCCGGCCTTCCTCGACATCAACAATGCCTTTCGCACCCTCGTTGTCGTCGAGACACTGCAGTGGACGCCGTTCGCCTTTCTGCTCTTCTACATGGCCTACGTGGCAATACCGCTGGATGTGCGGGAGGCGGCCGCACTCGACGGCGCACCCTGGTTCAAGATCCTCTGGTGGATCGAACTACCGCTGATGCTGCCCACCCTCGTGATGGCCTTCTTCATCCGCTTCATCGACGGCTTTCGCGTATTCGACAACGTCTATGCGCTGACCGGCAGCGGCGCGGGAGGATCGACGACGTCGCTTTCGATCTACATCTATCAGGCCTTTTTCAAAGGAGGTGCGATCGGCAAGGCTGTTGCTGCCTCCGTCGTGCTGTTTGTCGCCTCGCTTGCGGTGCTCTACGGCCTCAACTGGCTTGCCGGGCGCAGGAGGACATAGCGATGCTGAATACTGCCCGCTGGATCGTCTTTACCGTCGCTGCGCTCGCGATGAACTTTCCGGTCATCGTAACGCTCGTTACCTCTTTGAAGAGCGCGAAGGAACTGTCCATCAACCCCGGCCTATGGGTCGGTCAGCCGACATTCGAGAACTACCTTCGCGTTCTGACCCACACCGACCGATTCAACATCTATTCCTATCTCTTGAACAGCACGATCGCGTCACTCATCGGAACGAGCCTGGCCATCATTCTTGCCTTCCCGGCAGCCTATGCGATCGCGCGAAGCGATGCTGGCAAGCGCACCCTCTTGCCGATCATCATCAACTTGCGGGCCGTGCCATTGATCATCTTCGCAATCCCGCTTTATATGATGTATCAATGGCTTGGCCTGCTGGACACGCAGCTTGGACTGGGCTTCATCCTGACGATCGTCAATACGCCGCTTGCTCTCGTCATCATGGTCAACGCCATTTCCGACGTGCCGCTGGAGCTCGACGAGGCAGCGAAAGTCGATGGCGCCAGCTCACGGCAGGTGATGATCATGATCATCCGACCGGTGGTCAGGCCGGCATTGGTGACGACCTTCATTTTTGGCTTCATCACGGCCTGGAACGAGTTCCTCTTCGGCTTGATGCTGACCACCAGCCGGGCCGTCCCGATGACCGTCGGGGCCTCCTTTTTCTTTGCCGCCAGCGGCGGCGGCGTGCAGTGGGGCACTGCATCGGCCGTCATGATGCTCGGCGCTCTGCCGCCCGCCGTGCTGGGCCTTGTCATGTATCGACAAATTTCCGGTTCAATGACCGCCGGTGCCGTGAAGGGGTGATCAGGTAGCAAGCTCTTGGCATCCCAGCAGATTGTGAGGCGATATTGTCGCCACGCCGCTGCCGCACATCACATTGAGCGCTCGCGCACGGGACGCTTCAGGGAGCGCTACTGCAAAATAGCAGTAATACTTGCCATGCATAGTATCTGTAGGCGCCTTAACAATCTTGCAAAGTCCCAAATCAAAATAACTTCACCTGCACCGATTTTAACGCGAACCAGCTGACAGTTAACCAGTCATAGCGATAGAACTCGGCCTTGGTCTCTATGATTAGGTATCCATCAAGCTTGACCGTAATCATTTGATTTAGCTTACTTATTTTTAAAGTAAGTATGAATTGCTCAAACTATATTAGTTTTGGTTAATTTTTATCTATTGCATACAACGTTATTTGCGCTTAGCATCTATGTACCGCGACAACAAAGACGGTTAAAAAACTACGTCTGGTGGGGGTTTCCTTAGCCTGTAAGCATGTGTCCCGACGAAAGAATTCGCCGGAGGGTTTAATTGTGCGCAGATGAGGTTACACATGGAACTTGACCTGAATTCCGTCCGCCTTGCCTCCAAACAAAAAGTTTCTGTTCTAGACAATTACTATCCGAGCACCGAGGCCCGTCGATATCGTGTGAGCATTTTCGGCGCCGGCTACGTCGGTTGCGTTTCCTCCGCATGCCTCAGCAAGGACGGCTTTGCCGTCGTCGCTGTTGATCCAGACCAGTTCAAAGTCGAGCGTCTTGCCGGAGGTGAGGCGCCGATCGTCGAGCCGGGCCTGGATGAGTTGCTGCAGAGCGCGCACGCCAACGACCTGCTGAGCGCAACCCACTCGGCAACGGACGCCATCAACGAAACCGACATCTCATTTTGCTGTGTCGGAACGCCGAGCCTGCCGGATGGCACACTGAACACCAATCACGTTCGCCAGGTCTGCGAAGACATCGGCAGGGCGCTGCGGCACAAGGCCGAGTTTCATATCGTCGTCATGCGCTCGACCATCCTTCCGGGGACCATGGAAGAGCTCGTCATTCCAACCTTGGAAAAGGCCTCAGGGAAGA
Organism: Rhizobium sp. BK060; assembly: GCF_014193145.1. Classification (NCBI taxonomy): domain Bacteria; kingdom Pseudomonadati; phylum Pseudomonadota; class Alphaproteobacteria; order Hyphomicrobiales; family Rhizobiaceae; genus Rhizobium; species Rhizobium sp. BK060. Next base: position 17,063 of record NZ_JACHYW010000001.1, read on the forward strand.
TCGCCGGACGTGATTTCGGCGTTGCCTACTATCCCGAATTCCTTCGCGAAAGCACGGCGATCGCCGACTACTACAAGCCCGGCGCCATCGTCTTCGGGCAGTATGCGGACGACACGCGCTCCATTGATGCGCTCAAGGCTCTTGTCAGCCATATTGGCGTCGCACCGCATGTCATTCCGATGCGCAGCGCCGAGATCGTGAAGTACGCCAACAACTGCTGGCATGCCGTCAAGATCAGCTTCTCGAACGAGATCGGCAATATCTGCAAGGCCAAGAGCATCGACAGCCATGTCGTCATGGACGTGCTGTGCTCCGACACGCGCCTCAACATATCCCGCGCCTATATGAAACCGGGCTTCGCCTATGGCGGCTCCTGCCTTCCAAAGGATCTGCGGGCGTTAACGGCACTTGGCCGCTCAATGAACGTGCCGACACCGGTCTTGGACGCCGCACGCCTTGCCAATGTCGTGCAGATCGACCACGCGCGTTCGCTGGTCGACGCTGCATCGCATGAAGCGATCGGCTTTATCGGTGTGACCTTCAAGGCCGACACGGATGACCTTAGGGAAAGCCCGCTGCTTGAACTCGTCGAGGGTTTTCTGGGCAAGGGCAAGGACGTGTCGATCTACGATCCGCATGTTGCCAGGGATGCGAGCCAGGGCCGTAACTTTCTCAAGCACATCGCGCCGCTACTCCACGACAACATCAAGGATGTCATCGCGAGATCCGAAGTCATCGTGGTCGGCAACAAATACCCGGGTCTCAAGGATGCGATCGAGACCGCTGGTAAACCGGTGACGGTCATCGATCTGGCACGCATCGAAAAGCCGGAAAACAAAAACGTCGTCTATCACGGCCTGTGCTGGTGACGTGCTTGCGCTGGCCGCTTGGCGTGGCCGGCGCACCTTTTCAAAACAAAAGCAAAGGGAAGCTGGAGTGCTTCTCACACTGCATTGCATGCATAAACATCGAGGCAGGAACCGATGGCAGGAATGCAATACGCTGACGGCTATGGGCCGGTTGCCGCACCAGTAGATCGTCTACTGGCGCCGTCGCCCGACGGCCGCGACGCCGGATCCGCCTCGTGGCTCGTCACCTGGAGTGAAACCCTTGAAGCGCATCTCGCCTATATTGCTCTGATCCTTAGCATCGCTTGCATTACACCACTCGATAGCCTTGTCAGCGCCCATTCCGGTGCCCTTTTCGGCCTCGGCTTCCTCGCTGTCTGGCGTTACGGTTGGGGCCTCGCGCATTTTGTGCGCTCCAACATCTACCGCTCGATGGTCTTTCCCAAGATGCGCGCCGAGGCCGAGGATGCAATGCGCAAGAGCGCGGCCACCTTAGGCGATCAGCACGTCTTTTTCCTTGTCACCAGTTTCCGCATTGACGGCGATACGACGGCAGCCGTTTACCGCGCCGCGTTCGAAGCCGCAAAGCGTGCACCCGGTGGTGCCACCGTGGTCGCTTCGATCGTCGAAATGGGAGACCAGCGTCTCGTCAAGTCGCTCTACAGCCTGATCTGCGGCGAGGACACCAATGTTCGCCTCGTCATCACGCGCATCGCCGGTACCGGCAAGCGCGATGCGCTGGCCTATGGCTTCCGTGCGATCTCGCGACAGGAGCCGACGGCCGACGATGTGGTGGCCGTCATCGACGGCGACTCGATCGTTCCACCTGATCTTGTCAGCAAATGCGCGGGCTTTTTCCGAGCGGACAACAGCGTCGGCGCACTCACGACAGATGAGGTCTCGCGTGTGCATGGCAAGACAAAGTTCCACATCTGGTATAGCCTGCGCTTCGCTCAGCGCCATATCCTCATGTCGTCGAATGGGTTATCGCGCAAGGTGCTGACGCTGACCGGACGCATGTCGATGTTCAGGGCGTCGATTATCTGCAATCCCGATTTTGTCAGGCAGGTCGAATCCGATTACGTCGATCACTGGCGGTTCGGCCGGCTGAAATTCCTGACCGGAGACGACAAGTCGAGCTGGTTCTGGCTGCTGCGCAACCGCTACAAGATGCTCTACATCCCCGACGTTGTCGTTGCGACGGTCGAGGAGCCTCCATCCAAATACTTCCTGCCGGCGGCGACACAACTGATGGTGCGCTGGTTCGGCAATATGCTGCGTACGAATTCACGGGCGCTGGCACTGGGCCCGTCAAAGGTCGGCTTCTTCACGTGGTGGACGATCTTCGATCAGCGCGTCTCGATGTGGACCTCGCTCGCGGGACTGGCAATGGTTCTCCTGGTCGGGGTGTTCGAAACGCCCTTCGCCTTCCTCATCTATCTTCTTTGGGTGCTTGCCACGCGCTACCTGCTGACGCTGATGCTGTTCAATTCACGCCGCCGCGTCTCGGCCTTCTATCCCTTCTTCATCTATTTCAATCAGATCTACGGATCGATCGTCAAAACCTACATTTTCTTCCACCTGAACAAGCAAAAGTGGACGCGCCAGAAGACGACGCTTGCAGATAGCCGGACGCGCCTTCAAGCCCGCGCGCGCGAAGCTTCGTCAACGCTTGTTCATGTCATCGCGATTGCGCTTTTCATAACGATTGTCGCCCTCGTCCTTGGGCAATTGGCAATTCCAGACGCATCCATACTTGCAATGGCCTACGGGCTGGACCCGATTAATTGAGGGAGCGGATATGAACGTCGTAAAATTCGAAGCGGATGTACAACGCCAGCACGCACGCTACAAACTCCCGTTGAAATGCGTCATCGACGGATACCGATACAACTGCCTCGACTGGTCGGTCGGAGGCATAGGCGTTGCGACCGGAAAGACGGTCCTGCCCGAATTCAAAACGTTTCCGGTGGATCTTGAATTCCCCTTTGACGGCTTTGTGTTTACGCTGAGGGTCGATGCACAGGTTCGCTATTGCGACCCCGCGAAGGGACGCACAGGCTTCCAGTACATGTCGCTGACGGAGGAAAAGCTCCGCTTTCTGCGCTATGTGCGTGATGCCCATCTGACTGGCGAAGTCGTCACCCTCAACGACGTCCTCGATCTATCGAGCCGCTCCGTCGATCCGCGTAGTCGGAAGAAGGATTCCGGCTCGCAAGAACCGTCTTCTGCCGAGCGGCACAAGGCAGTGGCCAGGCGGATTCTGCGAATTGCCGTGACGTCGATCCTCGGTCTCGGGGTACTGCTTTTTCTGTGGGGCGCACTTTATCAAAGACTCTGGACCTTCCGTGCCGACGAGTCACTTGTGACAATCGATTCCGCTGCCGTGATCGCACCATCGGACGGTGTCGTCACCAACATCGTGACACAAGGGGCAGTTAAGGCCGGTGATCCTGTGGCGACGATCCTGCCGACGGCCAACAACCGCAGCATTACCGTGCTGGCCCGTTGTGACTGTATCATTCAGGATGCTCAGGTAGGATTGGACAGCCAGGTCCGAGCCGGACAACGGCTTCTTTCTCTCAGCATGCAAAACGCCAAGCCGCACGTCGTGGCGATGGTCGATTATTCCCAGGCCTTGCGTCTCTTTAGGGGCGCCCGTGTTCTGGTCGAGCTTCCGCATGGCGAACAAATCTCAAACGCGACCATCCGGGATCTGCCGAAGCTTACAAGCACCGATCTGGAGTCCGGCAACAAGATCCCGATCAATATCGACGTGGGAGACGCAGATCTCTCCTCCATCGTGGGAACGCCTGTGACGGTGCGGTTTGTGCAGTCGCCCTGGACGACCGCGAACCTGCCGGAAAAGCTGAACAACGCCGTCAGCACAAGCGGCACAGAGAGCCAACCTGCTGCCGAAACCAAGGGATGAGGGAGTTGAGGGAGTTAATGCGAATGAGCAAAAAACGATACCTCGCTGGATTGACCGTCTCGGTTTTGACCGCGACCGCCCTGTTCGGCGCAATCGGGACGTATCCTGCATACGCTCAGACATTGGATAGCGTTCAGCAGATCGTCGAGAAAATCCGGCAATCTGTTCTGGATGTCGACAAGGCCAAGACACCTGCCGAGCGGATCAAAGCCTATGACCGCGCCCGCGACCAGCTTGCCGCACTTTCGGTGAGCGCGGAAGGTGGTGATGAGGCTGCCAAAGCGAGCATTGCCGACCTCGAGGCGGCCGGCATTACGCCTGATGTCGTCACAACAGGGACGCTGAGCGCCACGCTTTCAAGCCTGACCGACAAGGGCGCCGACCCGGACGCACGCGTTGCGACCAGGCTGAGGATCGACGACCTTGTCGACGCCCTATCGGCACCGGAACTCAAAGTATCGGCGCTGGCCGACTATGCGAGGCAGATCGCAAGCGACCACGATGCCGCTTTGACCCTCTTGGAAAGGGCAATCGATGTCAGCGTGCAGATCACCTTAGCTGAAGAGAAGAATGCCGCGCTTAACAACATCGCCCAGGTCGGCGCCTACGTCGAACCGAAGCTGACCTCGAACATCGTCAACAAGGCGGTCGGCGGCATGTGGCCGGCGCGCATGCGTGGCTTTGCCCGCTACGATATCGCCCTGCGGCTGCTTGGCGACAAGAAACTCGGCAAAAAGGAAATTAAGGACGCCAAATTCGACGACATCTCGGCGGCAGTGAAGGCCGAACTCAAGGCCGGCCGGATAGAACAAGCCCTGCTGTTTGCTCTCGCCGTCGATCCGGAGTCGTCCGAACACCGCGCCGACACCGTCAACGAGGTCCTGAGCGCGGCCCTCAAGGCGAATGCAGTGAACCTGTTCCCGGTTTTTGCCACGAGTTTGGCCGATCGAAGCGATCAGGAGGACCTCATCATCCGCATCGTCAAGAACCGTGTTGATGCCGACCGCCTGATCGACGCGACCGCAATGACCGACGTGATGGAAACCGGCCCGGGGCTTGCGGAGATCGACTTCACCCTTGCCTCCGAACTCAGTGATCGCGGCCTGGCAAAGATGGCCTCCCAGCAATACGACCGTGGCACGCAGATCGTCAAAGCACTAAGCGGCGATGCGAGGGAAGCGGCGCTGATTGCCGCTATCGGCGGAGCGACCGACCTCAAGCGGTTCGATGATGCCCAAGCCTTCGCAGATCAGCTCACCGACATGAAGGGCGCATCCGATGCCCTCGGCAACCTTGCCAAGGCGTTCGCAGACAGCGACGATTTGAAGAAGGCCGAAGCGCTTCTCCCGAAGATCACCACCCTCAAGGACCGTGAGCAGGCGCTCTCGGGCATAGGCCGCGCCAAGGCGCGAGAAGGAGACCTCGATGCCGCAACGAAGATCGCCGACGAGATAGCAAACGACGAAGACAAAGGCCGCGTGCAGTCGGAAATTGTCCGCGTCTGGGCACGCAATGGCAAGACCGACGACGCCATGGGCCTGGCAAGCTCCATCAAGGAACCGGAGTATCGTGTCGAGGCGCTCCTCCGGCTTGCCAAAGAGATATCCGGAAAGGACGGGGCCGAGAAGGCGGCCGATGTCGTCGACCAGGCGATCTCCTATGCAGGCGGGGTGGACAAGGCAGAGCAGCGTGATGACCTGTTCTTCGACATCATTGACTACTTATCGAAGTCCAACCAGATCGCGCTTGCCAAGAAGCTCGTCAGCAAGATTTCCGACGAGAAGCTGAAGGCGAAGGCAGCTGGACGCATCGCGAGCCGGGCTGCGTTGAAAGGTGACGCGAAGACCGCCATCGCCTACTTCGACAGCCAGCCTGCGGCCAGCGACGAGCAACTGAAAGCCGAGGTCATGATCGCGGCCGCGAACGATCCGGCCTATGTCAGGACGGCCATCCTTGCCACCAAAGACATTCGCGATCCGATACTGCGTGTGGGCACGTTTCGCGCCATTGCCGAGGCGCAGTTGCGCCACCTTGACCGGCTCGGTTGGGGGCTGGGGAAGGGTGAAACGTCAGACTATAGAGACTGGCTGAAGAAGGCATCATTGGAGGCGAGAAACGAAGGCCTGCCCCAGCCCTCGAAGGCCGTCTTCAGCGATGGCCGCATGTCGCTGAAGACGACAGCCGTGATGAGCGCCCCGCTCAGCAGATATGGGTATCCCGACATAAGCAAGACGGCGGCAACGACGCGCTCGATGATACCGCTGCCAACACCGGGGCAAATCTCAATAACATTGGGAAACCTTAGTCCTTATGAAAGCAAGTTCATGGAGGACCTTGCAGGCGGATTTACCGGTCTTTCCCATGCCGCCCGCGCGCAAGGGCTTCTCTATCCGCGCATTATCGTCATTCAGAGCGGCACCTATACACTTGGTAGTCTTGCCATGCAGCTGGATAGCACGGCTGGCGAGCCGTTGGTCGAACGGGAGGGCGATATCGTCACGCTTCGCGCGCCGCTGCTCGTTGGCGAGGGGGCCGCCTTGATCCTGTCCGGGCAGGAGGCTTCCGCCTATCGCTTGTCCGCCACCGCTGGCGCCTTTCTCGCGGTCGGCGGCAAACTTTACATTCAGGACACGACCGTAACATCGTGGGATGAGGCGCTGCAGAAGCCGCGCAATTCCAGCAAAGACACGCGTGGGGTATTCCGGCCCTTCATCGTCGGCTGGAGCAATTCCGAAATGTATATTGGCGGATCTGTTCTGGATTCGCTGGGATATGCAGCATCGAAGTCTTTTGGACTTACGTTCTCGGCCGGCCCGAAGACAATCGCCAAGGCTCGCGAACAGTTGCGAAATCCGACGGGCATTGTCGTCGAGAACTATTTTCATAACTTCGAGTACGGCTTCTATTCCTACGAGGCCGATGACATCTCGCTCATCGGCAACGAGTACGCAAACAACGTCCTTTATGGCGTCGATCCGCACGACCGCTCGCATCGACTGCTGATCGCGCTCAACACCGCGCATGATACCATGGTGAAACACGGCATCATCATTTCCCGCGGCGTCGATGCCAGTTGGCAGGTCGGCAACGTGGTGTTCCACAACAAGGGCTCCGGCCTGATGTTGGACCGTGACAGCGTGGATAACCTTGTCTATGGCAACCTTTCCTTCGAGAACGACCAAGATGGCCTGACGTTCTTCGAGAGTAGCTGCAATCTCGCAGTTGCCAACGCCTTCATCGAGAATGGCCGCTCCGGCGTGCGCATGCGTAATAGCTGGGATATTGGCGTCCATGACAACGCCATCGTCCGCAACAAGCTCGAGGCCATCAGTGGCTACATCAGCGACCTGTCGCTCGCAGAGGATGAGCATAAGCGCGATCTGGTAATGGATCCCTATGTGCCACTGACGACGTTCACCGCGACGGACAACCTGATCGCTGCAAACGGCAAGGGGATAAAGGCTGCCGGCGTCTCTGGGCTCACGCTGGCAAAGAACGAATTCCGCAATCAGGAAGGGCGTCTGCTTGACGGCGACACACGCCCGTTTGAGGGACATGTGCTGCGATTCAATGGGCATCAGGATGTAGCAATCGCATCTACCTGCCGTCCGCAGCGGCCGGCAAATTACGATTGTGCATTCCGGGAGGCGGGGTTCCTGGGGGAGAACGATGCACTTTTCTTTGACAGCAAAACTTCCGGCAACTGCACGGACGCCCGCGGCACCGTGCAATTCGAAAGTTTCCATGGAAAAGGAGACAACACTTGAAAAAGGCGGCTCATTCTCTCCTCGCGGCACGTAGCGGGATCGCCCTGATCGCAGCCATTCTCAGCGCAACAGTGTTGCCGAGCTCGACACGGGCATCCGTAAGCCAAGCGGCGAACGGCGGCTATCAAGGGCTGTTTGATGTAAAGGCACGCAAGGCCTTTCTCGCGCAGAATCCATCATCCAACGCGCGCAAGGCGTGCCTTGCGGTCGATGCCGACGCCAAATGGCTGAACATCGAGGTCATCAAGGGCCTGACGACCACGGAGGGATACGGAACGGACCGGTCTGGCAACCAATACGCATGGGCGGTCATGGTTCTGTCCGGCCGCGCGCTCGCTGGCGATAAACGCGCCGAGGAAATGCTCAAGGCCTTTCTGTTGAAGTGGGCGGACGCCAGTGCATTCTCTGAAACCGAGAAAATTCACGACGCCTATTATGCTCTGAAACGCCTGATGCTGCCGACTGTGGTGGCCTATTCGATCATCCGCGACGGGCTTGGCGACGACGAGAAGCAGAAGCTAATCGCCTGGATCGATCCGCTGGTTCGACGCACCGATCAGATTTTCGAGGGAAGCGTCGACTATAACAATCACCGCTATCTGGCCGACAGCGTCCTGATGGCCTGGGGTAGCCTGACGGGTGACCAGGCACTTTACCAGAAGGGGCTCGACCGCTTTCGCGTTATCCTGGATGACGCCCGCGCCGATGGCAGCCTGCCGCTGGAAACGCGTCGCGGTGCACGCGCACTCTGGTACATGCGTCAGTCGCTGACCAGCATGACCGTCATGGCTGAAATTGCAGCGGGCGGGCAGGACGACTTGTTCGACGCGACAGCGGCCGACGGAAAGAAGAAATCCATGTGGACGGTCCTGTCCTACTGGATGAATGGCATGACCAACCCGATCCTGGTCAATGCCTACTCCGCCGAGAACTACATTCCAGGGCCGGAACAGGATTTCATGAAGCCGGATTTCGGCTTCCTGGAAAACCGGGGCAACGGACGCCACTATCTCGCGTTCCTCGAAGCGCTCGCCGTTCATGAGCCGGCGAACTTCACTCAGCGGCGTGCAGGCGCTCTCCTTGAACGAGAAGGAGCAAACGAGCGTCCTCTCATCGACGAATTCGCCGGCGGCAACGCCACATGCTTCTGGAGGCTGGGATGACACCACGCCAGAAGCATCTCTCCGTTTTGCTTGCAGCCACCTATCTGGCCTTTTCAACGCCGATGGTGGCCGTCGCCGAACTGACAGCGACGCCGGCCGAACAGGTCGATCTGTTGATCCAGCAGAACGACGGCGAGGGACTTCTGAAGATCGCCAAGCAGTTGCGGAGCGGAGTAGCGGTCTCGACCGCCAATTCGCTGAGAGTTCCAAACTTCCCGAAAGCACGCCAAGCCCTTGAGGCCGCCGTGACGTTGCCCGGTGCCAGACAAGCCGAAGCAAAGCTTCTGCTCGCCAAGATGATGCTGGCAGGCGAAGGAGGGCCAGTTGACGTCGATCGCGCGCTTGCCCTGCTGAATGACGTTATCAAGACTGGCAATGCCGAGGCGGCCTATGTCCGCGGGCAGAAGCTGGCATCGTTTCCGAACCGCGCTCAAGAAGCGCGCGATAACCTCAATCTTGCCCTTCGCCTTGGTGACGGCGCGGCAGCATTCGAGCTGGCGAAGCTGCCCGGCGCGACACCGGTCGAGGCGGCTGCTATGACGAACTTCGGCCTCAGCCTACTGCGCCAGCGCGCTGCGCGCGGAGATGCAGGCGCCGCCTTCGATCTCGGCGGATATTATCGAAGGCTGTCGGACAAGCCCGAGGATCAGAAGGAGGCTCTGGCCTGGTATCGCAAGTCTGCGCAACTAGGCCAGATCACAGCCGTTGTCTGGGTCGCACGTCTGCTCGGCGAACCTGATACGCCGCTCTTCGATCCTGCCGCCGCTATCGAACAATACCAGGCAGCCGCCGCCGCTGGATCGATCGAAGCCGCGCAAGAATTGGTGCGCGACTTTGCCGACGCCGGTCCATTGAACGTCCCGCCACAAGTCTATGATATGTGGATTGCCAGGCTGATCGACGCCAAGGACGCAACGGCGGTCCTCTATTACTCCCAGGCATTGCAGGAAACCGCCGAACAGCGCAGGCGGTCGTCGGACCAACTCTATGAGGCGACGATGGCCGGCGATGTCGCCAATGGTGAAGATCTGATCCGGATTGGCGAAAGCTTTCGCGACGGCGCAAGTGTCGTAATAGACCAGACGCGTGCTGCAAACATTTTCCGGCTCGGGGTCAAGAACGGATCCAACTCCGCGCTCACGAGATTTGCCCATCTGGTAATCGATGCCCCATCGCTGAGAAGCCGCGAAAACGTTGAGCTTGCGGTCGAAAAGCTGAACGAGCTAGCCGCGAAGGGAAGCGTCACCGGCCAACTGCTTCTTGGCGACATGTACGCCAAGGGTGTTGTTGGAGAGATCAACGAGACGAAGGCTATTGACCTCTATCTCCGAGCCCTGGCAGCGGCCGAGTCGGTCGAGGTGCTCAATCGCCTGGCGGATGTCTATCTGTCGTCCGCCGATATCAACAAGCGCAAGAAAGCCTTCCCCTATATCGAGCGCGCGTCGCGCGCAGGCAGCGAAAGCGCCATGCTGAAGGAGGCCGAGGCCTATGCCGACGGTGAAATCGTCGGGCAAGATTTCGACCGGGCGGTCACGCTCTACAAGAAGGCGATTTCGCTTGGCGCCACCGACGCCCTCGTCAGCCTGGCGAACCTCTACCTCTCGCGTGGCGGAGAGACCGCATTTCGCGACGCGCATGAGGCCTTCTCCGATGCGATCGCCGCCGGGAACCGGGAAGCGCCGGTTGAAATGGCGCGGTTCCTCAAGGCAAATGGCAAGCTGGACGAAGCGATCGAGCGACTGACGACAGCCGCGCGAAAGAACAACAGCCCGGCGGCCGTTGAGCTCTACGAATATGTGTCCGAGCGGGCCCAAAATCCGAATGTCGGGGCAGAATGGCTGCGCCTAGCCCTGAAGACGGCGAGCGACGTTCCGCGCGAGAAGGTGCATCTGGCGAGCGCCATGCTGATGCCATCGGATATACGCCTGAACCTTCAGGGCGCCTCGATGCTGCGCGAACTCACGGGTGCCAAGATTCCCGGTGCCGCCGTTGCGCTTTCAAATGTCTACATCGAGGGAAAGGGGGATGCCAAAGATGTCCCCACCGGCCTCGAACTCTTGGAGCAGGCCTCTCAGAAGGGTGATGTCGATGCACTCCTGAAACTTGGCGACCTCTACATGGATGGCAAGCACGTCGAAGGCGATGGCGAAAAGGCCGTTGGCTACTACCGCTCGGTGCTGGCGCTCCATCCCGATGACCCGACCGCCAACATGCGCATGGCACGCGCCTATCGCGACGGGCGCGGCGTAGAGCGCAATCTCGCTGTTGCTGCGACCCATCTGAAGATTTCCTCCGATGCAGGAAGCCACATGGCAACGCGCGACCTTGGCCTCGCCTATATGTGGGGCAGCGGTGTCAAAAGAGAAAAAGACAAGGCCGTTCAGCTGCTGCGCACTGCGGCCGAGCACGGCTATGCATTTGCCTGGCATGACCTTGCGGAGACATATGGTGCAGCAATTGGACCTGAGGTCGATGCATCGCAGAACTTCCGACTGAATATGCGCGGTGCCCGGGAAGGTCATGTGTCCGCGATGATCGGAGCCGGCATCGCGCTTCTATCCGGCTTTGGCACCCAGCGTGATCCCGAGGCAGGAATCCTCTGGCTGGAAAGGGCTTCGGCCAGCACGGGATGGGATGCTCCCGACGCCATGTACAGACTAGCCGAGGTCTACAAATACGGCATCGGCGTCGACAAGGATCCGAAGAAGGCGCGCGAATGGGAGCTGCGAGCCGCGAATGCAGGCAGCACCACTGCAATGTTCCATCTCGCCCTGGAACTCGAAGCCGACAACACGGACGCCAGCAAGGCCGAAGCGATCAAGTGGCTGCAGAGCGCCCGCGCGCTGCAGCATGTTCAAGCTGCAAAGAAGCTAAAAAAAATGGGTGCGGGAGACATGTCTTCCGTATCGCTGCAAGGGGTCGAAGACAATGGTGTGGAAGAGTGAGCGCCAACGCAGCGTCACATTTCGCAGGCGCATACCCCGCCAGCCGCTGGGAGGTCTGAACCTGCAGGGAGACCGGGAGAGCAATTCACGCGTCCTTGCATGCACGGCGCTGATCGTGCCGGCCCGAAGCGACAGTGAAGCTGGGTCGACCCATAACTGGGTCGTCCTGGTCCGAGACGAGATTATCGCGCGGGCACGCCAGCTCGACAGAACGAGATCGGCACAAGACGAGAGTGACGACGCTCCGAAGCAATGAGGTAGCATTTCAATGTCCAACGGAAACGAGATTGGGAGTGCGGCTGTCGGCCGCCGGCTTGGAAGTTTCCAAAGAACCGCGCTCGCCGCGACGCTTGCCTTTTGCGCACCCGTTCTGGCGACGAACGCCATTGCCGCCACTGAGACCTTGATCCCTCTGAGCCCGGATTTCGACTACGCGCAGATGTGTGTCACTCCGCCTGCGGTGCCCGCGCCTCGCAACTGGAACCGTTGGGACGGAAAGAGCACTGGCACACTCTCGCCAGACGACATGCTGCAGGATGCGCAAACGCTATTCAGCCCCTACAGTCTTTATCAGAGAAGCCCGGCGACCGCTGAACGCATTGCCCTCTACCTGAGCCAGGTCCCATTTGCCGGAGCGGGTCGCGCACTCCATCTCTACGGCCGCATTCTTGCCGACGACGACAACGCTTCTCTGCGCGTCGATGAAATCATCAGGGTCGAGACGGAGGCGATCAAACGCGGGACGATCGAGGCGGGAACCTTTCTCGGCAGGCTCTATCGCCAAGGCGAGCTCGTACCAGTCGACCTTAAGAAGTCACAGGGATATCTCACTGCGGCAGCAAACGCCGGCGATCCGGCCGCCGAACTCGAGCTTGCGCGTCTCTACTACCGCAACCCACAACTGGCAGAGACTGCCGACGCCAACCGCCTCTATCTGAACCGTGCGATCTCGAAGATGTCCGATAGATTGGGCGCCGGCGATTGCAGCGTCCTGACCGGCTTTGCCGACATCCTGATCGACCCCGATTTGGGGCTCGACGACCAACAGACCTCGGCACAATGGCTGCAGGCTGCCGTGAAACTCGGTGATGTCAGGGCAATGTCAACACTCGCACGCCGATACCTGCAAGACAGCAGTGTCGCCGCCAATCAGCAACAGGCGATCGGTCTCTTGAGACAAGCGTCGGCACTCGGGCACTCGGCAAGCCGGTTGACCCTTGCCGATCTCCTGCTTTCAACCCCACCAGAAGGAAGCGGCAAGAACGAAGCATTCAAACTGCTGGCTCAGGAAGCGGAGCGCGGCAACCCGCGCGCTTATGAAATGAAGGCCGCTTACTATCGTGGGGCCTATGGGGCCGGAGCCGATCCTGGTCTTGAGCTGCAGAGCCTGCAGAAGGCGGCCGTGCTGCCAGACGTCAGCCTCCGCACAATGGAACAACTCGGCATCATCTACGCGCGCGGCAGCGCCGGCGCACCGAATTTCGAACTCGCCAAGCAGACGCTGGTGAAGGCCGCAGATCTTGGCTCTGCACGTTCCGCCTTCGAGCTTTACAAGCTCGCGTCGGGTGAAAAGCCGGCTATAAAGCTCGACAAGGATCCGTTGACATATCTAAGCGCGGCAGCCGACCACGGCCTCGGTGTCGCGATGAGCGAACTGTCATCGCTCTACTTCTGTGGAGCGGGTGTCGAAAAGGACCGTGCCAAGGCGCGTGCCTGGCTCGAGAAGGCCGCCGCGGCAGGTAACGCAGCAAGCCTGCTGACGCTTGCAGACGAGGCATCTGCCAAGCGCACATCTGATGGCAACGCAAAAGCCGCCAAGTTTCTGACGCAAGCGGCCGAGCAAGGCGATGTCGAAGCCATGATGCGGGTCAGCCTGTCTTACCGTGATGGCCACGGAACGGAAAAGGATGCGGCTGCGGCTAAGACCTGGCGCCAGCGCGCGATGACCGCTGATCCCGGAGTTGCAACACTGACGGAGGCGCGTGCGGCTCTGTCCCCTGATGCTCCTGAGGAGCGCGACGCTATAAAGGCGAGAGCGATGCTGGAGGCGTCGGCCCCGACCGGAAATCCGGACCTGCTCTTTGAGTTGGCCAGACTTTACATCGACCCCGATCCAACGCTTGAGCCCGATCCCAAGAAGGCCACGGCCCTCTTCGTCGAGGCGGCGTCCAAAGGCAGCATCTCGGCAATGCTGCGGCTGGTGGACATGAAGGTTTCCGCCACTGACGGTGGCGGAGCGGATTGGCGGCGATGGCTTGCCCGGGCGAACGCGACAGGCGACTTGCGCGCGCTCCTCAAGCAAGCCGAAGTCGAAAGCGATGCCGAGCAGCAAGCGACGATTCTCAAAGCTGCCCTCAGCCGGCCGCTTTGCCTGGAGAAGGAAAAGATCCAGGTCGCGTTGGCGATACGAACCGTGCCGCAGTTTAAGCAGGACTATCTCGGTCTCTTCGATCAGGCGATCGCCGAGCCAACGAAGGATCCAAGCACGCAATACCAGATTGCCCGTTTCCTGCTGAACGAACGGCCAGCGGAAAAAGCAAAGGCAATCGAGCTCATGAAGGACGCCGCCGAGGGTGGAAAGCGGGAGGCCATGCGCGAGATCGGTCGCATGTATAGCACCGGCGAGGGTCTGCCGGCGGATGAGAAGAATAGTTACATGTGGCTGCTGAGAAGCGCACGGCTCGGCGACGAAGGAGCCCTGGAAAGCCTGGTGACGGAGATTCTGTCGCAACAGGCCACCTTCAACGACCCGTCCAGTGGCGACGAGAAGGTGGAAACATTGCTGCGTGATCTCGCGGCGCAGAATTCACCGCAGGTAGCAACGCTGCTCTCCAGGCTCTATCTGCGGCTCTCCGAAGGCAGCCCTGCATTCACGCAAGCGGCAAAATCCTGGACCCTGAAGGCAGCAACGCTCGGGAATGGAGCCGCCATGCTCAACGTCTCCGACTTCTACGCGGCTGGCACCCACGGGTTTGAGCACTCCGATACCAAGAGCACCGAATGGCTTTCGAAGGCGGCGCATGCGGGCTACCGCGGTGCCTTTGAGAAATATGCAATCGCGTTGCAGATCGGCTTCGGCACAAAAGCCGATACCGAAGAGGCGCAACGCTGGCTGACCAAGTCGACTGACTTGGCAAACTGAACAGTCAATGCAGGAGTAGGCGTCATGAAGAGCATCCTACGCATATCGCTGACCGCTCTGATGGCAACAGCAACGATTGCGACCGCCGAGGCAGCGAAGATCGTGAAGCCGACGCCGCGACCCGTGATCGAGACATATGCGAATTGGCAAGAACTGCGGATCGCAAAGGGCTGGCCCGAAGTCAATGCGGCGGTCAAACTTCCCTTGCCCAAGCGCCTGTTGATCGCCACGGCGGCGCTTACCGCACCCGACCGAAAGGTACGCGATCCAAATTATGGCTTCGCTCTTCTGCTTGCTGGCCCAACGTCAAGAGACGCTACACGGCTTCTGGCCAAGGGCATTCTTATGAACGACTATGTCTTTGGGGATAGAACGCCGGCCGTCCTGCGCTCGCTTGCGGCGGAGGCAATGCGTGGATGCAAGAGCTGCGTGGCGGCCTACGGACTGATTCAATACACCGGGCTGGACGTCCCACAAAATGACGTGATTGCCTATAAGTGGTACCGATGGGCAGCCGTTGTCGGAAACGCCAAGGGCATCGAAGCAACGTCGCTTGCTCTCGCCGAAGGCCGAGGCACCCTCAAGAACATCTCCGAGGCGAAGAAATGGGCCGCTCGCCTTGAGCCGGCACGCCGGGCAAAGCTCTACACCGAGATTGCCAAGCGCATCGTGCTCAGCAAGACGCCCGAGGATATGGCAGTGAGTTCCGAGTTGCTTCTGCAATCGATCGCGCTCAATCCACTGGACGCAGGCAGACCCGCGAAGCAATTGCTCAATCTCGACTATCCGCCGTCCGTACAAGACGAAGCAATGGCCGCCATCCGGGCGGAGGGGCGAGCAGCTGATCCAAATGCGCTTAAGGTCATGGCGCAGGTCCTGTGGAAGAGGGACAAGCCCGAAGCTGTCAACGAGGCGATTTCAATATTCCAAACACTGGCGGAACGCGGCAACGCCGACGCCATTGATTATCTTTCACGGGCTCTCGCACGTTCAGATGTCGACAAGAGCAGGAAGGATCTGATCATCGCGAGCCTCCAAACGGCTGCAGCCAGCGGGTACGCATCAGCCTCAAAGGTGTTGGGTGATGCCTACTACTACGGCACGGGCGTTACTGCCTCGCTCGACACAGCGCAGACCTATCGCGAAAGCGCAGCCAAACAGAACGATCCGGAGGCTCAATACCTTCTGGGCATGATGATGCTTCAGTCAACCGACAAACCGCAGGACGGCGCCACAGGTCGACAGTGGTTGGAGAAGTCGGCAGCGGGTGGATATCCGCTGGCGCGTGCCGCGCTCCAAAAGCTGTCATCCAATTGAGCCGAGACACCTTGCTACCACCGAAGCAACAGTCAGCAGCCGGCTAGCGGCTTAAGCTGAACCTTGCCCTTCTTCTTGTCCTTCTTTTCGGAATTGCTCTGCGAGGTGTTGCCACACACCTTGCCCTGCGGACCGCGCTCTGCGCGCACGACCGCTACTCCGACCTTCCGAAACGTATTGCCGTAGACATCATTGTTAATGCCATCCTTGTCGCTGTCCCCACCGAGACGCACCCCCGCGCCGCGCACATTGCTGACGGTGTTGTAGCGGAAGACATTGTTGTTGCCGCGAGAATCGAAGCCGCCAGAGTTCTTGTCCTTCTGGCCGGAGCATTGGTTATGCTCGACGACATTGCGGCTTGATCCTTCCTTGATATCCACGCACTCGTTGCCTTTGGTGTCGATGATATTGTGATGGACGTGATTGGCGTCCGAGGCATCGACGGATCGGTCCGGAGCCCCGTGGGCGCCCCGCTGCTCCGGGGCGGTGCCGATGTAGATGCCCTCGCCATTCTTACCGCCGTCTCTGAAGGCGAAATCATAGCGGCCGCAATTGCTGATCTGTGAATAGGCAATCTCGTTTCGGCGCGTCTGGTAGCGAAGCCTGATGCACTCGCCCCCGGCATTTTTGACGGACATGTTCAATATCCGCAGGCCCGTTACTCCGTCTCCACGCGTCTTGCCGATCACATAGATGAGCTTGTCACGATAGCTGCCCTTGGTGTTGCCGGCGCCGAATTTGCCATCCACCGTGAACCCGCGCAGTTCCGTATAGTCGTGGTTGATTTCGATCACCCTCGACGCGCCTGATCCCCTTATGACCGCGGACCGAGGACCGGTGATCACAATCGGTTTTCCGGGTCTGCCGTTTCGAACCGTCTTGAAATCTTCATAGTATATTCCAGGTCTCAACCGGATGACGTCACCGGGCTGTGCTCTATTGAGAGCAGCCTGGATGCCGCGCGTTGGCGACGGAGAAACATCAATCGTCGTCGCGAAACTCGCACTGGCGAACGCGGCGCAGCTGCAGAAAACCGATAAGCGCGCAACAAGAAAAAACGCCAAAGATCCATGAGTCATTTTGAACCTCTCCGCAAACATCAAAGGATTTAGTCGGCAGTGGAAGCAGCGCTTCTCCCAGGCAAGATCAATGGATGTTCTTGTATATGCAAATATTCTATAACTAGACTATGTCAAATCATTGATAGACAAATAGATATTATCTATTTTTTCTTCCTGTAATTCGAAATAACCTCGTTGACCAACATGAGCTAATATAGCTTTACATTCTTGACGATGAAGGAGCCGGACCATGTTGAGACTATTCCTTGTTGCCTCCGCCCTGCTGTCATTATCCGTGCCCGGCGCTCTCGCCGACAGCCCCTGGTACCGGATTATTCCGGTACCAGGGGCGCCCGGCTGTAAGGTTCTTGCCGACGCCAACGGCCGGCCTATTCAACAGCGTTACGAAAAAGGTGGCGCGCGCATCTATGCCATCGGCGGCAAGGCATGCCCGGAAAAATTCCCGGGAGAAAGCTACGCCACGATTTCGACCGCACGGTCGATTACGACCGAGGGAAATTTCGCGCGCATCACAACCAAAACGCGCAAACTGGTCGTTACCCGTGGGGGCACGGGCAATAACTATACGTTTGCAATAAACAAACTCGATGTACCGAGATAGCAGCGGCCGGCAGAACCGATATCTTCACCGATTGCGCATTTTCTCTCTGGCAAGGCCTCGCCGCGCGATCGGCGAGGACTGTCATGCTGTCGCTGCATAACAGTGGATGTTTTTGCGACCATGACCGAAGCGAAAGCTGTTAGGGTGGCGTGACCACCACTTTCGTCGCGCGGATGAATGCACTGCACATATCATGCCGGCATCCTGAACCTGCCGCCTGTTAAGCACAGCGGTTTGAGCAGGACCGGCTTCTGCGTAGTTGAGGAAATATGACGCTGTTCTGCATCAAACCTAATCAATAATACGGATTGATTTCCGCCACCACACCAGGATCCGCCCGGCCATCAAGCAACCCGCAGACAATACTTCGTTGCTTTAAATATTTATCAAGCTAAATGCCCAAATATTAAGAGGAAATACTTAAGCAGGATTAATTTCGCGATCCAGATCGCGAAGTATATTCGCCAATAGTCTCAGGCGTTACGCAATAAGGCGTATTCAAGGTTAATTGTTGGGCACGTTTAACTCATGCTAACTATACAGCAGGGTTGAGGGTGTGAATCATGACCATTCCAGTCGAACAGAACTGGGGCCCGCATCTTTCCGTCAAAAGCGACCGGAAATGGTTCGGTTTCAACAGCATTGCGATTGCCTGCATCGCAGCAACGGTCGATTTTATCGTTCTCCTTGCCGCGAGTGCAGCAGGTCATCTGTTTTACGAGCAGATTGCCTTCGGCACTGTTGCCGACCCTTCGCTTTACATCGGGATCGGTCTACTCGTGGCGACGATTTTCATGCTGGCGATGTTTAGCGTCCATGCCTACCGACCGAGCGAGATGCTCTCGTTGCGCCGCCAGTTGCTGCTGATCACGGCGTTTTTGCCGGCGGCTCTGCTGTTTCTTCTGGCCGTGATCTTGTTCCTCAAGATCGACGCGGCAATTCCGCGTGGCTCGATCATCACAGGTGCAATTCTCTCTTTGGGTGGGCTGATCGCTTTGCGCCTGTTCTGGTATAGCCACCTCAGCAGCGCGATTGCTCGTGCAGCGTTCCCCACCCGACGGGTACTTCTCATTTGCCCAAGCACGATGCCGACGGAATCAGTCGTTCAACGTGCCGCCCTCAGCGGTCTCTCTATTAAGCATATGATGCGAATTGCCGAAGCCGATCTGGCGCTGGCATCCATGAGCGAGGCCTATGAGAAGAACGGCATAGCCGAAGTGGATGAAGTGCTGGTTGCATGGAGCGACTATGGAAATTTGCGCGCGCTCGAGGAGTGCCTGACCACGCTGCGTCAATTCTGTGTGCCGGTAAGCGTCATGTTCGGCGGTGTCGTGGGAGACGTCGTCGAAGGCCCTGCGCAAACGGTCGGGGAGCGGCGCGTGTTCCAAGCCCACCGCCCACCGCTCGATCTCTACGAACGGGGACTGAAAAGGGCATTCGATGTCGCCTTTTCCATCGCTGCACTGGTTGTCATGTTCCCAATTTGTGTTGCGGTTGCCGTTGCCATAAAACTAGACAGCCCCGGACCGATCTTCTTCGTGCAATCGCGAAAAGGGTATAGTGGCCGCGTGTTTCGCATACTCAAGTTTCGCAGCATGTCGGTCATGGAAGATTCCACGGACGTGCGCCAAGCGACACGCAACGACCCTCGCGTCACGCGAGTCGGCGGCTTTATCCGATCGACAAGCCTGGACGAACTGCCGCAATTCTGGAACGTCCTTCGAGGCGACATGTCGGTCGTCGGGCCGCGTCCGCATGCATTGGTGCACGATGATCTCTATGGAGCTCTTATCGCCGAGTACGCATCGCGCCGGCATGTCAAGCCCGGATTGACGGGATGGGCCCAGATCAACGGGTGCCGCGGCGAAACACCGACAGTGGATCGAATGGCTGACCGTGTTCGCCATGACCTTTGGTACATCCATAATTGGTCATTGTGGCTCGATCTGAAAATCGTCTTTGTGACCATGGTCAGCATGGTTGATCGCAGGAATGTCTACTAGCTGGTCGTCGTTTGTGTTTTGTGTTTGCGTGAAGGGTGTGTAGCGATGATTTTGGTGACGGGCGGCGCCGGCTTTATCGGCTCAAACTTCATTCTCGACTGGCTGGCGCAGAGCGACGAGCCTGTTCTCAATCTCGATGCGCTGACCTATGCTGGCAACAGTGAGAATTTGGCCTCGCTTTCGGGAGATGCCAGGTACACCTTCGTCCGTGGAAGCATTGGCGACAGTGCGCTGGTGACGAGCCTCCTGACACGATACAAACCCTGCGCCATCGTGAACTTCGCCGCCGAAAGCCATGTTGACCGCTCGATCCATGGGCCGGAAGATTTCATTCAGACCAACATCGTAGGCACATTCCGGTTACTGGAAGCAGCGCGAGCCTATTGGGGCGGATTGGCGAATCGCGAAGGGTTTCGTTTCCTGCACGTTTCGACCGACGAGGTATTCGGTACGCTGCGCGCGGGTGATCCTGCCTTTGACGAACAAAATCAGTACCAGCCAAACAGCCCTTATTCGGCCAGCAAAGCGGCAGCGGACCACCTTGTTCGGGCCTACCATCACACCTACGGCCTGCCCGTTTTGACCACCAATTGCTCCAACAACTACGGCCCGTTTCACTTTCCAGAAAAGCTCATTCCCCTGGTCATTCACAATGCCATTTCAGGTCGCCCCTTGCCGCTCTACGGCGATGGCCGGCAAATTCGCGACTGGCTCTACGTCAAGGATCACTGCAGCGCAATTCGACGGGTGTTGGATGACGGCTTGCCAGGACAGACCTACAACATCGGGGGCTGGAACGAGCGAACGAACCTCGAGGTCGTGATGACGCTCTGCGACGTGCTTGACGAGCTTAAGCCCAAAGCAGACGGCGGCTCCTATCAGGATCAGATCACGTTCGTGACCGATCGCCCGGGTCATGACCGGCGCTACGCTATCGACGCCCGCAAGATTGAGGCAGAGTTGGGCTGGCGACCAGCCGAGACGTTCGAGACCGGCATCCGAAAGACCGTTCGCTGGTATCTCGATCATCCGGATTGGGTACACAACGTCACCTGCGGCAGCTACCGCAACTGGATCGCGAAGCAATACGCATGAACATCCTGCTGCTTGGCAAGAACGGCCAGGTCGGCCGGGAACTACATCGAACGCTCCTGCCGCTGGGTGCGGTGACGGCGCTGGAAAGGCGTGACATCGATATGGAAGCGACTGAGACCCTCCCTGCGATCTTGGAGGAACATGCGCCCGACCTTATCGTTAATGCCGCCGCCTGGACGCAGGTCGACCGTGCGGAATCGACGCCGCAGGCCGCTTTCCGGGTTAATGCCGAAGCGCCGCAAATCATCGCGCGATTTGCCCGCGACCGCGTCGCGACGCTCGTTCACTACTCAACAGACTATGTTTTCGACGGCCGGAAGGAGGCGCCGTACGTCGAAAGTGACGACACCAATCCGCTGAACGTCTACGGGCAATCAAAACGAGCCGGCGAGCAAGCGATCGAAGCGTCAGGCTGCAGGTTCGTTATACTACGGACAAGCTGGGTTTTCTCCGCGACGGGAGCCAATTTCATCAACACCGTTCTTCGCTTGGCGCGGGAGCGAGCGACGCTGCGCATCGTTGCCGATCAATTTGGCGCGCCGACATCAGCCGAACTGATCGCCGACGTCACGGCACTGGCAGTCGCGGCCCATCGCCGAGGGGAATTTGACGGCGGCATCTATCATCTGACGGCGCAAGGCCAAACGAGCTGGCATGAGCTTGCATCCTATGTCGTTCGACGTGCGCGCGAACTGGGGTTCACTTTGCGGACTGATGTTGCCGACATCGAGCCGATTGCGACCGAGGAATACCCCCTGCCTGCAGTGCGGCCGCAAAACTCCTTGCTCAATAGCGATGCACTCGCCGATCGCCTGGGATTGGATCTGCCGTACTGGAGCGTGCACGTGGACAGGATGCTCGATCAACTGAAGGAACGGGAGCTGCAGGCGTGACTCGAAAAGGCATCATCCTCGCCGGTGGTTCCGGCACCCGTCTGCATCCCGCGACGTTGGCAATCAGCAAGCAGTTGCTGCCGGTCTTCGACAAACCGATGATCTACTATCCGTTGAGCACGCTGATGCTCGCGGGCATCCGAGACATACTGGTGATATCGACCCCGCAGGATACACCTCGCTTTGAGGCGTTGCTGGGAACCGGCGAGCAGTGGGGCATCAACTTCTCCTATGCCGTGCAGCCGTCGCCCGATGGACTGGCCCAGGCCTTCATCATCGGAGAAGACTTCCTGGAGGGGGCGCCAAGCGCACTCGTGCTCGGCGACAATATTTTCTACGGGCATGACCTGCCGCTCCTGCTGGGCAGCGGTATGTCGCGCGCGAGCGGCGCAACCGTCTTCGCTTACCATGTGCTCGATCCCGAGCGCTATGGCGTCGTCGAGTTTGACGATGCGAACAGGGCTCTGTCCATCGAGGAAAAGCCGTCCCTGCCGAAGTCGAACTATGCCGTCACGGGCCTCTATTTCTATGATGAGAGGGCAGTCGACTATGCCAAGCAGCTCAAGCCCTCGGCGCGCGGCGAGCTTGAGATTACTGATCTGAACAGCCGCTACCTCGATGCAGGAAGCCTGACCGTGGAGATCATGGGGCGCGGCTATGCCTGGCTCGATACGGGAACTCACGATTCTCTCCTCGATGCCGGACAATTCATTTCGACACTGGAGCATCGCCAGGGCCTAAAGGTTTCCTGCCCGGAGGAAATTGCGTTTCGAAACAAGTGGATCGACAGAGCCCACCTTGAGCACCTCGCCACCCCGCTTGCGAAAAGTGGCTATGGCAAGTACTTGCTGCGACTTCTGAGCGAGGCTGAAGAAAGATGAAGGCGACACCGCTCGAAATTGCCGATGTCCTGCTGGTCGAGCCGACAGTCTATGGCGACGACAGAGGATTCTTCTTCGAGAGCTTTAATCAGGCCCGCTTCAATGCGGCCGTCGGGCGCGACGTCAGCTTCGTGCAGGACAATCACTCCAAGTCGGCAAAGGGCGTCTTGAGGGGCTTGCATTACCAAATACGGCGACCACAGGGAAAACTCGTACGCGTCGTGGACGGCACTGTATTTGATGTTGCCGTCGACATGCGCAAAGGCTCGCCGACCTTCGGCAAGTGGGTGGGAGAGACCCTGTCGGCTGACAACAAGCGGCAACTCTGGATCCCCCCCGGCTTCGCCCACGGCTTTCTCGTTCTGTCCGACTGCGCGCAATTCCTCTACAAAACAACAGATTTCTATTCGCCGGAAAACGAGCGGGCCGTGATCTGGAATGATCGTGATCTGAATATCGCTTGGCCGATTAAGGGGGCACCGCTTCTTTCTGAAAAGGATGCGATGGCGTCGACATTCGAGCACGCCGAGCTTTTCCTCGATCAAGCGGACGCTGAAGGCGATGCTTCCATAAAATCTTGAAATCGCTTGAATGTTTTGCCAGCTGCCGTGGACGGCGAGGAGCCTTGAATTGAAGGACGCCAGCGCCTGCCCGGTATCAACGACGCTTTCCGGAAACGTTTTAGTATGGCAGATAAGGAGGCGCAGCGTTCAATCGGGGAGGTAGATTGCCGCAGATGAAGGGAATTCGCCAACTCGCAAAGCATCTCGACATCTCGATCGGGACGGTTTCGCGCGCGCTGAACGGCAGGCCTGACGTCAATGAAGAGACGCGCAAGCGCGTGCTCGCGGCAGCCGAAGAGCTGGGTTACGTGGCAAATCAGTCCGGACGCAGCCTCCGTCAGGGAACGACAAACGTCATCGGGCTGATGATCGAATCCAGCAAGGAAACGGTCGAAAACAGCGACAACTTCTTCCTTGGCGTTACCGGCGGTCTGCAGAGCGTGCTTTCCCGTCACAAGCTTGACCTGCTGATGCTGCCATGTCCGAACGACGAGGACCCCCACGAGTATCTGAAGCGGATGGTCGCGCGGCGGATCGTCGATGCGATGATCATTTCGGCCACGCAGCGCGTCGACAAGCGTATCGACCTTCTGGTCAAGGCCAAGATCCCGTTTGTCGCGCTCGGGCGCAGCACGTCCGGCGGCAACCATACCTGGATCGACCTTGACTTCGAGGGCGTCGCCGCCTGCGCAGTCGATCGGCTCGTGTCCAAAGGACACCGCCGTATCGCCATCGCAGCACCATCAAACGACATCAATCTTGGTTATATCTTCGTCGACGCCTATCGCAAGTCACTCGAGCGGCACGGCATCACCTACGATCCGTCGCTCGTCATCCGCGTCAAATCAAGCGAGCAGGGCGGCTACCAGGCCGGTCATGAACTGCTACGGCTCGACAGCAAGCCAACGGCGATCATCCTGATATACGAGCTCATGGCGATCGGCCTCTATCGTCGCCTGAACGAAGCAGGCATTGTTCCCGGTCGCGATCTCGCCGTCATTGGCTTCCGCGAGGAACCGCGCGGGAAATTCCTGCAACCATCGCTGACCTGTTTTCGCATGTCACTGCGCGATCTTGGCGTCGAGCTTGCCGAAACCTTGCTGGCGACAATGCCGGCCTATGCCGAGCACTACCCAAAAGGCGCACGCAACACGATCTGGCCACTCGAACTTGCCCCAGGAGAGAGTGACGCTTTTTCGCTGAGCACATAGCCGGGCGAGCCTTTCGTTCTTACCAAAATACGAAGATGCGACACCTGAGCGATCCCGCGCTGCTGGCTCTTAGTGCGAAGATGAGTTCTACCGACAGAAATTCGAACGAACTTTTTTCATGCTGCGGTGCGACAGGCATTTGCCTAAGCGCCCGCGTTTTCAAGTGTTTTTCGCAGCATTTCTGTAAAAACGAGATGGCATTGACAGCAGGAAACGTTTCCGCTTAGTATCGTAAACGTTTACGGGATGCGTTTCGGGAGGAAAGCCGGAAACGATCCACCGGAGGAAATCGTGATTTTGAATGCCGTTCTATGCGGGTGCGGAGCCATGTCCAAGGGCTGGTTGCGCGCCATCAAGCAAACCCCGGCTCTTAAAGCCGCCATCGAGGTCAAGGGCCTCGTCGACGTCAATCCGGCAGCAGCCGAAGCACTCGCCGCCGAGTTCGGCCTAAAGGGCGCCGTCATCGGCACCGATCTTGCCGACGTCATTGCCAAGGCCAAGGCCGACATCGTGTTCGACGTCGTCATTCCGACGGCACGTTTCAACGTCGTCTCCACGGCTCTGAAGGCCGGTTGCCACGTTCTCAGCGAAAAGCCGATGGCGACTTCGCTTGCGGAAGGGGCCGCGCTGATCGATCTTGCTGCCGAGACCGGCAAGATCCACGCCATCATCCAGAACCGCCGCTTCATCTCGGGCGTGCGCCGCATGCGCCGTTTCATCGAGAACGGGGCAATCGGTGACCTGACCGCCATCCACTGCGACTTTTTCCTCGCTCCACATTTCGGCGGTTTCCGCGAGGAGATGGACAACGTCCTTTTGCTCGACATGGCGATCCACACCTTCGATGCCGCCCGCTATGTCGCCGACAAAAAGCCACTTGCCGTCTATTGCGTCGAACGCAATCCGAAAGGCTCCTGGTACAGGCACGGCGCCTCGGCCAATGCGACCTTCGAGTTTTCTGACGATGTCGTCTTCACCTACCGCGGCTCCTGGTGCGCCGAAGGCGAGCGCACGAGCTGGGAAAGCGAGTGGCGTCTCGTCGGCTCCAAGGGCATGTTGACCTGGGATGGCGGCGACACGTTCAATGCAGCGGTTGTCGGCAATGAGCCCGGCCTCCTGCATGGCTTTACGCCCGTAAACGTTCCCGAGCCCGCGCACGAAGAAGAAACGCATGGTCATGCCAGCGTCATTGCAGGCTTCGTCGAGGCGATCAAATCAGGCAAGCGGCCCGAAACGGCAAGCTCCGACAATATCAGAAGCCTCGCCATGGTCTTCGGCGCGATCGAAAGCGCCAAGACCGGCAAGCGCATTGAAATTTCAGCATAAGGATTAATGACGTGAGCAACCCCGCCAAGTCCATTCGTATCGGCACCATGGTGAGCGCCTCCAAGGGCGGCGCCGACAAGCGCATCGGCCAGATTGCCGATATGGGCTTTGAAAGCTTCGAGCCCTTCTTCTGGCAGACGACGAACGGCCAGGATCTTGCCGAACTCGGCAAGCGCTGCGTCGATGCCATTGGTGATCGCGACATTACCATCTCGACGCTCGGCATGTTCGGCAATCCGCTCGAAACGACGGAGATCGACCTGCAGACACTGCAGGGCTGGAAGGACTGCATCGACAACGCACACCATTTCGGCGCAACCTGTGTTGCCGGCTTTACCGGCCGCATTCGTAACAAGCCGCTGACCGACAGCCTGCCTCGCTACAAGGAGATCTGGAGCGAGCTGTCAAAGCGTGCAGCCGACAAGGGCGTCAAGATCGCCTTCGAAAACTGCGCCATGGACGGCAACTGGGCGACCGGCGACTGGAACATCGCCCACAACCCGGACGCCTGGGAACTGATCTTCAACGAAACGCCGGACGATCACATCGGCCTTGAGTGGGAGCCTTGCCATCAGATGGTCTATCTGATCGAGCCACTGCCACAGATCCGCAAATGGGCCAAGAAGATCTTTCACGTGCATGGAAAAGACGCGACGATCCGTTGGGACGTCATCAAGGAACACGGCATCTTCGGCAAAGAGAAGTTCGTCTTCATGCGCACGCCAGGCTTCGGCGACAGCAACTGGACGGACATTATTTCCGAACTGCGCCTGGCCGGCTGGTCCGGTTCGATCGATATCGAAGGCTGGCACGATCCGGTCTATCGCGACGACTTGGAAATGACCGGCCAGGTCTACGCACTGAACCATCTCAAGCATGCCCGGGGCGGCGACTTCGTCGTCGATCCGGTCTGATGACATCGTGGCCGGCGAGGAGGAATCGCCGGCTTCCGACAGGATAACCACAAAGGAGGAGAACTATGGGTATCCGCAAGTTTGCAATGATCGGCGCCTTGGCGCTTGCAGGCGTCTCTCTCTTCGGCCTGGCCGCCAAGGCCGAGGACGTCACCTTGACCCTCTGGTCGCTGGACAAGGACATTCAGCCGGCGCCGAACCTCGTCAAGGAATTCAACGCGCAGAACAACGGAATCAAGATCGAGTATCGTCTGATCCAGTTCGATGACGTCGTCACCGAAGCCATGCGCGCCTATGCCACCGGCCAGGCTCCTGACATCATCGCGGTCGACAACCCCGAGCATGCCATGTTCGCATCGCGTGGTGCCTTCCTCGATATCACCGACATGATCAAGGGATCGTCGGCCATCAAGCCGGAAAACTACTTCCCTGGTCCGCTGAAATCGGTCGAATGGGACGGCAAGTACTACGGCATTCCGAAGGCGACCAATACGATCGCGCTCTACTACAACAAAGATATGTTCAAGGCGAAGGGTCTTGATCCGAACAAGCCGCCGCAGACCTGGGACGAACTTGTCGAGGATGCGCGCAAGCTGACCGACCCGGCCAAGAATGTCTATGGCCTGGCCTTCTCCGCCAAGGCGAACGAGGAGGGCACTTTCCAGTTCCTTCCCTGGGCCCAGATGGCAGGCGGCGGCTATGAGAACATCAATGCCGAAGGCGCGGTCAAGGCACTGGAAACCTGGAAGACGATCATGGACGAGAAGCTTGCTTCTCCGGACACGCTGACCCGCGGCCAGTGGGATTCGACCGGCACCTTCAATTCGGGAAATGCCGCCATGGCGATCTCTGGTCCCTGGGAGCTCGATCGCATGATGAAGGAAGCGAAGTTTGATTGGGGCGTAGCCCTGCTTCCGGTTCCAAAGGAAGGGGCCGAGCGTTCTTCCGCCATGGGCGACTTCAACTGGGCGATCTTTGCCAGCTCGAAGCATCCGGCCGAAGCCTTCAAGGCACTCGAGTTCTTTGCCTCCCAGGACGACAAGATGTTCAAGAACTACGGCCAGCTTCCGGCCCGTTCCGACATCACCATCCCGCAGACCGGCGAGAAGCTGAAGGACGAGGCGCTGAAAGTCTTCATCGAACAGCTGAAATACGCCAAGCCGCGTGGCCCGAACCCGCAATGGCCAAAGATCTCCAAGGCGATCCAGGACGCCATCCAGGCTGCTCTGACCGGTCAGATGAGCCCGAAGGACGCACTCGATCAGGCTGCCGACAAGATCAAGGCTGTTCTTGGCTAGTATCCCTCGCATAACCGGATGGCTTTCGGGCCATCCCACGATTTCCTCCCGGCAGGGGCTGTCTTCCAGCGCAAGCTCCAGACAGCCCCGTTCGGAGTATTGGAGGACCGATGAAACGGATTCTTTCAAGTGTCAGGGACGGCCGCGGCTTCGACATCACGCTCGTCGCCCTTCCGCTGACGTTCCTGTTCCTGATGGCGGGATTGCCGCTTATCTACAATGTGGTGATGAGCTTCCAGGAGGTTGACATGTTCAGCCTCGGAACCTTTTCGCGTCCCTTCGTCGGCTTCAAGAACTATACCGATCTCTTTGCCCAGCCGGAAACTTGGCCGATCCTCGGCAATACCGTGATCTTCGTGGTCGGCTCGATCGCGGGGCAGTTCCTGATCGGATTCGGTCTTGCGCTGTTCTTCTGGGTCAATTTCCCGGGCGCCTCGTGGCTGCGCGGCCTGTTCCTCGTCTCCTGGGTCATGCCCGGCCTCGTTGTCGGTGCGATCTGGAACTGGATCCTTTCGGGCGATTTCGGCGTCCTCAATTTTATTCTCAAGGAGAGCGGCATCATCGGCAGCAATATCTTCTGGCGCTCCGATCCACACTTTTCGCTCTATGCCGTCATCATCGCCAACGTCTGGCTGGGAACGGCCTTCAACATGATCCTGCTATCGGTCGGCCTGTCCGGTATCCCCGGCGACCTCTATGAGGCGGCGGAACTCGATGGCGCCAATGCCTGGCAACGCTTCTGGACGATCACGCTGCCGATGATGCGTTCGACGATCGGCGCCATCATCGCGCTTGGCCTGATCTTCACGCTTCAGCAGTTCGACCTCTTTGCCGCGATCACGTCCGGCGGTCCGAACAACTCATCCAACGTCACGCAATACTGGGCCTGGGACTTGTCCTTCCGCCAGTATGATTTCGCCAAGGGCGCGACCATCTCCGTCATCATGATCGTCTTCGTCATGTTCGCCTCGGTCGTCTATGTCCGCTCCACGCGCCATGAGGTGCGCGGATGAGTGAGACAACACGCAACCGCCTTATGCTTGTGATCGCCATCGTCATGGCGGCGATTTATCTATTCCCGCTCTACTGGATGTACGTCACGGCCATCAAGGGCGGGTCGGAGATGTTCGCCACGCCGCCAAGCTTCTGGCCCGGCGATCCGCAATGGGGCACCTTCGGCTATGTCTGGGAAAGCCGCAACATGGGTCGCTATCTCTGGAACTCGCTGGTCATCGCGGTCGGCGCCGTTACATTGATTACCGTTCTCGGCGTTGGTTGCGCCTATGTTCTGGCGCGCTATCGCAACGTCTGGGTGGATGTCGGTCTCTTCCTGATCCTGATGCTGCAGGTCTTGCCTGCATCGCTGATGGTGACGCCGATCTTCGTCGGATTTTCGCAATTCGGGATGCTCGACCATCCACGCCTTGCCGTCATCATCGCGATTGCTGCCAAAAGCATGCCGTTCTTCGTCGTCCTGGTGCGCGCCACCTTCATGGCGGTGCCGATGGAACTCGAGGAGGCCGCGCTCGTCGACGGCAACAGCCGCGTCGGCGCTTTCTTCAATATCGTGTTGCCGCTTGCCCGCAACGGCATCTTGGTCAGCGCCATCCTGATCTTCATGCAGGCCTTCGGCGAGTTCGTCTATTCGAAGTCGATGATCCAGGCGGTCGATCTCCAACCGGCGAGCGTCGGTCTCAACTCCTTCATGGGACCGAACACCAACGAGTGGAACAACATCATGGCTTACGCCACGATGTATGTGACACCGATCCTTGCCATCTTCGTTCTCTTGCAGCGCCGCATCGTATCCGGCCTCACCTCTGGAGCCCTCAAATGACCAATCAGATCGAGCTCAGCGGCGTCAACAAGCACTACGGCGCATTCCATGCCCTGAAGAACATCAACCTGTCGATCGCAAAGGGCACCTTCGTCGCACTCGTCGGCCCGTCCGGCTGCGGCAAGTCCACCCTTCTGCGTTCGCTTGCGGGCCTTGAAAGCATTTCCGAAGGCGAGTTGAAGATTGCCGGCCGGCTGATGAACAACGTGCCGCCGCGCAAGCGCGACGTCGCCATGGTTTTCCAGTCATACGCGCTTTATCCGCACATGACCGTCGAGGAGAACCTGACCTACAGCCTGCGCATTCGCGGCGTCGCCAAGGCTGAAGCCCGCAAGGCGGCGGAAGAGGTTGCGGCGACCACCGGCCTGTCGCATTTGCTCAAGCGTTACCCGCGTGAGCTTTCGGGCGGCCAGCGCCAGCGTGTCGCGATGAGCCGCGCCATCATCCGTCATCCGAAGGCATTCCTGTTCGACGAGCCGCTCTCCAACCTCGACGCAGCGCTGCGTGTTCACATGCGCAAGGAAATCCGCGCGCTGCACGATCGGCTGCATGCAACCTCGGTCTACGTCACGCATGACCAGATCGAGGCGATGACGATGGCCGACCATGTTGTCGTCATGCGCGAAGGCGTGATCGAGCAGCAGGGCAAGCCGCTGGATCTTTACGACAAGCCCGCCAACAAGTTCGTTGCGGGCTTCATCGGCTCCCCCGCCATGAACTTCATCCCGGCCGTCGTCGCCGAAGACGGCAAAAGCCTGACGATCGATCTTGGCAGCGTGAAGCACAAGATTGCGACCGACCATCAGGTCCAGCCGGGGCGCAAGGTGACCGCCGGCATTCGTCCCGAACATATCGGCCTAACGGCGCCGGGGCAGGGCACGTTC
The DNA here is from genome assembly GCF_014193145.1 of Rhizobium sp. BK060. Taxonomy (NCBI): domain Bacteria; kingdom Pseudomonadati; phylum Pseudomonadota; class Alphaproteobacteria; order Hyphomicrobiales; family Rhizobiaceae; genus Rhizobium; species Rhizobium sp. BK060. Next base: position 47,765 of record NZ_JACHYW010000001.1, read on the forward strand.
GACGTGCCAGTGGCAGTCGTCGAATCGACCGGCTCATCGACCTTCGTCACGGCTGCGACGACACCCGAATTGACCATCGTCGAGACGGGCCGCGGCATGGCGCGGGCGGGCGAGACGATCGGCGTGATCATCGATCCCTCACAGCTGCATCTGTTCGACGAGATGAGCGGTATCCGACTCTGAACCATTGGCGGCCGGCCGGATCCGGCCGCCTCGACTGGTCTTCAGCGTCCGCCTTCGATCTTGCGATGCCGCTGGTTGGTGCCGCCGGTGCCATAGGGGTAGTCGGAAACATGGGGCTGGCTGACGTCGCTTAGCTTCGTCATCTCCTCTTCGGAAAGCGAAAGCTTTGCCGCGGCGAGATTGTCCGCAAGCTGCTCACTCGTTCGCGCTCCCAGAATGACCGATGTCACAGCTGGTCGCGCCGCAGTCCAGGCAAGGGCGATCTGTGCCATGCTGACACCACGGGCCTTGGCGATCGCCTCCACCGTCTCGATGATCGCCCATGTCCGCTCCTGCGCATTCCGCTGCGCATAAGATTCCATGCCCCGGTTCGGGTTCTCCCCAAGACGGGTGGCACCCGTCGGCATATGGTCGCGCCGGTACTTACCCGTCAGCCAGCCGCCGCCGAGCGGTGACCACGGCAGCAAGCCCATACCGGCATCCTGGCAAGCGGCTACGATCTCAAACTCGATGTCGCGCACCAGCAGGTTATACTGTGGCTGCAACGTCACCGGCCGGGTGTAGCCGCGTGCCTTGGCGATCTCGACGGCCTTGGCGATCTGCCATCCGACATAGTTGGAAAAGCCGTAATAGCCGATCTTGCCGGCGCAGACGGCATCATCGAGAAAGCGCAGCGTCTCCTCGATCGGCGTCAGCGCGTCCCAGGCGTGCATTTGATAAAGATCGATGTGCTCGAGGCCAAGGCGCGCAAGCGAGGCATCGAGCGCCTGGTTCAGATGGCGGCGAGAAAGACCGATGTCGTTCGGACCGGGCCCCATCGGGAACCGTCCCTTGGTCGCGATCACGGCCTGCTTGGCTTCCGTGGGCCGCGCCTTGAGCCATCGCCCAATGATCTCTTCCGACTTGCCGGCGCTATAAACGTCAGCGGTGTCGATGAAGTTTCCGCCCCAGGCAAAATAGTCGTCAAGCAGTTTGTGCGAAGCCGCTTCGTCAGCCTCTGCACCGAACGTCATGGTGCCAAGGCAGTAGGCGGTGACGACTGCACCGCTATGGCCAAGCTTGCGGTAATCCATGGAAGATCCTCCTCTTCGAAATAGTGGCGTTGCTTGGAAAGGTTTGTCCTACGTCGCTGAACCGTTCGTCGTTGTCTCTTCGAGCACGGCGTCCGGAATGTCGTCGAAGGACGCGTAGTTCAGGTTATAAAGCCGCGAATAAAGCTTGCGGTTTCTCATCAGTTCCTGGTGGTTACCGCTTTCGATCAACTCACCGTTCTGCAGGACGATGATGCGATCGGCCTCCCTGATCGTGGCGAGGCGGTGGGCGATAACAAGCCCCGTGCGGTTTTCGAGCAGCTTGACCAGCGCCTTCTGGATCAGCATTTCCGTATAGCTGTCGATATTGGCCGTCGCCTCGTCGAGGACCAGTATTTTCGCGTCGGCCACCAGCGCACGGGCAAAGCTCAAGAGCTGACGCTGGCCGAGCGAAAGGTTGCCGCCGCGTTCGCCGAGCATGCTGTCGTAGCCCTGCGCAAGGCGCATAATGAAGTCGTGAGCGCCGACGGCCTTGGCCGCCTCAATGACCTGTTCGCGGGTCGCTTCCACCTTGTGATAGCGAATGTTCTCGAAGACCGTACCCGTAAACAGGAATGGCTCCTGAAGGACCATGGCGATCTGATCGCCAAGCGAATCCTGGGTCAGGTTGCGCACGTCGTGCCCGCCGACCAACACCTGTCCCTGCTGGACGTCGTAGAAGCGATGGATCAGCGACATGCAGCTCGACTTGCCCGAACCCGTCGGCCCAACAAGTGCGACCGTCTCGCCCGGGTTCACCTTGAAACTGACATGCTTGAGAACCGGATGCTTCCGATGATAGCCGAAGACCACATCGCGAAATTCCACTGACCCGTCCATGTCGGCGGACAATTCCTTGGCATCTGGGGCGTCCTTGATCTCGACGGGCACGTCGAGAACTTCGGTCAATCGCTGACCGGAAGCCATGGCGCGCTGCATCACCGAATATTGCAGCGTCAGCGAGCGGATCGGGTCGAAGAAGCGCTGGATATAGAACAGGAATGCAACAAGGACGCCAACATCGAGTGCTTGGTTCAGAACACGCGCGCCCCCGACGACAATGACGAGCGCCATGGCGACACCGGTCAGCGAGTCGACGATCGGCACCATCACCTGGGCATAGCGTGCCGCTGTCAGGTGCGTCTTCAGATTGGCCTTCGCTTTGTCGTCATAGAGCATGAAGTTGACCCCCTGGCGGTCCATGCTCTGGACCGCTCTTACGCCGTGGATCGCCTCGGCCAGCGCTCCGTTGGCGACGGAATTGGTCTCGTGCGCTGCCATGAAGGACTTGCGGGCCAGAGGCAGCCAGAAAAGCCGCACGACGAAAAGGATCGGCAGGACCGAGAGCGTCAAAAGGCCAAGCTTGAAGTCGAGATAGAGCATCACGAAGACAATGCCGAACAGCAGCGCGATATCGCCGACCGACAGGACGGAGGTTTCCAGGAACTCCTGCATCGAATTGACGTCACCCTGCAGGCGCGACATCAGGCGGCCGACCTCGGTCTTGTCCATAAAGGAGAGAGAAACCCGCTGCAGGTGCGAAAACATCGCCTTGCGGATGTCGAAGAGCACCTCTTCGGCGACATTGCCAACCAGCGTCTCCTGCGCATAGCTGGCGCCGTAGTTGATCAGGATCGCCACAAGAAAGGTGACCGTCGCCCATGTCAGCGCCGAATGGCCTCCTTGCGGCTGCATGCCGTGATCGATCGCGTAGCGGATGATCAGCGGGATCAACAACTGCATCGCCGTAAAAGTCAGCACGGCGGCCACCGAAAGCCAGACTTGCCGGCGGTAGGGATGCACGAAGGCCCAGATTCGCTTGACGATGTTGCCGTCGAAGGTCTTGCCGAACATCTCCTCCTCGACGCGATGGGAACCGACAACTGCGCGTGGGGGCCGGCGTCCATCCTCGCGAACGTCGGAGCGTTCGGTTTCCAGTTCCTCGGCCATCTATACTCCTCCCCAGGCGCTGAGGGCGTCGTCGCCCGGCCGCACCTGTAGATCGTAGAGCGCCTTGTAGCGCCCGCCCGCGGCCAGCAACTCCTCGTGTGTGCCGCGCTCGACGATTTCTCCATTCTCGACGAACAGGATCTGGTCGGCATGCATCAGCGAGCTCAAGCGATGAGCGACAATAATCGTCAGGCGATCGGCCGCATACTTGCGCATCGCAGAGCGGATGCGCTGTTCGGTTGCCGCATCGATCGCCGCCGTTGAATCATCAAAGATCATGACGGCGGGTTTTAGCATCAGCGCGCGGGCGATCGACAAACGCTGGCGCTGCCCTCCCGACAATGATACGCCGCGTTCGCCAACCACCGTGCCGTAGCCGGTCGGCAGGCCAAGCACGTAGTTGTGCAATTGTGCGCTTTCGCTTGCGCGCTCGATGCGGCCTTCCTTTGCCCAAGGATCGCCGTAGGCGATGTTGTTTTCGATCGAGGTCGTGAACAGGAAGGAATCCTGCTGGACAACCGCGACCGCGCGACGAAGCGACTGCAGTGTCGCCTTGCGGATATCCTGCCCGTCAATGGTGATCTTGCCCTTCGTGACGTCGTAAAACCGCGGGATCAGATGAGCAAGAGTCGACTTGCCGCTGCCCGGCGGCCCGACAATGCCGATCGTCTCGCCGCGTTTTGCTTCGAAGGAGACATTGCCCAGCACCTCGTGCATCGGCGAGCTCGGATAGGCGAAGCTTACATTCTCGAAGCGAAGCGTCCCGTCGGTAAGCACCAGATCCTTGGCGTCAGGCGCATCGCGCACTGCAATTTCGAGGTCGAGCAAATTGAAAAGCCTCGTGCCGCAAGTCGATGCGCGCGCGAAGGCATTGACCATGAGGCCAAGCTGGCGGACCGGCATCTGCAGGATCGTCATGAAGGTCAGGAACGACGCGAGCGTGCCGACCGTGATCTCGCCGGACATGACCTTGCCGCCGCCAACCCAGAGCACGAGACCCATGGCTGCAAAGAAGGAGAAGGTCATGGCGCTGGTATTGACCACGCGGATTCCGACGCGCTGGTGGGCAAGCGTCAACGCGTTCTTCGAGGCCTTCTCGAACTTCATCATCTCGTGCGCCTGCGCGGCGAAGGCCCGTACCACGCGGATGCCTCCGAGATTTTCTTCCATGATGCGCGTCAGCACTGACAACCGCTCCTGCAGGTCGAGCCAGGTCGCGCGCAATCGCAACTGCGTGACCGAAGAACGCCAGCCAACGAACGGCACGAAGCTTAAGGCAAGCAAACCGAGAACGACGTCTGTGGAAAGCAGCATATAGGCGCCGATGCCAATCAGCATTGTCAACAGCACCATGCGCACCAGCGCCGTCGAGAAATACATGCGGACACCTTCGAGGTCGAGCAGACCGACGGTAATCAGATCGCCCGAGTGGACGCCGTCATGAAAACTGAAGGATAGGCGCTGGATTTTCTCGTAGCAGGCAAGGCGTAGCTCGTAGCCGATATGGTGGCCGACGCTTTCGCTGTAATAGTTCTGGATCATCGTAAAGATGCCACGTAGGACGCTGGCGCCGAGCAGCATCAGCGCGGTCGTCAGCAGCGCATCCTGTGCAAGTTGCCCTGCCTGACCGCCTTCCATCGCGATCTGCGTGTGGTCGACAGCCTGGCCGAGCAGACGGGGGATCATCAGCTGAAAGGTAGAGGCCACAAGGGTTGCGCCAATGGCGAAACCGGATTGCCAGGGATGGCGAAATGCCATGACGGTGATGCGGACCAGCGTAAAGAGGCCTTTGCCCCAGCCTGCCGCAATCGCCTTCGCCATCGAAGCCGAGGGCTTCGTCGCGCGTGTTAAAGCATCGCTGCTCACGGGTAATGTTCCAAACAGAGGTGTGGTCGGACGCTGGTCCGGAAAGACGACGAATCCATGAAGGGATTGATGAGCGCCCTTACTTTTGCCGATTCCTTTCGGCCCTTCAAGTCAAGAATTCACCAATTGGTTATTTTATCGTGAGCCTGGAAAAGACGAAGAAGCGGCACCGATACGGCGATATTTGGCTAGAAATATCCAAACAATTTCCGTTCGTTATCGCTAGAGGACTGTGGAGCTTGGAACAAAAGACTTGCCTAAATCGTCTTTTGGAGCTTTCATACACGACCAGTTTGATAGACTAATAGGCGGTTCAAAACTGCGTGAACCAACTCAACGCGCGAGCGATTATTCCCGCGTTGAAACCAATCGAGACACGATGCGCGAAGTCGCAGGGGAGTTGAGATGACGGTTCAAGGGCTTTTTTCCTCGAAGTCAAAAGCGGCGGCACAGATTTCCGCCATGCCGCGCTTTGCCATTGTCGGCCGCGGCTTTTCCGGAATGATGATGGCGGTCGCCCTGATGAAGACAGTGCGCATGCCTTTTCATCTGCAGCTCTTCGACCCCAATTCGTCGGTCAGCGGCGGACAAGCGCTTTCCTCGGCACGCGCTTCGACGATCCTGAATACGCGTGTGCGGGATCTATCGGTTTCCACTGGCGATTCCGACGATTTCAACGACTGGCTCTGTAGCAACGCGGAATTCCGTGCCGCCGTGCCCGCGGCTATCCCGGGGTTCCGACAGATCTTCGTGCCAAAAGAGATATTCAGTGACTACGTCTATCAACGCTTCTCCGAAGCCTTGTCCGCCCGCAGGGACATCACCGTTCAGGTCTGCCACGAACCGGTTGTGGCGATCCGCAGGAGCCACGGCAACCGCTTCCTGCTCGAAAGCGCCAATCCCGCCAATCCGCTATTCGACACGGTCATTCTCGCCACCGGCTACGGCTTGCCGGAGATCGAAGAACCGGACCAGGAGCCTTCGCCAGTCAGAGCCCAGCGCCTGATCGCGCGACCGCATACGGTCCTGCTCGGCAGCGGCATCCGGGTCGTCGATCAGCTCTTGCAATTGCGCGATGCCGGCTATGCAGGGCAGGTTACTATCCTCTCCCGGCACGGTTTCCTACCCCAGAGCCATACTCCCAACTCTGCCGATCCGGTTTTTCCTGCGGACGCTCTGCCGTCCAACCTCCCTGATATCCTGCGTTTCATCCGCGGCGCCTGCCGCGAGGCCGAAGAAGAAGGCCGAAGCTGGCAATCCGTCATGAACGGGTTGCGCAAGCATGCCCGCTCTCTCTGGCGCGCGCTGCCGGCCCACCAAAAGCGTCAGTTCAACCGTCACCTTCGCGCCATCTACGACAGCCATCGCAACCGACTACCCGAGGCCATCTACGCGCGTCTTCAGAGCGAGCTTGCCGGTGGCAATACGGTTCTTCGCCGCGGCGTCGTGGGACGGCAGGGTTTGAGCGGCTTGTTCTTCCGGCCGGCCAGCTCGCAGTCAGATGAGATCATCCATGCCGAGCGTATCCTGGACTGCCGCTGCCAGGCGCCACAATTGACCTCGCCGCTGCTTGCAAGCCTGATAAGAGAAGGCTTGGCCCTGCCAGACGAATTGTCGCTCGGCCTGGCCGTCGATCAGCGCGGCCAGCCTTACCTCGACGATGGGTCGGTGGTTGAGGGACTGTTTGCCGTCGGCCCGCTCGGCCTCGGCAGTCTACCCGACATCGATCTCGTTCCGGAGATCGTCAGCCAGGCATACGCTGTGGGAGAGCATGTTGCGTTACGTTTCTATCCCCGGAGCAAGGCTGTCTGATCAGCTCGGCGGGCGCGCAATTCGCTGCGGACGACGAAGGCAAGTAGCCCCGAAGCCATGATCGCCAGCGCCAACCAGGTAATCGCGTAAACCAAATGGTTGTTGGGGAAGGTGATCTGCGTCAGCCCGCCAACCGGCAGGCCGCCTGGATTGGGCGTCGCATCAGCATCGATGAAATAGGGGGCGACATCTGCGACATTGCGGCGATCGGCGATCGCTGCCACATCGCGCGAATACCAGCGGTCATTGGCCGGATCGTTGGATTTGATCAGAGTGCCTTTCGGCTCCGTAATCCTCAGCAGTCCGGTGATCTTCACCGACGGGACCTGCCCGTCGCGGCGTGTCGCAGCATCGCGCTTGTCCGTCGGTACGAAGCCGCGGTTGATCAGGATAGAGGTCCCGTTTGAGAGATTGAGCGGGGTGATTACCCAATAGCCTGGTCCGAGCGCCGTCGACGCGTAGATCAGCGTTTCCTTGTCGTTTTGCAGGATACCTTCGGCCGTCACATGACGATATTCGTCATTGGCGCGACTGACCTCGCCCCACTGCGCGCGTGCAGGCGCTGGAACCGGCTTTGCATGGACGCGCTGATCAACGCGGGCGATCAGATCCTCTTTCCAGGAAAGCCGTTCGACCTGCCAGATACCGAGCGATAACAGGGCGGCAATCAGCAACACCATGAGACCGCAGAATATCGTGAGCCCGGCGGCGGTATGTTGTCTTTGCGCTTTTTCGGAGGGAATGTCGGCCATGGCCAAAACCTTTGCGGGCGACGTGACCGCCGCCCGCTCGTTGCCCTCAGGGCATGTTCTTCATCATTTCCGGGCTCATCGGCATCATGTTTGTGTTCAGATGATGCATGACCCAGAGGGAACCGGCGAGCGCAATGGCTACGAGCAACAGCGTGAAGATCAACGCCATCATCGTCCAGCCACCTTCCGAGCGCGGATTCATATGAAGGAAGAAGATCATATGAACGACGATCTGCACAGCGGCGAGTCCCATAACCCAGGCAGCAGTGACGCCCGGGTTTTCAAATACGCCGGCCATGACCAGCCAGAACGGGATCGCCGTCAGAATGACCGACAGCACGAAACCGATCATATAGCTCTTGAATGTGCCGTGGGCCGCCTCGTGCCCATGGCTGTGGCCATGATGGGCTTCGTGCGCGTCTTCGGTTGCGGGTGCGTTGGAGGTCATCCGAGAACTCCCATAAGATAGACGAAGGAGAAGACGCCGATCCACACGACGTCGAGGAAGTGCCAGAACATTGACAGGCACATCAGGCGGCGACGGTTTTCCGGGATCAGACCGCGCAGCGATACCTGCACCATCAGCGTCACCAGCCAAACGATGCCGAAGGTGACGTGCAGACCGTGCGTGCCGACCAACGTGAAGAAGCCGGACAGGAAGGCACTGCGGGTTGGACCCGCGCCCTCGTGGATCAGGTGCGCGAACTCATAGAGTTCAATCCCAAGGAAGGCGAGACCGAAGAGGCCGGTAACGGCGAGCCAGAAGAGCGTGGCGCTCTTTTCCTTCCGCTCCATCTGCAGCATCGCGAAGCCATAGGTGATGGAGGACAAAAGCAGCATCGACGTGTTGATCGCCACCAGCGGCAGATCAAAGAGATCGGCCGGTGACGGTCCGGCCGCATAATTGCGGCCGAGAACGGCGTAGGTGGCAAACAGCACCGCGAAGATGAGGCAGTCGCTCATCAGATAGAGCCAGAAGCCCAGCATCGTGCTGCCTTCGGGATGGTGCTCCTCGGTCAGGTAGAATTCAGGCTTATTGGCCTTGTCGATCACAGTATCGCTCATGGTCTTACACCTGCTCGGCAAGCAGTGCCGTGCGCTTGCCTTCCGTTTCCGTGACTTCCTCGGCGGGAATGTAGAAGTCGCGCTTGTAGTTGAAGGTATGGCCGATCGCGACCGCAAGCATGGCTGCGAACGACAGGATGGCGAGCCACCACATGTACCAGATGAGACCGAAAGCCAGCCCGATGCTGAGTGCGCCAAGGATGACACCCGTTCCGGTATTCTTCGGCATGTGGATCGGCTTGAAGCCTTCCAGCGGGCGGGCATAGCCGCGCCCCTTCATGTCGTACCAGGAATCATGGTCGTGGACGACGGGCGTGAAGGCGAAGTTGTAGTCCGGCGGCGGCGAGGAAGTCGACCATTCCAGCGTGCGACCATCCCAGGGATCGCCGGTCGTATCTCGCAACTCCTCGCGCTTGAAGAAGCTGACGACGAGTTGGATGATGAAGGAGGCGATGCCGATCGCGATCAGGACGGCGCCAAAGGCTGCGATGATGAACCAGATCTGCAAGGACGGATCCTCGAACTGCGATACACGACGCGTCACGCCCATAAGGCCGAGCACGTAGAGCGGCATGAAGGCGAAGTAGAAGCCGATCAGCCAGAACCAGAAGGACATCTTGCCCCAGAACGGATCGAGCTTGTAGCCGAACGCCTTCGGGAACCAGTAGGTGACGCCGGCCATCAGGCCGAACACGACGCCGCCGATGATGACGTTGTGGAAGTGGGCGATCAGGAAGAGCGAATTGTGCAAGACGAAGTCGGCCGGGGGAACGGCGAGCAGGACGCCGGTCATGCCACCGATGACGAAGGTCACCATGAAGCCGATCGTCCACAGCATCGGCACTTCATAGCGGATGCGGCCGCGATACATCGTAAACAGCCAGTTGAACATCTTTGCCCCTGTCGGGATCGAGATGATCATCGTCGTGATGCCGAAGAAGGAGTTGACGCTTGCGCCCGAACCCATCGTGAAGAAGTGGTGCAGCCAGACGAGGTAGGACAGGATCATGATCACGCAGGTGGCGTAGACCATCGAGGCGTAACCGAAGAGGCGCTTGCCGCAGAAGGTGGCAACAACCTCCGAGAAGATACCAAACGCCGGCAAAACCAGGATGTAGACCTCCGGGTGACCCCAGATCCAGATGAGGTTGACATACATCATCGGATTGCCGCCGAGGTCGTTCGTGAAGAAGTTCGTGCCGGCATAGCGGTCGAGCGACAGGAGCGCCAGCGTCGCCGTCAGAATCGGGAAGGTCGCGACGATCAGGATGTTGGTGCAGAGCGCCGTCCAGGTGAAGACCGGCATCTTCATGAAGCTCATGCCGGGTGCACGCATCTTGACGATGGTCGCAATCAGGTTGATCCCTGACAGGGTCGTGCCGATACCTGCCACCTGCAAGCCCCAGATGTAGTAATCGACGCCGACGCCCGGACTATAGTCGGATCCCGACAGCGGCGGATAGGCAAGCCAACCGGTCTGCGCGAATTCGCCGACGAAAAGCGAGATCATGATGATGATCGCGCCTGCCGTCGTCATCCAGAACGAGAAGTTGTTCAGGAACGGGAAGGATACGTCTCGCGCGCCGATCTGCAGCGGCACCACAAGGTTCATCAGGCCCGTGACGAACGGCATCGCCATGAAGAAGATCATGATGACGCCATGGGCCGTGAAGACCTGGTCGTAGTGATGCGGCGGCAGGTAGCCACCCGATCCGTTGAAGGCAATGGCCTGCTGGAGGCGCATCATGATTGCGTCGGAGAAGCCGCGCAGCAGCATGATGAGCGCAAGGATGACATACATGATGCCGATCTTCTTGTGATCGACGCTCGTCAGCCACTCGCGCCAGAGGTAACCCCAGAGCTTGAAATAGGTAACAACACCCAGAAGCGCGATGCCACCTAGCGCGACGGCCGCGAAGGTCACGACCAGGATAGGCTCGTGATAGGGGATCGATTCTAGGGTCAACCGACCGAAGATGAACTTCAGGAGGTCAGGATTGGAAAACATGGATGAACCCGTTCATTGATGTCGTATCGACGCAAAGCGCCAGGTCTTAGTTGCTGTTTGATTGCGCAGGCGTCGTCTCGCCGCCGGTTCGGCTGTCCATGCCGGGCATCGCGTGACCGTCATGTTGCATTCCCGGCATGTTCTGCATGTCGTTGGTCTCGTTGGTGCCGTTCGTAGCGTCTGCCGGCTTGGCTTCGATGGCATCGTGGCTTTCGCCCGCAGGCGCCCCGGGTTCGCCACCGGTCTGATTGGCATGACGGTCGTCGTAGCGCAGCTTCTCGCGATTTTCGGCGCTTTCCTTGCCGCCGCCGCCCATCATGTCGATGTGCATCATCTCGTTCATGCACATCTTGCCGGGTGCCGCGCACATGTTGAGAATTGCATTGAAGAGATCCTTGTCGACCGACGAGAAATAACGCACCGGCTCCCTCTCACTCGGCCGCTCGAGCTTCAGATAGGTGTCCCGGTTCAGTGCCGTGCCCTTTTCCTTGACCTGCGCCACCCACTGATCGAATCCCTTTTGGTTTACGCCATGGAACTTGAAGCGCATGTGCGAGAAGCCGGCGCCGCTGTAGTTGGCCGAAAAGCCGTCAAAGACACCTTCCTTGTTGATGACGGCATGCAGCCGGGTCTCCATGCCGGGCATCGCATAGATCTGACCCGCAAGCGCAGGCACGTAGAAGGAGTTCATGACCGACGAGGAGGTGATCCTGAAACTGATCGGAACGTCGACTGGCGCTGCCATTTCATTGACGGTCGCAATGCCGAGTTCGGGATAGAAGAACAGCCATTTCCAGTCGAGCGCGACGACTTCAACGGTCAGCGGCTTGGTATCGGCCGGGATGGCGCGCTCAGCGTCAATCCGATCGAGAGGACGAAAGGGGTCGAGCTTGTGCGTGCTGATCCAGGTGATGGCCCCGAGTGCGATGATGATCGCCAACGGCGCTGACCAGATGACCACCTCGAGACGTGTGGAATGGTGCCATTCCGGATCATAAGTGGCCGCCGCGTTGGAACGGCGATAGCGCCAGGCAAACAGCAGCGTCAGGAAGATCACCGGAACGATGATCAGCAGCATCAAAACCGTCGACACAATGATCAGGTCGCGTTGCTGCATAGCGATATCGCCTGAAGGCGACATGACCACCAAATTGCATCCAGCCAGCGCCAAAAGCAGTGGCAGAACGAGGAGATGGCGGGAAAACCTTGGCAGTTTTTGCACGTCTCTATGCTCTTGTTGTTTCGTCCAAACCGCGACTAAAGCACTGTACCCGATAGCAACATGAGGTGTTTGGTCGCAGCGCAGCAGAAATGCCGCACTGCGGGATAAGGCACGTGGCGCAGGAAGTCAAAATCCTGATAAAATTTCGAAGGATTTTCGCGCCCAACCTTTTTGTACGGCTAATATATCCGCGAAGGCCGATCATGCCAGCCTTTTTGCAGGCCAATTTCGCGGCACGGGCCGCGATTTTTCATCCACATCTAATTTTCGAGCAGCAAGATGAACTATTTACATCGATCAGACTTGATAAGCGCAGGAGTTTGATCAAGATCGCTCATGAGGCGCTTTGCCACACGGGGTGCCTCAATGAGGGAGGCATTTTTAATGGCGAGTACTACACACTACGGACCGTCGTCCACATCGATGGAACAGGATGCACGGCGAATTCACGCCGATAAGCCGGTGTCACCTGGCAGCATCGCGATCGGCGTCGTCATCGGGCGCATGTCGGAATTCTTCGATTTCTTCGTCTATGGCCTTGCATCGGTGCTGGTCTTCCCTCAGCTTATCTTTCCTTTCGCGCCGGATCGGCTGACGGCGACGCTCTATTCCTTTGCGATCTTTTCGCTGGCATTTCTGGCACGTCCGGTGGGATCTGTCGTGTTCATGACCATCGACCGCATCTACGGCCGCGGCGCCAAGCTGACGATCGCATTGTTTCTACTCGGTGGTTCGACTGCGTCGATCGCATTCCTGCCCGGTTATAACGAGATCGGCGTCTGGTCGATCGCGTTGCTGGCGCTGTTCCGGCTCGGCCAGGGCTTTGCGCTCGGCGGAGCATGGGATGGCCTCGCCTCGCTGCTGGCGCTCAACGCGCCTCCAAATCACCGTGGCTGGTATGCGATGATCCCGCAGCTCGGCGCGCCCATCGGCTTTGCCCTGGCAAGCGCCCTGTTTGGATACTTCATCGCCAACCTTTCCAGCGAAGACTTCTTGAGCTGGGGTTGGCGATATCCGTTCTTCGTCGCCTTTGCCATCAACGTCGTTGCGTTGTTTGCACGGTTACGTCTCGTGATGACGCCGGATTTCGGCGCTGCCCTGGAGCAGCATGAGCTGGAAGCCGCACCGATCCGAGACGTGCTGCGGGTGCATGGACGCGATATCCTGCTCGGCGCCTTCGTACCGCTCGCAAGCTTTGCGATGTTCCACCTCGTGACGATCTTCCCACTTGGCTGGGTCTATCTTTACGGAACCCACACGATCGGCGCGTTCATGGTGGTGCAGATGGTCGGCGCCGTGGTCGGTCTCGTCGCGATCGTCGTCTCTGGAATGATCGCCGATCGCATCGGGCGGCGCGCCCAGCTGGCGATCTGCGCGGTCCTCATCGCGATCTTCAGCTTCGTCGGTCCGATGCTGATGGCCGCCGGCTCCAAGGGACAGGAGGCTTTCGTCATCATCGGCTTCGGTGTCCTCGGCCTGTCCTTTGGCCAGGCGACCGGCTCGATCTCATCGCGGTTCGGCAGAGGCTACCGATACACCGGCGCGGCCTTCACCTCCGACCTGGCCTGGCTCGTCGGTGCGGGCTTTGCACCCTTGGTCGCACTGACACTGTCCAGCCGCTTCGGTTTGGCTTTCGTTGGCTACTACCTGCTGTCGGGCGCCATCTGCACGCTCGCTGCTCTGGCCTTCAGCAGGGCGCTCGAGCAGCGCGACTAATCTCGCAAAACGACAAAAGGCCCGCCTCACGATCGTGAGGCGGGCCTTTTGCTTTCCAGAGAAGGTGAAATCGTTACATCGCCGCCGCCTGCGGCTGTTTTGCGGCGCGGGCGGCCGTGAGCTCCGCCGTCGTATGGTTAAGGCGGTCGGCCAGCACGCGCATGATCTCGACGGCCATTTCAGGGAAATCACTGAGCAATTTCAGGAAGTGTTCCTTGCTGATGCGCAGAACTTCCAACGGCGACGTGGCACGAACAGTCGCGGTACGGGAGACATCGCACAGAATGGCGATTTCGCCGACGATTGAGTTGGGCTCCACATCGGCGACCTTGATATCGCCGGCCGAGGAGTGGACAAGAATGTCGGCGGTACCAGATAAGACGACATAGGCGGCATCGCCCGGATCCCCCTGATGGAAGAGGTCCTGACCGATATTGTATGTCATTCGATCGGAAGTGAAGGCCAACAGCTTGAGTTTCGCCGGTGCAATCCTCGAGAAGATCGGCACCCGCCGCAGCATTTCGACTTCGTCTCTCAGCAGCATAAACCTACTACCCCCTGCCGCACTGTTCGGTGCGCGGCGCTAGACCGTGGCACCTCTCAAGGGACGCCATCTTATTGTCCTCCCATAGAGTATTACGATAACAGTTCCTTGAACATACCGTTTTGCTCGGAAAGCTCCGGAAAGTTGCCGGCTTCGGCCAGGGCGCCCCTGTCGAAGAGCAGGATTCGATCAAAGATTTCGGCCAGTTTCGCGTTAGACAGCACCCAGATGATGGCGGGCTTTTCGCCTTCCCTGTGCAACCCTTCCACAACGTTGTGCGTGATCTGATCCTGCACTCGCTGGTCGAGGGCTGATAACGGCCTGTTGAACACGAAATAGTCCGAGCGCTTGAGGAGCGCACGAGCAAGATTCAGCTTCTGCCGCTGCACCATGGTCAGGCGCTTGCCGCCAGAGCCGACGTCGAACTCGAGCCCGATCGACAAGACGTCATCGAAGAGTTCGAGCGAGTCGAACAGTTCGCCCATGATGGCCCGAATGCGGTCGGACGCGTCGGCCTGTTGATAGGCAATGCGCCCGAACAGGACATTGTCCATCAAGCTTGCCGATGAGATGAAATGCTCAGGATCGTATCGCTCGATCACGGCGGCGAGATCATCCGGTATGTTCTCATGGAACTGTTTGCGGGCACTGACGATCTTGTCCATCAGCTCGCCCGTCAAGAGACCAAAACGATGCCTGGGCTCTATATAGGCAAAGCTCAACCGAATAATCGCGGAGCGTTCCTCGGGGGCCGCGTCGTCGAAGCGTCGGCTTTGCAGCTTTTGCAACAGTGCCTGATAGGTCGGAATGTCATCCGCCGTCATGAAGGTCAGCTGCTGGAAGAACGGGTGATCTGGCGGCAGATCGTGGAAGAGTTCGACCGCGTTCTCCGCGATCTCCAAGCCCATGGCGTAAAGATCGTTGCTGAGGCCAGTTTCCCTAAAGAGCGTCTGAAAATACGGATGCGCCGCCAGACGACGATTGTTCATCATCGGTCGCTTCATCGCCCCGAAGAGCAGGTTTTCACCAACGGTGGCCTGAGGATTGTAGGCATCGAAATCGAACGGCACGACGATGTTGCCAAGTTCAATCTCCTGCATGCGCTGGCGCAGCGCCGTTCGCAGATCGACGATGTGGTCGGCGAGCACGACATGCACGTTCGTGTTGACCGTTGATCGCAGTGCCAGGTCGAGGATGTCCTGTGAAATCAGGACCGCATCAAGCACCGGGCGGATCGCCGTCAGGATATCCTCCGGGCCAGTCGCGCCGGCAGCCTGATAGTCCACCCAGTCGCTGTTGATATCCATCGTCGGGTTACCGGCCTTGACGGCCTCCTCAGCATACCACTTGGCCTCTTGAGCCTCCTTGCCGTCATACTTCGGCTCTCGCAGGGGTGCGTGTTTCAAGCCGTAAAGGAGATTGTCCCGCAGCGTTCCGTGGAAAAAGTAGCTGTCGGCAGAGGCATAGGAGATGCGCCGGCCAGTAATGGATTCAGGCAGATCAAGAAGGTCCTTGCCGTCGATGGTGACACGGCCGGAATCCGGCCACACCAAGCGCCCGAGTGCCTCCGCGAAGGCCTCGGCGCCGCTGGAATTTGGGCCCACCACGGCGACTGTTTCGTTCGGCTTGATCTCGACCGAAACGTGATCGACCAGCCGCGCGCCGCTGTCGTCGCTGACGGTCAGGTTGGTAATCACCAGCGGAGCCGTCAGCGCACCGATCGCTTCTGGCGAAATGTCCTGGATCTTGCCGTCGATCAGTGGCTCGACATTGAACTGCTCGTAAACCTGCTGGTACTTGACCTGCACGTCCTGGCGCATCTGATCCCAGTCGATCAGTTCCTTGAGCGGCCCGGGCAGATCCTTATAGGCACTGATGACGGCGACGAGCTGGCCGATATCCAGTCGGCCCTGGAGCGCGAGATAGCCGCCGATTGCGTAAAACAGAAACGGTGTAACCTGGGCAAGGAAGTTGTTCAGGAATTTAACCAAAAACTTCCACTGATAGAGATCGTATCGGATCGAGAAGATCAACCCGAGCCGCGTGGCAATGTCGGCACGCTCGAAATTCGATGTGTCGTTGCCGTGGATCGTGCCTATGCCATCGACGATTTCGCCGACACGACCGGACAGCTCGCGGGCCGTCAGCTGGCGTTGGCGACCAAGCTCGAGCAGGCGCTTTCTCATGCGCGGGATCACGACCGCCTGTACGCCGACAATAGCCGCGGCAATCATCCCGAGCCAGAAATTCTGAACGATGATGAAAGCGAGCGCCGTCAGCGCCTGACCGCCGAGCAGGGCAGGCGAAACGAAGGCATCACCGGTGAAGCCACCCATCGGTTCGACTTCATCCTTGATCATCGTGGCGATCTCAGCTGACTTGATGCGCTTGAAATGCGACGGTGGGAACCGCAGGACACGGTCGATCAGCTCGAAGCGGATGCGTCGCAGCATCCGCTCGCCAAGCCGTCCCTTGTAGGTATTGATGTAGAATTTGAAGAGGCCGTTGAGGACCACGAGCGCCAGAAAAACGAGGCTCAGCCCCATCAGCATCTGCAGTCGGTCAAGCTGGACACCCTTGAACAACTCGACTTCGCCGATCACGGGTAACGTGAAGACGAGGCGCATGAAGGTTTGCGTTGCGCCCTGGCCTTCAAAGCCCGAACCCTGAATCGGTCCGTTGACGATCTGCTTCGGCAGGTCGAAGGACAGAAAGTAGGGGATCATCGAGACTGCAACGACTGTTAGGATCCAGAGCTGCTGCAGCCGCGTGTTCGACCAAATGTAACGCGCGAGGCTTTTTTCCATTGCTAACCGTCAGTTGCCTGGGAAATCTGGGGGCAGTGAACCTGCGGCAAGACAAAGAGGAATGCCGAAAACAGGACCATGCAACCGGACCGCCGGATCTCATAATGAAAACAAGGCGAATCGGCTTGCCGTTGTCATGCCGATTCTCGCCGGGATGTTGTTTATATCACATGACTTTCGCAAAGTGCGAGGGTTTCAGCCAGTCAATGAACGAATGATTGCGGCTGTTTTCTGCGCCCCCCCCAGATCCAGCGGCACCAAGGCTGCACGCGGCGTCGCAAGGGCCATGGCGACGGCGTCGGCAACGATCTCCGGCGT
Organism: Rhizobium sp. BK060; assembly: GCF_014193145.1. NCBI lineage: Bacteria > Pseudomonadati > Pseudomonadota > Alphaproteobacteria > Hyphomicrobiales > Rhizobiaceae > Rhizobium > Rhizobium sp. BK060. The sequence continues at coordinate 65,078 of NZ_JACHYW010000001.1, forward strand.
CAGGCCGGCCTCCGGCAGGATGTCTGCAAGCCCAAGCGCCTTCAGCCGCTCGGCGCGAACCGTCTGCTCCGTCTCTCCCCCGGCAACGAATGGGATGAGGATCGCCCTGCAGTCCGTCTGCAACAGATCGCCAACGGTATTGTAACCCGCCTGCGAGATGGAAACACGTGCGCCGCGCAGCAGCGAGGGAAAGTCCTTCCGGAAACGAGCGAGCGTAACATTCGCAGGCCTTGCGTTCACCAGGCCGGCGAAATCATCCTCCGGAAGGTTCGGCCCGCTGATAAGCAGCCACCGCAGGTTCGCCGGCAGCATGGCAGCGGCTGCATTGGCGGCGCCAAGCAGATCGAGGCCGACGGCTCCGCCGCCTGCGGACGCTATAACATCGAAGGTCTCCTCCGGCGCAGCCGGGCGCGCAGCTGCCACCATGCCGGTATAGTGAATTTTGGATGCGATCTCGGACGTCAGAGGAAAGGTATCTTCCAAACGAGCGAAATTGGGATCCCCGTGGACGAGGACACCATCAAAATGGTTCCGGATCAGTTCGACTGTCTCTTCGTCGCGCCCCGGCTTGCGGTTTTCCTGCAGGATATCGCGCACCGAGCTGAACAGTTTCGGCCTTGGATGCGCTTCCTTGATAGCATTAAGGAGCGGAAGCAGCTCGAAACGCATCTGCCGGCGACCAAAGGGAAACGCTTCGATGATCACGACATCGGGCGCGCAATCGCGAAAGGCGGAAAGCAGCAGATCGCGACGCCGGCTTAGGAACGCCTCGTCCGCGGCAACGCCATTGCCGTCGGCAAGCCCTGAGAAACCTGCATTGCTCGCCACGACTGGCGGCAGCGCCACCGTCCTGATGCCTTCTCCGGGGAAACCGGGGACCGGTAGACCGCCGGTAACGACGGTGACGTCGAATCCGTCGCGAACGAGCGCACTGGCAATGCGGCTTGCCCGGGCGATATGGCCGATGCCAAGCAAATGCTGAACGTAGAAAAAGACGCGGGGCATGTTCATGAGGCTTTCTGCCATTCCTCTTCAAACAGCCGGCCAAGTTGATCGATACTTGCCTCGTGATCGAAATGCTCGCGCACCCGCCGTTCCGCGGCATCGCCGAGCCGCAGCCGCAAGGCAGGGTCCCGGATCATTTTCTCAAGGGCCCCCGCGAACGCCACAGGATCCTGCGGTGGAACCACCATTCCGTTCTCACCGTCGACAAGGAGTTCGGGCACGCCTGAAACCGAGGTCGAGACGCAAGGCAGGCGCTGGCTGGATGCCTCCACCAGCACATTCGGCAGGCCATCGCGATCGCCATTGGACGCAACCCGGCAGGCAAGCGCGAAAACATCGGCCCGGCGATAGTGGTCGAGCACGTCGTCCTGAGCGAGCGCGCCCTTCCAGCTGATCCGGTCCGTCAGGTTGAGTTCGGCAGCAAGAGCCTTCAGCTTCGGCAATTTGTCGCCGCCGCCGATATGCTCGAACCGCCAATTCAGGTCGCGGGGCAAAAGCGCAAGTGCTCTCAAAAGCGTTTCGTAGCCCTTCTTCTCCACTGCCCGCCCGACGCTGAGAATAGGCACAGGGTCGGCCGGATCGCTGCCGTCACGGTGAGATCGCTCACCGCCGAAATGGGCGAAGCGCGCAAGGTCGAGGCCATGGTAGCTCAAATGCACCGCTTCCTTGCGAGGCGTCAGCGTACGCATGTGTTCATAGCCGTTTCGTGTGCAGGTCACCGTCCAGCGTGCACTGCCGAGTTTTTCGTGCAGGTCCCAATCAGGCGATGTCCAGATATCCTTGGCATGGGCAGAGCAAGTCCACGGCACGCCTGTCAGGATGCTCGCATACTCCGTTACCGAGGCCGGCGTGTGGATGAAATGCGCGTGCAACCATTCACCGTTGTCAGGCCACTCGCGGCCGAGCACCAGCGCTTGCCCCAAGCGTCTAAAGCGATTGCGGGAGACGTCACGCTGCAGGTCTTTCAGGAAGCGCTTCCATAGCGCCTTGATCCCCGGCTTGCGAAAGCTCGCAAGAAAGCCTTTGAGGACACGGATCGGCTCCTCGTGTAGATACTCCGGCAGATAGATGACGCGTGCCCTGATCTCGTCGTGCACCGGATGCCGCTTCTTATCGGTGGGGCGGCGCATCGAAATCAAGGTCAGGTCAAAGCCGGCCTTCTCCAGGCCGAGCAGTTCCTGGGCGATGAAGGTTTCCGAAAGGCGCGGGTAGCCTTTCAGCACGACGAGAATCTTACGGCGGTGCAACAAAGTCTTGGCCTTCACTCGGCTCCGACGACGGACAGATGACGGCTACGGCCGTCCAGCCAATGACCGACGGTTTGCGAGATATGGTCCAGCCCTTTCAGTTGCAAGGTACAGCCACTCTTGGACGGCGGCAGGCGCTCCGGCAGTCGCTTCAGGGCTTCAGACATGACCGTTGGATTTGCGGACTGATCCGGCAGCAACATGTCGATCAGGCCGAGCTCGCTCGCCCGCTGGGCGCGTAAAAGCTGTTCTTCCCGTGGCTTCACCCGAGGGACAATGAGGGCAGGCTTGTCGAACGACAGAATTTCGCAATAGGTGTTGTAGCCACCCATGGCCACGACCCCCGTGGCGCCCACCATCAACTCTTCCATGTGGTTGTCGAACTCGATTACCTCGATGTAAGGGATGCGGGACCCCTTGGCGACCAGCTTCGAGCGCTCGGCTGCAGGCATGTACGGGCCGAGGACCACGAGTGCCTTTTGTTGCAAGGTCGGATCATGCTCATAGGCGTTCATGACGTCGTGCACGAGATCAGACCCATCGCCGCCACCGCCGGTCGTGACCAAGATGTAGTTGTCAGAGCGCGCGTTGATCGAGGTCTTGCTCGTGGAGACGCTGCGTTGCAGGAAGCCGACGAAATCCATTTTCCTGCGCACGCTTGCGGGAACATCGAGGCCGACCAGCGGATCGTAGAAATCCGGCGGACCATAGACCCAGACGGAATCGTAATACTGGTCGATCTTCTGCATGATGCCGTTGCGCTTCCATTCGGCATCAAGCAGGTGCGGTGCATCCATGATCTCGCGCAAGCCAAGCACCAAAACAGTGCCGCGCGCCTTCAGATAGGCCAGTGTCTCCTCGACCTCGCCTTTCAGCCCCATTGGCTCCTTGTCGACGATGAAAATGTCGGGCTGGAAGGTTTCGGCGGTGTGGCGAATACTCGAGCCTCGCATTTTCAGCGTTTCATGCAAATCGATATGACCCGCCATCGACGTGTATTCGCCGTTGCGCAGCTTGATCACGCTCGGAATCTTCACGAAGTCGACGCGTGCGCGGTAATCGAATGCGCCGGCAATCGTGGCTCCGGAGATGATGAGAATGTTAAGCCCGCGATAGTCCTCGACCAGTGCATGGGCGATCGCGCGGCAACGGCGCAAATGACCAAGCCCGAACGTGTCGTGGCTATACATGAGGATGCGGGCATCTTCCAGGCGCCGTGCCATGGGCACTCCTTCTGCGCTGTACATCATACTAGCACCGCCGGTTTCCGCTGGCCGTCAGACAACAGAGCAGCGCTCCGCCGGGCTGGCCGCTATTTGTAGGGATCTGCCGCATCGCGCAAGCCGTCTCCCAGAAAGTTGAACGCCAAAATTACCAGAACGACCGGTATAATCGGAAAAAGCAACCATGGATAGAATGCGATGACGCTTACGCTCTTTGCCTCTGTCAGCAGAATGCCCCAGCTGGTGATCGGCGGCCGCAGACCAAGTCCGAGGAAGCTCAGTGCCGTCTCGCCGAGGATCATGCCGGGGATCGAGATTGTGGCCGAGGCGATCAAGTGGGACATGAAGCCCGGCACGAGATGTCGGCCGATGACGCGCGGCGTACTGGCGCCCATCAACTGGGCGGCCTGGACATAATCCTCTTCACGCAACGCCAGGAGTTTCGAGCGCACGGCTCGCGCCAATCCAGTCCAATCAATGATCCCGAGAATGACCGTGATCCCGAAGTAAATGACGATCGGACTCCATGTCACCGGCATGATCGCCGCCAGCGCCATCCAGAGCGGCAGGCTCGGCAGCGACTGCAGAACTTCAATGAGGCGTTGGACGATCAAATCGAAGATACCGCCCCAATAGCCGGCCAGTCCCCCGATGACGATACCGAGGCAGAAGCTGATGGTGATACCGATCAAGCCGATCGTCAGCGAAATGCGCGCCCCATAGAGAATGCGCGAAAGCACGTCGCGGCCGAGACGGTCCGTGCCAAGCAGGAACATTTGCCCGCCGACTGCCGGGCAGACCAAATGAAGATCAGAACTTACCAGTCCCCAGAACTTGTAGGTGTCCCCGCGGCAGAAGAAACGGATCGGCTGCACATCGTTTGGCTTGTCAGTGTAGATTCGATGGAGCGTGTCGAGATCAAGCGACATGCTGCGTCCATAGACAAAGGGGCCGATGAACTTGCCGTTGTCGAAGAAGTGGACCCGCTGTGGCGGTGAATGGATGAAGTCGACATTCTTGGTATGCAGCCCATAGGGCGCAATGAATTCGACGATAATGATCATGAAATAAAGGGCGAGCAGGAAGACGCCGGAGGCAAGGGCCAGCCGGTGCTGCTTGAACTTCCACCACATCAATTGCTTCTGCGAGGCAAGGTGGATGCGTGATTGCGCAGCCGTCATCCCTTCGGTCGCCATCGGATCGAAGGGTGCCGTCGAAACATAATGCGGCATCGGCGCGCCGGGCGGTGGCAAGGGCGACATTTATTTGGTGCTCCTGCCTTGGAGGCGGATACGCGGATCGAGGAAGCCAAGCGCAATATCGGAAACGAGTACTCCGACCACGTTGAGGAAGGCAAGGAACATCAGAAATGAGCCTGCGAGATACATGTCCTGGCTCTGCAGAGCCTTGATGAGCATTGGGCCCGTTGTCTCGAGTGAAAGCACGATCGCAACAATCTCGGCGCCCGAGATGATCGAAGGCAGGATCGAACCGATATCGGCGACGAAAAAGTTGAGAGCCATGCGCAGCGGATATTTCACGAGCGCGCGCAGCGGGTGAAGCCCCTTGGCGCGCGCGGTCACCACGTACTGCTTCTGCATCTCGTCGAGCAGGTTGGCTCGAAGCCGCCGGATCATCCCGGCCGTTCCCGCCGTACCGACGATAACGACTGGAATCCACAGATGCGAGAGAATGGACCTGGCCTTTTCCCAGCTCATCGGCTCGTTGAGGAACTTCTGGTCCATCAAATGCCCGATCGACACCCCGAACCAGATATTGGCAAAGTACATCAGGATCAAGGCCAGCATGAAGTTCGGGATGGCAATGCCGAGCAACCCCAGAAAGGTCAGCCCATAATCGCCCCAGCTGTATTGATGGGTGGCCGAATAGATGCCGATCGGAAAGGCGATCAACCACGTCAGCAGGATCGTGGAAAAGGAAACGAGGATCGTCAGCCAGAGGCGATCGCCGACGACTTCGGAGACTGGCAGCTGATATTCGAACGAATAGCCGAAGTCTCCGTGCAGCATGCCGCCGACCCAAAAGAAGTAGCGGACGATCTCAGGCTTGTCGAAACCGTATTGCTTCCGCAGCTCTTCGATTTCCTGAAGATTGGCACTCTCGCCCTGAGCCCGCAGCTCTGCGATCTGGCTCTCGAAGAAATCGCCAGGTGGGAGTTCGATGATGGTGAAGACCAGCGCCGAGATGATGAACAGCGTCGGCACCATCGCTGCAATGCGCCAAAGGATGTATTTCAGCATCCCTCAAGCCTCCTTGAACCAGAAGGCATCCGGCATATAAAGGCCGAGATAGGACGTTGGATCGAAACCATAAAGGGCCCGCTCTGGCACGTTCTGCAATTTGGCAGATCTGAGGATCGGCTGCAGCGTGCTGTTGATGAGGCCGATTGAGAAGACCTGTTGGGTGTAAAGCGCCAGCATCTGATGCCAGATCACTTCACGCTCCTCAAATCTCGCCGTATCACCCCATTGTTTGAGAAGATCGACCAGCTGCTGCACTTCCTTGAGGTCGGGCGCGCTGCCTTCCTGTCCGGCAGACAGGTGATACATCCCCCAAAGCGGCCATTGCAGTTGATCGTCAACCGTTGGCGCAAGCTGCCCCGGAGACATATCGGCGGTTGCGACGCCGTTCTCGATGCCGTACCAGATCGACATCATGATCGTGCCGCTCATGGCGCGGCTGCGGAAAACGTCGCGTTGCGAGGTACGCGTGTAGAGCGCAAGACCGACCTCAAGCCAATGATCACGCACCAGTTCCAAAACGTCGGTGTCGAGGTTGCTTTCGCCAGCGGTTTCCACTGTGATTTCGGCACGGCGACCGTCCGGCAGCAAGCGAATGCCGTCGGCGCCACGGTTCGTCAGTCCGAGCTCGTCAAGGAGCTTGTTGGCCTGATCCGGATCATGGGCAATGAAGGCCTCCGCATACTCGGGCCTGAAGAGGGGACTATCGGGTAGAACGGTATCAGCGCTTGCCTTGCCGAGACCGTAGAAGGCAACCATGTTGATCTCATGCCGATTAATCGCCATCGACAGCGCGCGCCGAAACCGGGCCTCGCGGAAGAGGTTGCGCCAGACCTCATCGGCGCAGTTGAGGTTCGGCAGCAGCGCAACACGCGATCCGCGCACCTGCTTCCACAAATTGACCTTCACCGGAAACCGCTTCTCTGCATCCTTCAGGAAGGTGTAGTCGCTGAAGTCAACGCCAGTTGCCTGCAAGTCGGATTCACCGGCGCCCGCCTTGGCAGCAATGATCGAGGACGAGCTGACGTTGAGGATAAACTTGTCGATATAGGGGAGTTGCACCCCGTTCTCGTCGACCCGATGGAAAAACGGGTTGCGCACAAATACGAATTGTTCGGCCGGCAGCGGCGTGGTGTTGCGCCATGGATCGAGCGTCGGCAAGTCCGGATTTTCAGGGCGCGAGGCGCGCGACATCTTGATGTGCAAGTCCGCCCACTTCTTGACGCGGTTTTCCTTCATCAGCGCCGAAAGACGGAAATCATCCTGATACTTCTTGTGGAACTGTTTGAGGTAGTGTCCGGGTCCGAAAATCACCAGCGGTAGCGGGCCGGCGAGCGCCGGCATGAACATCGGATTGGGCCGCTCCCAAGTGTAGCGAACCCTCAATTCGTCGAGGACTTCGAATTTCGGAAGATTGCCATGCGGCCTCAGCTCGAGCGCTCCGCCACCTGGCGTCAGCTGCTTGTTGAGGATCACGTCTTCCCACCAGTAACGGAAATCGTCGACCGTGAAGGGTGCGCCGTCAGACCAGCGGTGTCCCTCGCGCAAATGGAACGTGAAGACAGTGTCATCCTTGGATTCGAAACCAAGCAGAATATCCGGCTGGAACATCAGGTGCTTGTCATAACCGACCAGGCGCGAATAGCCGTAGACGGTCATATAGCGGATGTCCTTCTGGCTCCCGATGATCGTGCGCACCGTGCCGCCATAGACGCCCGGCTGCCGACCCGCCTCCTTCATGTTGACGATCCGCGGATGGGTCGGCAGCCGATCCACCATCACAGGAATACGTCCTGCGCGCAGCCAATCCCTGAGGAACTCCGGCTCGATGTCACGATCCGCCGCCGCCTCGACGACCGAAGGCAGCATTGCCGAACCGATAAGGCCACCTAGAAACGTGCGCCGCGTTACCATGAGCGAAGCTCCTTTGCGTCCGCACCCTTGCGGGCCCGCACGAAATGGCCGTTGCCGAGATCTGCGTAATCCAGTTCGGAAGCGTCATCATGCTCCGCCGTAAAGGTGATACCCCAATTCTGCTTGTCTGCGGCGCCGTTCTTTCTGAGCGCTTCGAAATCGAGCGGCCGGTTCAGGTCGGGGAAGGGAACGGCTGCCAACAGCGACTTCGTATAGGGATGCACGGGATCACGCAGAATGATCTCGCGTGGCGCGATCTCGACGATGCGCCCCTTGCACATGACGGCGATGCGGTCGGCCATGTAGTCGACGACCGCCAGATTGTGCGAAATGAACAGATAGGTGAGCCCAAGATCCTTCTGCAGGTCCTTGAGCAGGTTGAGAATCTGGGCCTGAACGGACACGTCGAGCGCCGATACCGGCTCATCCAGAATGATAAGCTTCGGCCCAAGTGCCAACGCACGGGCGATGCCGATACGCTGACGTTGGCCGCCGGAAAAGCTGTGCGGGTAGCGGTTCAGGTAGCGCCGGTCGAGGCCGATGGCGCCCATCAGCGCCTCAACGCGCTGTTTGCGCTCCGGCCCATCCCCGCGGTCGTGGATCTCCAATGGCTCGCTGAGAATATTACGCACGGTCATGCGTGGCGACAGCGAGGAAACCGGATCCTGGAAGACCATTTGTATCTTGGTGCGCAATTCCTGCAGATCGTCACCTGAGACGGACAAGACGTCGATGACATCCTTGCCGTCGTTGAAGATCACGGAGCCGCCGTCGGGGGTTACGGCGCGCATCAATATCTTGCTGACGGTCGTCTTGCCGCATCCGGATTCGCCGACGAGTCCAAGACACTCACCCCGTCGGATGTCAAAACTGACATCGTCGACGGCGTGAACCAGCGCCGCCTCGCGTGTTCCAAAGAACCCACGGTTGCGGGTCTTGAACGTTTTCGAGAGGTTGTTGACGGAAAGCAGGACCTCCGGCCCCTCAGCCTTCACCTTCTTCTTGCCGATCAGGGATTCGAGGTTCACGGGCACGTCGCGCAGCGCCTTGAGGCGCTCGCCGGGCTTCATGTCGAAGTGCGGTATGGCCGCCATCAGGCCCTTGAGATATGGATGCTGAGGGTTGCGGAAAATCGAATCGACCGGCCCCGCCTCCATGATCTCGCCGTGATAAATCACCACGACCTCGTCGGCCATGTTGGCGACAACGCCGAGATCGTGCGTGATCAGCAGCATCGCCATTCCGAGCTTGTGCTGGAGGTCGCGCAATAGCTCCAGGATCTGCGCCTGGATTGTCACGTCGAGCGCAGTTGTCGGCTCGTCGGCGATCAACAGCGCCGGATTGCAGATCAGCGCCATTGCGATCATCGCGCGCTGGCGCATGCCGCCAGAGAGTTCGAACGGGTACATATCGAACGTGCGCTTCGGATTGGCAAAGCCAACGAGACCCAGCATCTCCTCGGTCTTCTCGCGCGCTTCCTGCTTATCGGCGTCAGTGTGGATGAGGAGCGCTTCGCTGATCTGATTGCCGACCGTGTGGATCGGTGACAGCGAGGTCATCGGTTCCTGAAAAATTGTCGCCATGCGACGCCCACGCAGGTCACGCATCTGCTCGCTGTCACGCGAGTAGCGTAAAATGTCCGTCGTCTTGCCGTCCAGGGGGTCGGTAAAAAGGATACGTCCCTCGGCCGTCGCCGGATTCGGGAGGATGCCCATTATGCTCTGGCTAATCACGGATTTACCTGAGCCGGATTCTCCGACGAGCGCAGTGACCTTGCCCGGCAAGATACGGATATTCGCGTTCTTTACGACGCGCAGGCGATCGCCGAAAACCGAGAAAGAAACGTCGAGGTTCTCGATGCGCAACAGATCCGAGGCGGACGCCATACCAATGAAATTCCCCAGTTTTCTATGTTCCCGTTGAGGCACACTATCGTACCGCAATCGGGGTGTCCAGTTGATGACGGACACGCAAAAACCGGCGCATTTCTTGCGCGGCGCAAAGTGAAATCTGGATCTGGTTTGAGGCGGTTACGCCTCTACTGCACGAACTTCTCGACCGTTGGTTTATTGGCCTGCTTGCGAGCATCACGATGAAGCAGGATGACCTGCTCCGCCTCTGAAAGTCCGGTCGGTGCGACTTCGCGGAATTTCTCTTCGACATGCGGGACGGGCGCCGGCACATGCGGCTGCAAAATAGTGACCTTCTGGCGGATGCCGCGCAGTTTTTCCTCTCCCAAGGTGCGCCACTCGCCGCCGCAGTAGCCGGCAAATGCCTGGCTTGCGACCACCTCGCTCGAATATTTCTTTGTCAGCGCTTGCAGGCGCTGGACTTCGTTGACGGCCGAGCCGAATGCCGAAAACGTCAGTCGGTCCTTGAGGCCGACATTGCCGAACATCACATTCCCGACATGCAGGCCGATTCCGTAGGAAACCTTGCTCAGGCCCGCGTCCAATCGTTCCCGGTTCAATTCCGCGACACGCGCTTGCGCCTGATGGACGGCGGAAAGGGCGGCCTCACAGGCAATCTTGGACGGATCCTTGTGCCGGCCGCAGGGATAAACCGCCAGGAAACCGTCTCCGAGGAAACTCAAGATCTCACCGCCATTGCGATTGAACGGCGCAGCGATCGCGTCGAAGAACTGGTTTAGCGTATCAATGTAGGCCTGCCGGCCTTCCTTTTCGGCGTACATAGTCGACTGGCGCATATCGCCCATGACGAGAGCGGCGCGGATTGTCTCACCGTCACCACGACGGATCTGGCCATTCAGCACCCGCTTGCCCGCATCGCCGCCCAGATAGGTGGTCAGCATGTTGTTGGCGAGCTTGCCGAGAACCGCCATCTTGGCCGCAACGGCAAGGTGGTTCTGCATGCGCAACAGCGCATCGATCATGTCGTCGGAAAAGCCTGCGGGGCTGTCCGTCGACCATGACCCCATCATGCCCTGCACGGAACCATCACCAAACGGCTGAACGAAAGCCAAATAGTCGGTGATGCGCTCCTGCCGCAGATCGATGAAGACCGGAAATTCGGCCGGCCCATCGGCTGGAATCCGGCGGCGAATGTGCTGCAGATTGTTGTCCAACAGGTAGTAGTACGGGCTCTGCAGGAAGCGGTCGGGCTTCTGTCCCGCCGCGGTATGGCGAAACCCCTCGATCGTGACGCCACTTGCCCGTCGCCACGTAAAGCTCAGCGCGTCGTAAAGCGGGTGCAGCATGGAAAACGTCAGATGCACGCGTACGATCGGCAAGCCCGCTGCCGCAACGCGCTCGCAAAATCCGCGAACGATGCTCTCGAGGTCATCGCCAGCCAACGAAGAATTCGTCAGCCATTCGGCGACCCGATCCAACAAAATAGTGGAGACGGTGGATTCGATCGTGCCCATTCTCGGTAGTATCCTCATAAAGCACGTCCATTCCCAAAAAGCGTCAGCAACCCTGCCTGCAGCAACGCCGTGCGCAGGGCGGGAAGGAGGATGGACGAGCGATAATATTGTGTCAACGATCTGCCGGGGGCCCAGCAGCGGCACCTGTCAAACCCTTATTTTAATAGGCGTGACAGGCAATCCTTTCTCGCGGTTGGTTATTGAAAACAAATAGGCACGGCGCCAACCCCAAACAATGGCATCCGCACATTTTCTGACGTTGTGATGCAATCTCTTGGGACGCCCGAGTCTTTTTGGTCACACTGCAGGAACAGCGGCGAGATTGAGGCACACCCATGGCGCGAATTTTCACGATCGCGTCAGTGCTCAGTGAACTGCGGGCGGGTTTCAATTGCCACGGTCTTACATTAGATCAGAGTACCTTCAGCACTGAGATGAGATCTGCCTTGGCCAGTTCCTCCGCCTATGACATCCTTTCAAACAAGATCGAAACGCGCAGCGCCCGCGCCGGCGTCATAGGGCTCGGCTATGTTGGCTTGCCGCTGGCAATCGCCATTGCCCGCAGCGGTTTTGCTGTCACTGGCTTCGACATTGACCCCGACAAGATCGTCTCCCTGGATGCGCGGCGCTCCTACATTGATGCCGTCGCAAGCGTCGATCTCGCTGCCGAAATCGACGGCAGACGCTTTTCCGCCACCACGGATTTTGCCGGGCTCGCGGCTTGCGATGTCATCGTGATCTGTGTGCCGACGCCGCTCACCAAGCACCGCGACCCTGATCTTTCCTTTGTCGAGGCGACGTCTCGGTCGATCGCCGAGCATCTGCGGGCCGGCCAGCTTGTGGTCCTGGAGTCGACGACCTATCCGGGCACCACGGACGACGTCGTCAAGGCCATTTTGGAAAGAACCGGCCTCAAATCAGGCACGGATTTCTTCGTCGGCTTTTCCCCAGAGCGTGAGGATCCCGGCAACCAGCATTATCACACGGCGACAATCCCCAAGGTCGTCGCCGGCGACGGCCCGCAGGCATTGGCACTCATGAGGAGCTTCTACGGCGCGGCGGTCAAGACCGTGGTTCCCGTGTCTTCCAACGCGACGGCAGAGGCCGTCAAGTTGACCGAGAACATCTTCCGGTCAGTCAACATCGCGCTCGTCAACGAGTTGAAGACCGTCTACGCCGCCATGGGAGTTGATGTCTGGGAGGTGATCGAGGCAGCAAAGACCAAGCCGTTCGGCTACATGCCTTTCTATCCTGGGCCAGGACTCGGCGGACACTGCATCCCGATCGATCCCTTTTACCTGACCTGGAAGTCCCGCGAGTACGAGTTGCCGACGCGCTTCATCGAGCTCGCTGGCGAGATCAACTCGGCAATGCCGCGCTACGTCGTCGGGAAACTTGCCGAAGCACTCGACATGCGCTCCGGCAAGGCCCTCAGTCGCTCGCGCGTGCTGGTTCTCGGCTTAGCCTACAAGAAGAACGTCGCCGACATTCGCGAGAGCCCTTCGCTGCGCCTCATTGAGATCATCGAAGAGCGGGGAGGCAAGGCCGACTTCCACGATCCCCATGTCGGCGAGATCCCCTCGACGCGCGAGTACCAGCACTTGAAAGGTCGCAAATCGGTCGACCTTACGCTGGAGGTGTTGGAAGCCTATGACGCCGTTCTGGTGGCGACCGACCATGATCATCTCGACTACCCGCTCGTCGCAAACAGTGCGCCGCTGATCGTCGACACCCGCAATGTCTTCGCGCGTCTCGGGCTAACCGCCGGTCACATTGTCAAGGCGTGATCTGAACGCCTGAGAGCTGCTTGCCCGTGATCTGGCTCGCGGCAACGGCATAGCCGCCGCTGGCGCCATCGATGAAGTGCACGTGGTCGCGCGAAAGCGGTGTTGGAACGAAGCAGGTCATCAACGCGGACGCCTGCCGGTGCAAGCCGTAGCGGGCGATGCCTTTGGCTTTTGCGTTCTCTAGCAGCGCCTGAATACGGCCGAGATGGTTCGAATCGACATCGATCGTCATCTTCAAGCCATCATCGAACTTGCGGAAATCGGAATTGCCGGAAACGTCCTGCGTGTAACGCCGGGCGTCGAAGCGGCCAAGCTTGGCACCCAGTTTGTGCAGGACGACCACGAGGACAATCTGAAGGAGGATGAACAGCTTCTGCTTCAGGCGCTTTCCCGGCTGTGCTATCGCCCGCGCCTCACGATCGACGCCTTTCATCGAAAAGGCAAATTCGGGACCGTCCGGCGGAACCGGGTGGCCGCCGCGACCCTGTTCGGCAGAGATTGCCACGACGTCCATCACGAGTTTGCGAAACTCGGCGGTGGGGCGACCGCCTTCGGCCGGTACGGCGATGATCGAGACGATTTCGCCGTTGTGAGCGGCGATCGGGCTCCAGCGGCATGACAGGCCCGTCAGATCCGGCCGCGTGCCTGGCGGCGCGGGCTCGACACCATAACGCCCACTCTTCATCTGGCGCTCGGCCCAGCTCGCTCCACCCCCGGCAAACATTGCGTAGGTGACGAACGGACTGGCCGCATGACGCGCGACGCGAACGTCCAGGCCCTCGTTGCGAATATCGGCGAGAGGCACGACCGCAATGCGCAGCGTCAGGCCCATTTCCTCCTCAACCCAGCGCTGCGCCGCCGCCAGTGCGCCGCGCGCAGCGACCTCCAGGTTTCCGGGCAAAGCGACCACGGCGCCGTCGCCTCCGAACACGAACGGGTAGTCTCCCTTGTCGACCGCATTCAGGATCGCTGAAATGACGCTGACGCCCGCCATGTTCACGTCCTTGTAACGACCGGCCGCAATTGCCGGTGTCGAACCGACGATGTCGGCGAGTGCCAGAAACCAGCCGTCTGGGAGCGGGTGATAGTTGCTCGTATCCGTCACCCGCTCGAAGTCGGTGAAGACAGGCACGTCGGCGAAAAATCTTTCATTCGAAACGTCGTTCATGTGAGAAACCTAACACAGACCCATGCCGTGACTGCAACGCCATTTTGCATCTACGGCAATCGACTTTGCACAGTTTCATGTGCTAGCACCGCTGTCGAAAAACGATTGAATGGACAAGAACATAGATGAGCCGTCTGGACAGCTTCATCCGCCGTTTGACGGCTCAGCGCGATATCCTCAATGCAATCGTCGAGCTTGTGAACGGCACCGAAGGCCCGGTGCTGGAATTTGGCCTTGGCAACGGCCGCACCTACGATCATCTGTGCGAGCATTTTCCGGATCGTCGCATTATCGCCTTCGATCGTGAGGTCCGCTCATATTCGTCCTCCACGCCGCCGGCGCAGAATATGGTGACCGGCGACATCCGTGAATCCGGCCAGGCTTTCGTCGGCATCGGCGCAGCTCTCGCGCATGCCGATATCGGTACCGGTCATGACGACATCGACGCCATCACGCTGACATGGCTGCCGCAACTGATGGTCGGCGTCCTTACCAAAGACGGGATTGCCGTCAGCGGTCTGCCGCTGGATCACCCGGAGTTGGAGCCGCTGGCGCTTCCTGCAGGCGTGAAGGAAGGCCGCTACTATCTCTATCGGCGCAAATAATCAGGGAAGAAACAGCACGTCGTACTGTTCGACGCTGCCAGGCAGGTTCACGACCTTCATCTCCTGCTCTTCCTCCTCGAAGAAGACCAGGCAATTCTCGTAGAAGCTGGCGAGCGTCTTGATGAATTCGCGGGTCTGTTCCGGCCCGTAGAAGAGTGGCGTGAACTCCATGTAGACAGGCACGCGGCGCGACAGGAGTGGCAGCATCGAGCGGCATGCGACCGGCTCATAGCCTTCGATGTCCATCCAGACGAGGCCGATATCGGCAGGATCGATCGAAAGCTCATCGAGGATCTGTGTCACCGGCTTGACCGGGACGCTCGTCTTCTCATCGCTGGCACTCTTTCGGTACGCGCTGCTTTTTCCATGATTGTTGGCGTTCATAAAGAAGTCGATCTCGCCAGCTTTCGCCCCAGCGGCGCAGTTGACCAGCGTCACCATCCCATCGAGCTTGTTCTGGCGGATATTCTTCTGCAGCAGCGGGAAGTTGCGCGGGTCGGGCTCGATGCTGACGATGCGGGCATAGGCGCCGCTCAGCGCGAAGTAGACGGTCTGCGTTCCGATGTTGCCACCGATCTCCAGGAGATGGCCGTGCTTGCGCATCAGGCCCCGCTCACGCAGCACCGTGATCAGCCGGTCAACATGCTCGCGCTCGAAGTGCCCCTTTCGAAAGACCTTTCGCCCGATGTAGTCGGATGGCGAAAAGGTCATGAGGTGATCCCCCGCATCGACCGTCATCGAGACGACCCGCGGTCCGATGTTCTCGATCAGCAACCGCCGCCCGGTGCGGGTATTGAAGAACCTGCTGGCAATCGCATTGCGTGCCCGGCGCAGGCGCTTCTTCCAGAATTTGGCCTTGAGCCAGTCGCGGCCTGTCATGCATCTTTTCCTTCGACCAGTTCGGCGGCTTTGTCACTCGCAATGACATAGACTTTCAAGGGCAGGGCGCGGCCCCGCACACTGATTTCACGGCTTTCGACACCGGCCGTATCCGCTCCGGAAAGGTTTGCGACCGTTTCGGAAATGACGATTGCCGCATCGAATTCCTTGGCAGCTGTCTCCAGCCGGCTTGCAACGTTCACCGTATCGCCGATTGCGGTAAGGTTGCGCACCCGGCCATAGCCGAGCGTTCCGACAACCGCGGGGCCAGTGTGAATGCCAATGGCTATGTGAAGCGGCATGGAAAGTTCGTCCGAAAGCTCGGCGCCGAGCTTGTCGATATCACGCACGATGGCCGCCGCCGCCGCAAGCGCTTGGCGACAGGCCTCTTCGGGAGAGCTGCCGATGCCGAAGAGCGCCATGGCGCCATCGCCGATGAACTTGTCTATTCGCCCGCCGGCTTTCTCGACGGCATTGCCGACCAGCGCAAAATAGCGGTTGAGCAGGAATACGATGTCGAAGGGGAGCCGCGTTTCCGTCAGCGAGGTGAAATGACGGATATCGCAGAAGAGAACGGTGATCTCTTGTTCACGTCCGGGGCTCGTCTCCTGAGTGTTGGGCGGCAATGCCGTCTCCGGTGCGGCAACGAGCAGCGGCGCGACTGTCACGTCATGCGTCGGTCGCAACTGGCAGGCAAGGCGCACATCGGGCGCTGCGTTGATCCGTTTGAGCGTCGAATGCTCCAGCTTGTCGGGCGGCGGCAGATCCTCATGACGGCTGAGGATCTGGACCCGGCAGGTCGAACATTGCCCCTTGCCGCCACAGACAGAATAGTGCGGCAAACCGCCCAGCCTGCTTGCCTCGAGAACCGTAAAGCCACGCGGCACGCTGATCGCCTCACCGCCCGGATACCGCACGGTGATCTGATCGACGCGCTCCCTCCACCGCCGCCAGGTCCGCGCACCGACGACAATCAGCAGCGCGCCCGAAAATGATCCATACAATCCGGCCCGGATCATCGCGATCTGGCGCTGCGCTTCCGGGTCTGAATAATAGCGGATGTTGAGGTTTTCCTGATACCGATCCGTATTGACCATGCCCTCGTAAGCAGGTTCCGCAATCGTTCGACCCATTTCGATGAAGCCGAGTATGCCAAGCACCGGCAGCAGGATCGCAACGGCAAGCAGCATTGCGGCAATGCTATCGTACCAGGGTCGGTAGCGTAGCCAGAAGTGCAGGCCGATGCAGCCGTGGGTCCATACAGCAAGAAGCGCGACAACCTGTCGCCAGCCGTTGGCTGGCGAGGTGATCCAAAGGAGACGAACGATCGTCTCGTAGTCATCCCGATGCCGGAAGAGCGTGTGGGCAATCCGCGTGCCGATGACATGGTCGATCAACAGCAGCGGAATAGCGATTCCGAGCACGATCTGGGTCATCTCCGCGGCCGGCATCACCAGGCTCCTGCGTCTATAAACGGAGCGCAGAACCAATGTGATGTGAGTAAGGATCGCCCCGTAGAATACCACCGTTCCCACAGGGTTGCGCCAGATCGCCAAGAAAAGCCTTCGCCCATCGTCAGCGGCCTGGACGGAAATCAGACCCAAGGCATGGTTGGAGAGATGCAGCAGCACGAAGAGAAACATGACGAGCCCGGAACCGAGCCGAGCCCGTCTGATCGAGCGCTCTGAAAAAATACTGGTGGCAGCGATCGTCGCCATTCATTCCCGTTCTTGAATACCAAATGACAAATGCAATAGAGAGGACGGAATTGAGGTGGAATTGCCGCCACTGCGATTGCGATCGCCTTTCATGTTTATCAACAAAACTTATGCAAGCCGACAATAGCGGAATTTCTGGTGGCAGGCCCATACAACGATTGTAAACAGTGTGTGTCGATGGAGGTGCGGAAATGCGGATTGCGTTCTACGCACCGTTGAAATCCCCGAACCACCCCATTCCATCCGGCGACCGCCTGATGGCGCGCCTGCTCATACGCGCTCTGGAGCTTGCCGGACATTCGGTCGAAATCGTCTCGCAGTTCCGCAGCTTTGCAGCGACACCGCAGGAGGCGGCCGGGCAGCGGGCCGCCGCAGAGGCGGAATTGAAGCGCCTGCGGGACGACTGGACAAGCAAGCCGCGCCCCGACCTCTGGTTCTGCTATCATCCTTACTACAAATCGCCCGATGTCTTCGGGCCGGCACTCTGCCGGGAGTTCGCCATCCCATACGTCACAGCCGAGGCGTCCTATTCGGCGAAAAGAGATGCGACGGAATGGGGCGAGCAACAAAGACTGGTCGTGGACGGCGCCCGCGCGGCAGCCGTCAACATCATGTTCACCGAGCGCGACCGGGCCGGGTTGGTACAAGCCCTACCGACGGGTTCATTCGCCGCCCTGAAGCCTTTCATCGATACAACGCTTTTGGCGACCGCCCCGCCTCAGGTGAAGCCGGAACGCCTCATCGCCGTCGCAATGATGCGTTCCGGCGACAAGATGCAGAGCTACACGATGCTCGCGGCGGCGCTGCAGCACCTCGGGGATCGCCACTGGACGCTGGCAATCGCCGGCGATGGGCCGATGCGGGCCGACGTGCGGCAGTTGTTTGGCGCCTTCGAATCGGATCGCATCGAATGGCTCGGAGAGCTCAGCGCCGGCGAAATCGCTGATGAGCTCGGCCGCTCCGGCATCTACGTATGGCCGGGTTGTGGAGAGGCCTACGGGCTTGCCTATCTGGAGGCCCAGGCGGCGGGACTACCTGTGGTCGCCCAGCGGACTGCGGGCGTTCCCGAGGTGGTTATCGACGGCGTCACCGGCCATCTGACGCCCGCAGGCGATGTGCCGGCCTTCGCAGCCGCAATCGCGGCTTTGCTTGACGAGCCCGTCAAGCGCTCGACAATGGGCGCAAGCGCGCGTCACTTCGTTCTGGAGGAACGTTCGCTCCAGGTTGCAGCCAATGCGCTCGATGCCATTCTGCAGACTTATGTGAGACGAAAAGCATGACCGACGATCAAAACTGGACGCCCCTCCGGCAGGAACTGGACCGCTGGCGGTCGGCAGGTCGACAGGCACGACTTTGGTTGCGCGACGACGACGCAATCGAGCCGACCGATGCACTCGAGCGCCTGCTCAGGATAACCCGTCAGTCTTCCGTCCCACTCACGATTGCGGTTATTCCGGCGTCGACTGGCGAAGCCTTGGCAACGCGCCTCTCCCGGGAAGATCACGTTCTTGTTGCCGTCCACGGCTGGTCGCATGCAAACCATGCCGGGCCGGACGAAAAGAAACAGGAGCTCGGCCGCCACCGACCGGCGCATACCGTGCTTGGGGAATTGCGCGATGG
This sequence comes from Rhizobium sp. BK060, assembly GCF_014193145.1. Classification (NCBI taxonomy): domain Bacteria; kingdom Pseudomonadati; phylum Pseudomonadota; class Alphaproteobacteria; order Hyphomicrobiales; family Rhizobiaceae; genus Rhizobium; species Rhizobium sp. BK060. Next base: position 83,890 of record NZ_JACHYW010000001.1, read on the forward strand.
CCTAGTCACGCTCCAAGATCTTTACGGTCCAAGGCTTTTGCCCATGCTGGTGCCGCCTTGGAACAGGATAAGCGAAGAGCTGGTCCCGCAGCTTGGCGCGCAGGACTTCGATGGGCTGTCCGTATTCGGCAGAGCCAAGGCCGGCAACCCGATCCGCCTGCTGAATACCCATGTCGATGTCGTCAATACCCGCCGACAGCGCGGCAACCGTCCGCATGCGGATCTGGTTGGAGAATTGGTGGTGGAATTACAGGCTCGCTTTGCTGGCGACGATGAGCCGATCGGCCTACTCACCCACCATCTGGTGCATGGAGCGTCGGAATGGGAATTCCTGGCCCGTCTCTTCCGGGAAACCGAACATCATCCCGGCGCCATCTGGATGTCGGCGCGCGATCTGCTTAGCTGATTTCGAGGACCTGATTGTCCCTGGCGGCGAAAGCCCTTGGGAACGAAGCCCGTGCTTCCTGTTCCATCTGCTCCAGCTGCGTATCCGTGCGCGACGGGGCATGGTGGAACAGGGCAAACTGCTTGGTTCCGGCCATCCTGGCGAGTTCGACGCCATGCTGCCACGTGGAGTGGCCGAAGCCTTTGAAGCGCTGCATCTCGTCTTCGTTATAGGTGCAGTCGTAGACGGCGAGATCGACGTCTTTCATCATTTCGAGCGCAACCGGATCGTAGACGCCGGGGATATGCTCGATGTCGTAGATCAGGGCCACCGAGCGTCTCTTCCATTCGATACGGTAGCCGATCGCGCCGCCGGGATGGTTCAGCATGAAGGTCTTGATCTTGATACCGGGCCGCGGCTCCAGCGTCTGACCCGCATGAAAGTCGCGAAAGCTCATAGTCGCCTGGCAGATGTCGGTTTTGACAGGAAACCATGGGGGGCTGATGAACTGCTCGATCATCTCGCGGGTGCTCATCTTTCCGTCGAGATGGCCGGACCAGATCGTCAGATCGATGGTGGGATAATAGATCGCCTTGAAGAACGGCAGGCCGATGATGTGGTCGTAGTGACAATGGCTGAAAAACAGGTCGACGTCACGGACGTCCTCATTCAGCATGGCAAGGCCAGCTTCGCGTACGCCCGATCCGGCGTCGAAGATCATCCGGTGTTCACCGCAGCGAATTTCGATGCACGAGGTGTTGCCGCCATAGCGATCGAATTCGGGGCCCGAGACCGGGATACTGCCACGAACGCCCCAAAACTTTACCTGAAACAGATCTTTACTCATCGCGTCTTCAAATTGGGCCAACCCCACAACGCTATCGTAATCATATCATGATTAGCAAGCGAAGCGTGGAATTCCATGGGCGACCCCGTATCGTTGGTATCGTTTCTACCGGCTATCAGTTCAACTGGTAGATTTTCCTAAGCAATCGATTTTTGCTTCGGAAAGCAACTGCCTATGGTTTGTTTTCGGTAAACGGGCCATAACGCTTGGGCAGGACAGAAGCGACACGGTCCGCATTTCTTTGTATTAGATGGTTGCTCGGCCCTCCAAATACAATTGTCGGCCCCTTCGCCAAGAGTATGAGGCGCTGGGACATTGGAGGGCAACGCGACGATTGCATCGCCCGACTTAATGAAGCCCTCCAACACCCAGCAGACGCTCAACAGTGTCGTGATCGTCAGACAGTGCCTTCGGCGCACCGGCCCAGGCAAGACGCCCGCGCTCGAGCACGATCACGCGGTCGGCAAAATCCAAGGCGCTCTGGATACGTTGCTCGACAAGAAGAATGGTCATGTCGCCGGTCTTGGCGAGCTCGGCGAAAGCCGCCATCAGTTCCTCGCAAATGACGGGCGCCAACCCCTCGAGTGGCTCGTCAAGGAGAAGCACCGACGGGCGGCCGAGGATTGTGCGCGCCGTGGACAGCATCTGCTGTTCGCCACCGGAAAGCTGGTTGCCGAGGTTGCGGCGTCGCTCCTTCAAGCGCGGAAACATCCCGTAAGCTTCCTCAAGCGCGCTCTTTGCACGGCCTTTCAGGCCAACGAAAAGGTTCTCCTCGACCGTCAAGGTCGGAAAGATGCAGCGTGCCTGCGGCACATAACCCAATCCCCTGTGAGCACGTGCAGCACTTGGCATCGCCGTTACATCGGCTGCGCCGATGCGTATCCTACCATCATAGCGTTTGGTCTGTCCGGCCAGCGTCGCAAGTAGCGTGGTCTTGCCCATGCCGTTGCGACCGAGAACGGCGAGGCGCGCGCCGGCAGGAACGGAGAAGGAAACGCCTTCGAGAACGCGTGTCGGTCCGTAGCCGGCGGACAGGTTTTCGACCTCAAGCGGCGTGGCTGGCATTGGCATAGCTCCCGAGATAGGCCTGGCGAACGCGGGCATCCTTGGTGACATCGGCAGGCGATCCGTCGAAGATGATCGCGCCGGCAGCGAGAACGACGACGCGCTTGGCGAAGCGGAAGACGAGGTCCATATCGTGCTCGATCATCAAGACGGCGAGATCGGCGGGCAGGTCGGCAAGCGCCTGCTCGATGCGGCCGGTATCGCTCTGGGGGACACCGGCCGCCGGCTCGTCAAGCAGCAGCACCTTCGGCCGCAGCGCCATGGCGACGGCGATCTCCAGGAGACGTTGCTGGCCGTAGGCAATCTCGTTGACCTTGCGATGCATGAGATGAACGATGCCGAGCGTTGTGAGCAGGTCGCATGCCTCGTCCATCACATCGGGCATCGCAAGGAAATTTCCGAACATGCGGCCCGTGCGTCCCTGACGCTGGAGGATGGCAAGGGCCACATGCTCGGCCGGCGTCATCTCGACGAAGAGCCGGGTAACCTGGAAGGAGCGCACCAGGCCGCGCTTGACGCGGCCATTGGCCCCGATCTTGGTGACGGTCTCGCCGGCAAGCCGGACATCGCCGGAATCGGGCTGAAGGTTGCCCGTCACAAGATTGACGAATGTCGTTTTGCCCGCTCCGTTCGGTCCAATCAGCGCCACGCGATCGCCCGGTGCCATCGACAGCGACACGTCGTTTGTCACGGCAAGGCCACCGAAGGATTTCTTCAGGTTGAGGACTTCGAAGACGGCGCTCATTGTCCCGCCTCCTTCTTGCGGTTCACGAAGGCTGCGGCGGAACCATAGAGCCCCTTCGGGGCAAACAGGACAACGGCGATCAACAGTGCGCCGACCATCGTCAGCCAGTGGAACGGATTTGCCGCCGAGACATAATCCTCAAACAGCATGAAGATTACAGTTCCAGACAGCGCGCCAAACAGCGAGCCCGTGCCGCCGAGGACGAGCATCACAAGCGACTCCGCTGACAGCGTGAAGGAAAGGCTGTCGAGGCCGACGACCTGCGTGGTGATGGCGTTGAGTGCCCCACCGACGCCGGCGACCGCTCCCGAAATCACGTACATCTTCATCAGGGCGGCTTTTGGCGAGGCGCCCATCGCGCGCACGCGGACCGGATCCGCCTTGATGGCGCGACACAGCATGCCGAAGGGCGAGCGCACGAGCAGGCGCAGGATCACAAAGACGATGAGCAACAGGACAATCGCAAAGACATAGGCGGTATGGCCATAGAGATCGAACTCGAAGTAGCCGAAGATCGGATCGGCAGAGATGCCCGACAGGCCATCGCTACCGCCGGTCCAACTGGCCGCCTTGTTGGCGAACTCGTGGAAGAGATTGATAAGCGCGATCGACAGCACGAGCTGTGGCAGGCCGTGGCCACGCAGGATGACGGCGCCGCTGACAAATCCGGCTACTGCCCCGCCGACGATGCCTGCAAGCGTCATCAAAAGCGGATCGTTGATGCCGTAGTGAGCCGAGACGATGCCGGCCGCATAGGCACCTGATCCAAACAGGGCCGCATGGCCAAGTGTCGCAACCCCGCAGTAACCGGTGACGAGATCAAGCGACAAGACAAGCAAGGCGGCCGCGACGATACGCGTGAGCAGCGCAAGATTGTCCGGAAACGACAGGTAGCCGATCGCGGCAACGACGACGATGGCGGCGATACCCGCCACATCACGCCCCATCGAGCGACGCGGGCGGGCGGGCATGGAAATTGCTGCTTCGGTATTCATGACGATAGCCATTCTATTTCGTCCTTCCCGCAAGGCCACGCGGGAAGATGCAGATGATGGCAATGACCGCGAGATAGAAGAAGAATTCGCCGAACTCCGGCATCAGGTAGCGTCCGGTGGTGTCGATGCCGCCAAGCAGGAGACAGGCCAGCAGGGCCCCAGGGATGGATCCCGCGCCGCCGACCGAAACCACCACGAGGAAGGTCACCATGTATCTGAGCGCATAGTAGGGTTCGACGGGCAGCAGTTCGGCGCCGACTACGCCGCCGAAGGCGGCAAGCCCGACGGCGGCCGCAAAGCTCAACGCATAGATGACCTCGGTGCGTACCCCGAGCGCTGCGGCCATGGCGGCATTGTCGACGGAGGCGCGCAGCTTCACCCCGAAGCTTGTTCTTTCGATCGCGTACCAAAGCCCGACGGCGACAGCGAGACCGCACAGGATCGCAAACAGGCGATGGACTGGGATGGTTCGGAAGCCAAGATCGGCCGAGCCCTGAAGTCCTGATGGTAGCGGGATCGTCTTCAGCGTTGGACCGAAGACGTAGTTTGCAATACCGATGATGCAGAAGGTGATGCCGATGGTCATCAACACCTGCGTCAGTTCCGGCGCCCCATAGATGCGCCTATAGAGAAAGCGTTCGACAGGAATTGCTATGATCACCGTACCAACGACAGCAGCAATGACCGCAACGCCGTAACCGAGCCCGAGATCGCGCGCCGCATAGGAGGCGATGTAGCCGCCGATCATGGCGAAAGCGCCGTGCGCAAGATTGACGACGCGCATCAATCCCATTGTCACCGACAGACCGATCGAGATGACGAACAGCACCATGCCATAGGCAAGCGCATCGACGGCTATGCTGAAGACTGTTTGCATGAGGTTATCCCGATGCTGTTGGAGCGGGCCGGAGTTGCGGTGCTTGCAGCGCACTCGGCGCCGCCAGCATTCTCCGGTCCACTGCAGATATCAGAAGCCGTTACTTCGCAGCCGCAAGGCCAGGATCACCCTGTTTTTCGAACGTCTGGACTTCCTTGTTGTAATAGGTCCCATCATCGGCCTTGGTGACTTCGCGCAGGTAGATGTTCTGCGTGATGTGGCGGCTTTCCGGATCGATCGAGACCGGACCACGCGGGCTGACCCACGTCAGCCCCTTGACGGCCTCGACAGCCTTGGCCGCGTCCTGCTTGCCGCCGGTCGCCTCGATCATCTTGTAGATGACATGCATGCCGTCATAGGCGCCGACGGCCGGGAAGGACAGCTCCGCCTTGTTGCCGATCGCCTTGGCTGCGGCTTCGACAAACGCCTTGTTTTCAGGAGAGTCATGCGAGACCGCATAATGGAAGGTCGTCTGAATGCCGAGAGCAGCGTCACCAAGTGCTGGAAGGTCGGATTCCTGCGTCAGGTCTCCCGGCGCGAAGAACTTGATGCCGGCGGCCTTGAGACCGTTCTCGTTGTAGGCCTTGACGAAGCCGAGCGTCGTCGGACCGGACGGCAGAAAGGCAAAGACGCCCTGCGCGCCAGAATCCTTGATGCGCTGCATGATCGGGCTGAAATCGTTTGTCGACAGCGGCATGCGGATCGCCTCGACGACCTGGCCGCCTTCCTTTTCGAAGGCTGCCTTGAAGGCATTCTCGGCGTCGACACCCGGACCGTAGTCGCTGACGACTGAGATGACCTTGCTGACGCCGGCGTCATGGGCGACCTTGGCAATCGGGGTCGAGGTCTGCCATGTCGTGAACGAGGCGCGGACCACCAGTGGGCTCTTGGTGACGATCGCCGATGTGGCAGCATTCATGATCACGAGCGGCGTATTCGCCTGCTTCAGGATCGGTGTCACGGCCATCGCATCAGGCGTGAAATAAAAGCCGGCCAGGTACTGGACCTTTTCCTTGACGACCAGTTCCTGCGCCAGTGCCTTGGACTGCGCCGGATCGGCGGCCGGAAGATCGCGGTAAATGACTTCCACAGTATTGTCGCCGACCTTGTTGCCGTTGATCGCCATGTAGGCGTCAATACCGGCCTTGAAGTTCTTGCCCTGCAGGGCAAATGGACCGGAGAACGGCCCAACGACACCCACCTTGACGCTGTCGGCGTAGGCCGCTGTGCTCATGACGATTGCCGCAACCGCGGCCAGGACAAACCGTTTCATAAATCCTCCCATTGACGATGGCGCACTCCCACGCCGGATTAGCTCGGAGCTAAATCTTGGCGATAGTGTCTCATCCCAAACGGTAATGTAAAATGAAATAAAAGCCGGAATTCATACTTCCAGGGTTATGAGTTTCGCTGCCCAATTCGCTTGATATGACCGGCCAGTTCAAGCGCCAGACGAAGCGAAGCGGCTGTAGCCATAACCATTTGCGGCAGAATAAGCCATTCGAGCATCCAGGCCGCGCCCGATCGCTCCTGTTCATGCACCAGCGACTGATGGCAACCGGAAAGCTGGGTCGCATTGAAGCGCGCAAGAGCAACCAGCGCTTCAGCGGCGACCGGATTTTGCTTGTGCGCCATTGCGGACGAACCGCCGCCACCGGCAAGCTCGATCTCATCGCCGGCCTGCGCCAGAAGCGCGATATCCTGGCCAAATTTGCCGAGGCTGCCACTGATGAGTGAGAGCAGATTGGCGAAATCAGCGATTATCCCGCGTTGGCTTTGCCATTGCGGCGTGTCGGAAAGGCCGAGTTCCTGAGCAAGAGCAGCGCGTATGGCCGGTGCGTGATCCTGAAGCTTGTCGAGCGTGCCGGCCGCCCCGCCAAACTGCACGGGGAACCGCTGTTCGGTCAGCCGGTCGCGATAGCCGCCGAGCGGCGCGCTCCAGGCACGAAGACGATCCGACACGGTGATCGCAATCGCTGCCTGCATGCGTGTGCGCCCCATCAGGACATTCTTTCCAAACTGCGCGTCGAGATTGTCGAACGCCGTGGCAAGCTGCGAGAGCCGACTTGAAAACAGGAACGCGATTGCCTTGAGCCGAACCATCAGACTGGTGTCGATGACATCCTGGCTCGTGGCGCCGAGGTGAACGCAATCGGAATACGGACTTCCGACCGCCTTGCGAAGCTGTTTGACGAGATCAGCAACCACAACCCCATCGCGGGCAGTGGCCGCTCTCAGATGCAAAACGTCCGGCTCAAACGTCGCGCAAACTGTGCCGATATGGCGTGCGGCCTCGTGCGAAATCAGACCATGAACGGCCTTAGCCTTCGCGAGCGCTGCTTCAAAGCCGAGCATCGCGCGAATATCCGCCTGCGCGGAGAAATACGAAGCAGTCTCGTCGTCGCCAAGCAGGCCGGAGAGAAAGGGGTGATCGTAAGCTGAGATCGTCATCAGTATCTTTCTTGCGGGAACCGATAACTGCGCCCGGAAATCGTCGCGTTGCAAGGTCCCGCAGCCCTGCGGTCAGATATCCAGGAACACGGTCTCCCTGTCTCCTTGAAGTCGAATGTCGAAGGTGTAGGTCGAGCCCTCGCGAACGGCAATCAGCGTGTCGACGCGCTCGCGGTGCTCGATGCGCAACAGCAGCGGGTCGGCCTTGTTGGCCTCGGTCTCGTCGGGAAAATACATGCGCGTGTGCAGGCCGATGTTGATTCCACGAGCGACGATCCAGAAGGTGATGTGCGGCGCCATCTTGCGTCCGTCCTTGAACGGAACGCGACCTGGCTTGACGGTGTCGAAGGTAAATACGCCGTCTTCGGCGCGCGTCGCGCAGCGACCCCAACCGGTGAAGTTCGGATCTGCCGTGCCACGCATTTCAGACGGGCTGTTATAGAGGCCGGCGCTGTCGGCCTGCCAGATTTCGATGACGGCATCGCGGACCAGCGCACCAGCTCCGTCAAGAACGCGGCCGGTCACGGTGATACGCTCTCCGAGAGTCTTGTCGTTGACCATCATCGAGCCAAGGTCGTCTTCATAAACGCCACCGATGTCACAGAAGTTCGGCGTTAGGCCGATATGAACGTACGGGCCAGCCGTCTGCGACGGTGTTTCCTTGAGGTAGCCTGGTTCCTGTACCATCAATTCCCCTCCAGGCGGTTCTCGAACATGGTCGAGCGGCGGCCGCGCAGCACGATATCGAACTTGTAGGCGCGCGCATCCATCGGAATTGTATTGCCCCAGTCGAGCGGCGCAATCAGCTGCTCTATGGCGCGCTTGTCCGGGATCGTGCCGACAATCGGACACTTCCAGATCATTGGATCACCCTCGAAATACATTTGCGTAATCAGACGCTGGGCAAACCCGTGGCCGAAGATCGAAAAGTGGATATGGGCCGGGCGCCAGTCGTTGACGCCGTTCGGCCAGGGATAGGCCCCTGGGCGAACCGTACGGAAAGAATACTGACCGTACTCGTCGGTGATGCAGCGTCCGCAACCGCCGAAATTCGGATCGATGGCGGCGAGATAGGTTTCCTTCTTGTGTCGATAGCGCCCGCCGGCGTTGGCCTGCCAGAACTCGACAAGAGCACCCGGCACTGTCCGGCCACGTTCATCGAGCACGCGGCCATGAACGATGATGCGTTCGCCGATGGCACTCTCGCCTGGCTTGGCGAAGTTGTGGATCAAATCATTGTCGAGCTCGCCGATGACAGAATGGCCGAAGACCGGGCCTGTGATCTCCGAGATCGTCCCGTCGAGCGAGAGCAATGCGCGCTGCGGAGAACGCAAAACAGAGGTCTTGTAGCCCGGGGTGAGGGCGGGCGCGTGCCACGCGCGATCACGGGCGAAGAAAGCGCCGGTTTCAGGCTTGCGGTTGGTGAGGTCAGACATACTGTACCTTTCAGGTCGCCTTGCCGGCGTCCATCTGTTCGAAAACGTGCTTGGCGATCTTGATGGCGTGATTGGCCGCGGGAACACCAGCATAAATCGCCACGTGCAGCAGCGCCTCGCAGATGTCATCTCGTGAGGCGCCGGTGTTGGCGGTGGCGCGTACATGCATGGCCACCTCTTCATCCTGGCCGAGCGCAGCAAGAAGCGCGATGGTGACGATCGATCGCTCACGGCGCGTCAGCGTCGGGCGCGACCAGACGTGGCCCCAGGCAGCTTCGGTGATTAGGTCCTGGAACGGCTTGTCGAAAGGCGTCGAACTCGCTTCGGCGCGATCGACATGGGCATCGCCCAGCACAGCACGGCGCGTCGCCATCCCTTGCTGAAAGCGCTCCGATGGCTGGTGGAGTTCACTCATGAGTTCTCTTCTCCATGCAATGCGAAATCGATGAACGCGCGGATGATTGCCGTCAGCGCTTCCGGCTGCTCCACGCAAGGGATATGGCCGGCGTCGCGAATGACCTCGAAGCGGGCATTGGGAATGAGCTTGGCGGTCTGCTTCACAAGGTCGGGCGGTGTCGAGCCGTCCTGATCCCCAACGATGCAGATCGTCGCAACGCCGATCTTGGCGGCAGCCTCCGTGTAGTCGGCGTCACGGATCGCCTCGCAGGTGGCGAGATAGCCTTCCACCGGCTGGCGCACGAGCATGTTGCTGTAACCGTGATAGGCCGTATTCTCGGGCCGCCGGAAGGCCGGCGTGAACCACAGCTTCATGACACCATCGACAATACTGCCGATGCCCTTGCTGGCAACGGTTGCAATCCGCGCATTCCAGCTTTCGGCAGTACCAATCTTGTGCGCGGTGTCGCAAAGGATCAGCCCCTGCACCATGTCGGGACGCGCCTTGTAGAGCGCCTGAGCAATCAACCCGCCCACCGAAAGACCGCAGATGAAGGCCTGCTTGACCGCCAAAAGATCGAGCAAACCGGCAAGATCGGAGGCATGGTCTTCGATCGAATAAGGAACCTGACCGACATCGGAAAGCCCGTGGCCGCGCTTGTCGTAAACAACGATCGCATAGTCCCCGGCCAGTCGCACGATCACGTCACGCCAGATGCGGAAATCGGTGCCAAGCGAATTGGCAAAGACAATGACCGGCTTGTCGGCGGGGCCGCCGATCAGCTGATAATGGATCGCGATGTCGTTGATACGAGCAAACTGCATGGCAAATCTCCTCTCCGCGCCCATCCCCATGCAAGCCGCAGTCGACCTGACGAAAAGATCCTGCACAGACCATGGTTCAAACTGGATGTTTAATTTGGTTAGGTAAAATGATATTTCGTGGCGTTTCGATAACTCCGGAGTTATGAAAAGCATGATCGACAATCGCGTCAAGTTTCGTCATCTGCAGACGTTTGTCGAGGTCGCTCGTCAGAAAAGCGTGATGAAGGCTGCCGAGCTGCTCAACGTCAGCCAGCCCGCGGTGACGAAGACGATCCGCGAGTTGGAAGAGGTGCTTGGTGTGGCCGTCTTCGAGCGCGATGGACGCGGCATCAGGATCACCCGCTATGGCGACGTCTTTCTCCGGCACGCGGGGGCGGCGCTGACGGCACTGCGCCAGGGGCTTGATTCGGTCTCGCAAGAGCGTTTCGGCGAGGCACCGCCGATCCGCATCGGCGCGCTGCCAACGGTATCGACGCGGATCATGCCGCGGGCGATGGAGCTCTTCTTGAAGGAGAACACCTGGAGCCGCATCAAGATCGTCACAGGCGAGAATGCAGTGCTTCTGGAGCAGTTGCGTGTGGGGGACCTTGATCTCGTCGTCGGGCGTCTTGCCGGAGCCGAAAAGATGGCCGGCTTCTCCTTCGAGCATCTCTATTCGGAGCAGGTCGTCTTTGCCGTTCGTGCCGGCCATCCGCTCCTTAAGTCGCGCCAGTCCCTATTCGCGAGCCTCAGCGAATACACAGTGCTGATGCCCACACGTGCCTCGATCATTCGCCCGTTTGTGGAAAGCTTTTTGATTGCCAACGGCGTGGCCAGTCTACCGAACCAGATCGAGACGGTTTCGGATTCCTTCGGCCGCGCCTTCGTGCGCTCGAGCAACGCCATCTGGATCATCTCGACAGGCGTCGTGGCGAGCGACATCGCCGACGGCTTGCTGGAAGTCTTGCCGATCGACACGAGCGAAACGAAAGGCCCGGTCGGATTGACAATGCGCACCGACGCCATCCCCTCGCTGCCGCTCTCTATCCTGATGCAGACATTGCGGGAAGCGGCAACCGAGATCGCCGCGAAGACCTAGCGACCCTGTTCCCGATACGGCCTGCGTGGTATCGTCCAGCTCGTGCAACTGCGCGTGGGAGCCACACTATGGGAAGTGCAGCCGCATTACATGGAACATGGCGAATGGTGTCTTGGAAACGAAAGACGGTTGCGTCCGGCACCGTTTCCGACGCGATGGGACCGGACCCGGTCGGTTTCTTATCGTATCAACCGGACGGCAGAATGATGGCATTGGTCGTCAGCAGTGAACGGCCCGTCTCTAACGGTAAGATGCCGACCGATTCCGAAAAGGTTGCTCTTTTCGATAGCATGCTCGCCTATGCCGGCACCTACACGTTCGATAACGGCCGCGTTATCCACCATGTCGATGCCAGCTGGAATCCGGCCTGGGGTGTCACCGACCTGGTCAGGCCATTCTCCATCGACGGCAGCAGGCTGATGATCAGCGGCGCGCCGGGTGTGGATCCCACGACTGGCGAGGAAGTCGTATACGAACTCGAGTTCCGAAAGATCTGAGAGCGGGCGAGCAGCGGTGGGACGCATTGACCACCGCCGCTCTCCATGCACCCTTCCGTGGATGGCGGAAGGGGAGCTAGTAGGGAAGACCGACGTAGTTTTCCGCAAGCGCCGTCGAGGCCGCATTTGAATGCGTGAGATAGTCGAGTTCAGCTTCCTGAATCTTTTGGTCGAAGTCACCGGTATCAGGAAACCGGTGCATCATCGTGGTCATCCACCAGGAGAAACGAACCGCCTTCCAAACTCGCGCGAGCGCCCTTTGCGAGTAGGCGTCAATGCCCGCGTTCGAGCGATCCTGGTAGTGCTCTATGAGGCCCGAAAACAGATAATGCACGTCGCTCGCGGCAAGATTGAGGCCTTTGGCACCGGTCGGCGGGACGATATGGGCTGCATCGCCGACCAGGAACATACGGCCAAAGCGCATCGGTTCGGCAACGAAGGAGCGCAGCGGCGCGATCGACTTCTCGAAGGAAGGCGCGGTAACAAGTGCCTCGGCATGGTGTGCAGGCAGACGTCGGCGCAGCTCGTCCCAGAAGCGGTCGTCGCTCCAGGCGTCGATTTTTTCGTCGAGCGGACACTGGATGTAATAGCGGCTGCGATGCTCAGAACGCATGGAACACAGCGCAAATCCCCGCGGGTGGTTGGCATAGATCAGTTCATGATTGACAGGAGCGACTTCAGCCAGAATTCCAAGCCAACCGAAGGGGTAAACCTTTTCGAATGTGCGCAGCGATTTTTCCGGCACCGCCTTGCGGCTGACGCCGTGAAAACCGTCGCAGCCGGCAATGAAATCGCAGTCTATCCGATGGGCGACGCCATCCTTTTCGTAGCTCACCTGGGGGGCCGTTCCATCGAAGCCGTGCGGCTGAACATTGGCCGCTTCGTAGATCGTCTTTGCGCCGCTGATCTCGCGCCGCTCCATCAAGTCTCGGGTGATTTCCGTTTGCCCGTAGACCATGACGCGCTTGCCGCCAGTCAGGCCAAAAAGGTCGATGCGGTGATCGCGCCCGTCGAAGGCAAGGGAGAAACCGTCATGCGGGAGACCTTCGGCATGCAGGCGCGTGCCTGACTTTGCCTCGTCGATGAGGCCGACGGTGCCTTCCTCGAGCACTCCAGCGCGCACGCGGCCAAGAATGTAGTCCTTCCCGACCCGATCCAGGATGATGTTGTCGATGCCGGCCTCTGTCAGCAATTGGCCGAGCAGAAGCCCTGATGGGCCGGAGCCGATGATGGCTACCTTGGTGCGCATGGCGTCCTCCCGCACTTGTCTTTTGTCAAATTGTGACGAGGCGCGACGCGATCAGCAATGGACAATTCCATCACGAAATTGCACTAATCGAACATGCGGCGGGCGGAGGCGGAAATGGCCAGGATTGTTCCGACATACGAGCTATACGGCGAGAACACCGGTCGAAAGCCAGATTTTTGGCTGCATTGCGAAACAATTCCATCGCGTAGCAGCCTGCATCATTGGGAGATCCGGCCCCATCGCCATGACAGTTTCTTTCAGATATTGCACATAGATAGCGGTTCCGGGGAGGTCATGTTCTCAGGCGTCCGGCGCGCGATCGAACCACAGTCGGTGATCACTGTTCCTCCCGGCGTCGATCACGGCTTTCGCTTTTCCAAGAACATCGACGGCTTCGTCATTACGGTGCTGAGTTCGCATCTGAAGGCGATACCCGGCGACCGCAGCAGGCTCGGCGAGTGGATGGCTTCTCCGCATCTGACGAAACTCGACATGGAAGATGAGGACGCACGCTACGTCGCGACTTGCCTGCAGCGGCTCGGGCACGAGTTTTCGCAACGGCGGGCCGGACGCAATGATCTGCTGGAGTCCTATCTGACGTCGGCCTTGCTACTGACAGCGCGCCTCTCTTCTGAAGGGCAGGAAGATCAGGCGGCCGCCGATGAGAATGAGCGACGCATGGAACTGCTTCACGGCCTGATACAGCGGCATTTCAAGTCGCATGAGCCGGCCGCCTTCTATGCCAGGGCGCTCGGCATCTCGCCGACCCACCTCAACCGGATCGTGCGCGCCACGACCGGCTACGGCGCGCATGAATTGATTGCCCGCAAGCTTCTCGATGAGGCAAAGCGCGAGTTGGTCTTCACCTTTGGCAGCGTCCAGGAGATCGCCTATCGCCTTGGTTTCTCGGATCCCGCCTATTTCTCGCGCTTCTTTCTCAAGCAGGCCGGCCAGACGCCCAGGTCATGGCGCATGGCGGAGCGAGCCAAGCTTGGCGTCTAGCTGCTATCTGACATCAGCATTTGCAAGCAACCTGCCTTAGGCATCGCTCGGCGCACGGACTATTCCCCGGCAAAACTGCGCTGGAGGTGAACGTCGATAGGAGTTGTCAGGCGTTGCTTTATCTGCCGTGAAGCGGCTTACTCGGGTGCGGCAATACGAATAGGGCGGGTTCCGACCGGCGCGCCGGTCGCGCGGTCGATGGTGACGGGATCGATCTCCGTTCCGGTCTCGGCGTCGAAGAAGCGCGTCACCTTGCCCCCGCCGCGGTGCTTGCGTCCCCAGGCGCCGATCGCAAACAGAACCGGCAGAAAGTCGCGACCTGCTTGCGTCAGCACATATTCGTCCCGGGGCGGACGGTCTGAATAGCGGCGTTTCTCCAGCAACCCCTCCTCGGTGAGGGCCGAAAGCCGCCCCGTCAGCATTGTCGGCGCAATACCGAGGCTCTTGCGGAAATCATCGAAGCGGGTCAGCCCCGTATGGGCGTCGCGCAGGATCAGCATGCTCCATGCGTCTCCCACAAGCGCCAGGCTGCGGGCGATCAGGCAGGGTTGGTCCGAAAGATTCTTCATGTCGATATCTTTTCAGTAGTGACTTGGTACTGATTTGATAGTAACTGATTGGTCATCGATGTTCCATGACAAAATGAAAGCGGAAGCCGATGAGTAAAAGAGAACGCGGCATTGCCCTAGTCACGGGCGCTTCCTCGGGCATTGGACTGGTGACGGCGCAAGCCCTGCGGCGCGATGGCTACCGTGTCTTCGGCACCAGCCGAAAGCCGATGGCCGATACGCCCGATGGGATCGCGATGCTGATCTGCGATGTCATCGACGACCAATCCGTGCAAAGCGTCGTCGACGAGGTTCTAAGCCGGGAAGGGCGGATCGATCTGCTCGTCAACAATGCCGGGATCGGCTTGCTCGGCGGGGCCGAGGAATCGACGACGGCGCAGGCGAAAGCGGTATTCGACGTCAACGTCTTCGGCACCATGCGAATGACGAATACGGTCCTGCCGGTGATGAGACGGCAGCGCCGAGGCCGGATCATCAACCTTAGCTCCATACTCGGGCTGATCCCGGCTCCCTATAACGCGCTCTACGCATCGACCAAGCACGCCATCGAAGGCTATTCGGAATCTCTCGACCACGAAGTGCGAACGCAGGGCATCCGCGTCGTGCTCGTCGAACCCGGTGTCACCCGCACCGCCTTCGAAGAGAACATCACGCGACCGGACCGACCGCTTGCCGTCTACGATGCGGCGCGCGCCAGCGCGCAGAGGCTGATGCGCGAAATCGTCGCGAAGGGCGATGCAGCCGAGGTGGTCGCCAGAGCCATCGTCCGGGCAGCCAACGCGGCATCGCCCAAGAGACGTTACACTGCCGGAAAAGCGGCAGGACAGATCCGCTTCATCCGCCGCTTTCTGCCCGAGTCCTTCGTCGACAAGAGCCTTCGCAAATTCAACAGGCTTCCCGATTGAGCGTTCATCGCTGCACGACCGGCGCTGCCGGCTCACACAGAAACGAAAGTTCGTATGATGAAAGCATTCCTGATCGATCGCTATAGGAAAGGCGGCGCCCTACAGCTCGGCCAAAGTCCTGAACCGCAGTTGCGTGACAACGACGTCATCGTCGAGATTCATGCCGCTGGCGTGAACCTTTTGGACGGCAAGATCCGGGACGGAGAGTTCAAACTGATCCTGCCCTACCGCCTCCCGCTGGTACTCGGTAACGATGTCGCCGGCGTTGTGGTCCAAGTGGGGGCCAATGTCCGACGATTCAAGCCCGGTGACGAGGTCTATGCCCGTCCGGCCCAGGATCGGATCGGCACATTTGCAGAGTATATCGCCATGGACCAGGCCGATGTAGCAATGAAGCCCGCCAATCTGACCATGGAAGAGGCAGCATCCATTCCGCTTGTCGCGCTGACGGCGTGGCAGGTGCTTGTGGAGCGAGCCAACTTGCGCAAGGGGCAGAAGGTTCTGATCCATGCCGGCTCGGGCGGCGTGGGCACGATCGCGATCCAGCTTGCCAAGCATCTCGGCGCATATGCGGCCGCGACCACGAGCACGGCAAATGTCGCTCTTGTGAAAAGTCTCGGCGCAGACGTCGTGGTCGACTACAAGAAGGATAATTTCGAAAAAGTGCTGCAGGGCTATGACGTCGTGCTGAACAGCTTAGGGAAGGAGACGCTGGACAAATCCCTTGCTGTTTTGAAAGCCGGCGGGAAGCTGATCTCGATTTCCGGTCCGCCCGATCCGGACTTTGCGAGGCAGAACGGCTCTGGCTGGCTCCTGCAACAGGTCATGCGCCTGCTAAGTTTCGGCATCAGGAGAAAATCGAAACGCCAGGGGACCAGCTACGCGTTTCTCTTCATGACAGCGAACGGCGGACAGCTTGGACAGATCACCTCCCTGATCGAGGCGGGTAACATACGCCCGGTGATTGATCAGGTCTTCCCGTTCGAGAGGACCAATGAGGCGCTGGATTATGTCGAAACGGGTCGTGCGAAGGGGAGGGTCGTTGTCGCGGTGAAGTGACGCCGGCTGATTGGCACAGACACCGCAAAGTCGAAGACATGCTCGCAAAACTCAAGAACAGTTGTCGCATTCGCACCCGATGTGAACGCTGCGAACATATCGTCTTCTCAAGTGCATACATAGCGCCTGCCAGCATCTTCTAGCTCTGATTTGTGAGCGCCGAGCCTAGCGCAGCACGAGGCGCAGCGCCTTTTGTGTCTCCCTGAGCAGTGGCAGGTAGCGAGCCGGCATGTCCGCGGCTGGCGCGTGCGCGGCCGGCGCACCGACGTTGATTGCCGCCACCGTTTGCCCGCGATCGTTCTCGACAGGAACTGCAATAGAGCAAAGGCCGATTTCCAGCTCCTGATCGATCACGGCGTAACCCTGCTCGCGCACGCGCCGGAATTCGGTCACCAGTTCCTCGACATCCGTCTTGGTGTTCGGCGTATTGGGCTTGAGGTCGGTGCGGGCAAGGATTGCTCTGGCGTCTGCCTCTGGGAGCGCTGCCAGCAGCACACGCCCCATCGAGGCACAGAAGGCGGGAAGACGGCTGCCAGGCGTCAGGTTGATCGACATGACACGACGCTGCGAGGCGCGCGCGATGTAGACGATTTCCGTGTTGTCGAGCACGGAGGCAGATGCGCTCTGCCCGGCTTTTTCTGACAGTTGATCCAGATGCGGCTGAATAAGGACGGGCAGGGGCGTTGCCGAGAGGTAGGCATGCCCGAGACGCAGGATCTTCGGCGTCAGGGCGAAGAACTTGCCGTCGTAGTCGGCATAGCCGAGCTCGGCGAGTGTCAGCAATGAGCGCCGAACCGTGGCGCGGTCGAGGCCAGTCAGCTTCGCGGCCTGCGCAATCGAAAGACGCTGGCGCGTCTCCTCGAAAGCTTCGATCACCTTCAATCCTCGAGCAAACCCGCTGACAAAATCAGTTTCACGCATCGCCGTTCTCCTCGCTATAGTTTGTGCGATATACGAACAAATGTCAAATAACGCACAAACTATTTGACGACGGTTTTGCGGAGGCGCTTATTGCGCGCATTCGACAGCAGATTGCGGGAGGCCATATGGCGAAGATCGTATCGTTGAAGGAAGCCGTCGCCGAGAACGTAAGGGATGGCGACACCGTCGCCATGGAGGGCTTCACCCATCTCATCCCCTATGCCGCCGGCCACGAGGTGATCCGCCAGGGCAAGAGGGACCTTTTTCTGATCCGCATGACCCCGGACATTCTCTACGACCAACTGATCGGGGTCGGAGCTGCGCGCGGCATGAAGTTCTCCTGGGGCGGTAATCCGGGCGTTGGCTCGTTGCACCGTTTCCGCGATGCAGTGGAAAATCAGTGGCCGCGGCCGCTGGAGATTGAAGAACACAGCCATGCCGCCATGGCCAATGCCTACGAGGCAGGCGCTGCGAACCTGCCCTTCGCGGCGCTGCGCGGCTACATCGGCGCCGATCTTCCAAAGGTCAATCCGAACATCAAAACCGTGACATGCCCGTTCACGGGCGAGGTCCTTGCCGCCGTTCCGGCCATTCGCCCCGATGTCACGATCATTCACGCGCTGCGGGCCGACCGCAAGGGCAACGTCCTGCTCGAAGGCATTGTCGGCGTCCAGAAGGAGGCGGTTCTCGCCGCCAGACGCTCGATCGTGACGGTCGAGGAGATCGTCGACGCGCTCGACCCGCCATCGCCGAACTCCGTCGTGCTGCCGACCTGGGCTGTAACCGCCGTCGCGAAAGTTCCAGGTGGCGCATTCCCGTCCTATGCACAGGGCTACTATCCGCGCTCCAATGCCTTCTACATCGCTTGGGACGAGATCGCCCGCGATCGCGACACCTTCCTGAACTGGATCGACGAGAACGTCATGCAGGCAAGCCCCGAAGACTTCGCCAAGCATGCCAAGAAGGTTGCGTGAGGAGGCCAGGATGAACGACTTTACCCCCACCGAAATGATGACCATTGCCGCAGCGCGCGCGCTGACCAATGACGATGTCTGCTTCGTCGGCATCGGCGCACCGTCGGCCGCCTGCAACGTTGCACGCCTGACCCATGCACCGGATATCACGCTCATCTACGAGAGCGGCACGGTCGGTACGAAGCCGGATGTGCTGCCGCTCTCGATCGGCGATGGCGAACTTTGCGACACCGCACTGTTTACCGTCTCGGTGCCGGAAATGTTCCGCTACTGGCTGCAGGGCGGCCGCATCACCACCGGCTTCCTCGGCGGTGCCCAGATCGACAGGTTCGCCAACCTGAACACCACGGTCGTCGGTCCCTATGACCATCCCAAGGTTCGCCTGCCGGGCGGCGGCGGGGCGCCGGAGATCGCCAGCAATTGCGGCCAGATCTTCATCACCATGGCGCTTTCCAAGCGTGGCTTCGTGGAGAAACTACCCTTCATCACCTCGATGGGTCACGGCGAAGGCGGCAATCACCGAGAGCGCCTCGGCATGAAGACCAAGGGCCCGACCCGCGTTATCACCGATCTGTGCATTCTCGAGCCGGCTCCGGTGACGAGAGAACTCACCGTTGTCTCGATCCATCATGGCGTCAACCGCGAGCAGATCGTCGAGAACTGCGGCTGGGCGATCAAGTTCGCCGACCATGTGATCGAGACGCCTGTTCCAACCGAAATCGAACTTGCGACGCTGCGCGACATCAATGCGCGCACCAAGAAAGCCCATCAGGGCAACAAGGAGGCCGCGTAGAATGGCTGACGCTTACATCTGTGACTATATCCGCACGCCGATCGGCCGCTTTGGCGGCTCGCTCTCGACCGTTCGCGCCGATGACCTCGGCGCCGTGCCACTGAAGGCGCTGCTGGGGCGCAACGGCAAGGCCGATTGGGAAGCCGTCGACGACGTCATCTTCGGCTGCGCCAACCAGGCTGGCGAGGACAACCGCAACGTTGCCCGCATGTCGTCACTGCTCGCTGGCCTGCCCGTCTGCGTATCCGGCACAACAATCAACCGCCTATGCGGTTCGGGTATGGATGCCGTGATTGCGGCAGCCCGTGCGATCCGTGCCGGCGAGGCGGACCTGATGATTGCCGGCGGCGTGGAGAGCATGTCGCGCGCACCCTTCGTCATGCCGAAAGCCGAGACAGCCTTTTCGCGCAATGCCGAGATCTACGACACCACGATCGGCTGGCGCTTTATCAATCCCCTGATGAAGCAGCAGTACGGCGTCGACTCGATGCCGGAGACGGGCGAAAACGTCGCCGAGGACTACAAGGTCTCGCGCGAGGACCAGGACGCCTTTGCCGTTCGCAGTCAGGCCAAGGCCGCCGCCGCGCAGGCCAATGGCCGGCTGGCAAAGGAGATCACCTCCGTCTCCATCGCCCAGCGCAAGGGCGAACCCGTGATCGTTGAGAAGGACGAACATCCGCGCGCAACGACGATGGAAGCGCTTGCCAAGCTTTCCACTCCCTTCAGGAAGGAAGGCGGAACGGTGACGGCCGGCAACGCATCCGGCGTCAACGATGGCGCTGCTGCCCTTGTCATCGCGAGCGAGGCCGCTGCCAGGAAACATGGGCTGACGCCAATCGCCCGCATCCTTGGCGGAGCAACCGGCGCCGTGCCGCCGCGTATCATGGGCATCGGCCCTGTTCCAGCCTCGCGAAAGCTGATGGCCCGGCTCGGAATGACACAGGACCAGTTCGATGTGATCGAACTCAACGAGGCCTTTGCGTCGCAGGGGCTGGCAGTTCTGCGCGAACTCGGCATTGCCGATGACGACGGCCGCGTCAACCGAAATGGCGGGGCGATCGCGCTTGGCCATCCGCTTGGCATGTCCGGCGCGCGCATCACCGGCACCGCTGCGCTCGAGCTGCGCCAAACCGGTGGACGCTATTGTCTCTCGACCATGTGCATCGGAGTCGGTCAGGGAATTGCAATTGCCCTCGAGCGGGTCTGAAATGTTGCAAAAAGGAAACGGCGGGGATGCCGCGCCGTTTCCGCTCGGCGCCTGTCTTACGGCATCAACTGGCCACCATTAACCTCGACGATCTGTCCGGTCACGTAGCCTGAGAGCGTCGGAGAAGCGAGGAAGAGATAGGCGCCGACACAATCCTCGGGCGTCCCGACGAACCCCATCGGAATGGATTTGCGTTGGATCTCCATCTGCTCGTCGTTCGTATAGCGATCATGAAACGGCGTGGCGATAACACCGGGCGCCACCGCATTGACACGGATGCGATCGGGAACGAACTCCTTGGCATGGCCGCGGGTAATGGTCGAGACGAACCCCTTTGACGCAGCATAGAGCACGGCACCGTTGCCACCGCCGTTGCGCGCCGCAATCGAGGTCGTGTTGATGATGAAGCCGCCCTGTTTCTTCAGCCAGGGATGGGCTGCGCGCGTGGCGGCAAGCACCGAGCGCGCGTTCAGATCCATGACCTTCGTGTAGTGTTCGTCGGTATATTCGGCGGTCGGCTTGCGGCCAAGCATGCCGCCGGCATTGTTGATCAGCCCGTCGAGATGCCCGAAGGTTCTGGCCGTCTCCTCGACGACGCGTTCCGTCTCGCCCTCCTGCGATACGTCGCCATGAACGAGGTGCACGGTACCACCAGCTGCCCGTATTTCGTCGGCAAGCGCTTCAGCGGGCTCCCGGCTTGCATTGTAGTGAATGCCGACTTTCATCTCCTGGGCGGCAAAGGCGCGCGCAAGCGCTGCCCCGATACCAGTCGAAGCGCCGGTGATCAGCACCGCCTTGCCGGCAAGGTCCGGAATTTTGATGGATGCAAGCAATTGAGCAAGATTTGCCATGGCAGCGATAGCCTCCAGGAAATTGATGGGACGGGTAAAGGGCAAGTTGGTTGCAGGGAGCTTATCAGCCACCATCGACACCCGGCAATGCCATATCCGCTATGGCGCCAGATCGAGTTCCGGATAGTGCCGAAAGATCCCTTCCTCGTTAAAGGCGAGCCGGCGTTCCGACCGTAAATACGCGGCGATGTTCGGCCGCTTGGCGACGGCATCGTGCAGCCCTGTCAGCCCCGGATAGTTGGCCGCATAGGCATTCATGGCTTTCGGAAAGGCATACCGCAGACCCTCAATCACCTGAAATAGCGACAGATCGACGTAGCTCAGCGTATCGCCGACGATGTAGCTTGATCCCCTTTGATTTTGTTGCAGCACTTGTTCGAAGTAACCGAGAAATTTCGGAATGCGTTCAACGATAAAAGCTTGGGAGCGGGCTTTTGCCGCTTCCTTCTGATCCTCGTAGTAGAGCGATGTCGCGATGGGGTGATGCGTGTCGTGCACCTCCGCCACCAGATCCGTGATCGTCAGCTGCAAGCCGTTGGCGACATAACGCAGCTTTTCATCGTCCGGCGCGAGACCGAGTTTCGGACCGAGATAGAAAAGAATGTTGGCCACATGCGAGACAATAAGCTCGCCATCTTTGAGAAACGGTGGCGCGAATGGAATGTGGGGTTCATTCTTGCTCCTCATAAGCTCCAGCATGGCGCCCGTGCCCATCCCGCGTCCGGACTGTCTGGACACGTCGACATAGTCCGCCAGGGCGTCTTCCAACGCCAGGCGCACGAACTCGCCACGGCCTTGAATACCATCCCAATAATAGAGTTCATAGGCCATGAGTTCCTCCCGGTGGCCAGCATCAGTCATCAGTGATGCGTATGCTGCTCGTTGCGCTTGCGGGTCGCAGCGGCCTTCTTTGCAGAAGCGGAGCGCTCGGCTGCGGAACGCGATGCGGAGGCGGCACCGCCTTTGCGCCCACCCTTTTCGGCTGCCTCGTGGGTATCCTTCTTGCCCCGGCCGGAACCGGATTTGTTGCCGCCGCCGCTTTCCTTGTTGACCGTCGCCCACGCCCGTCGTTCGGCCTCCTTGGTGGAAACGCCGCGTTCTTCGTAGCCTTCCTCGATGTGTTCGGCCTTGCGTTTTTGCTTGTCCGTATAAGCGGATTTATCGCCTCTTGGCATGACTGCTTCCTTTCTGACAAAAAAAGGCAACCAACAACTTCGTGAAAAGTTCCAGCGACGCGGCAATGCGCGGGTGGCCGCCTGGCGACTTTGAAAAGAGGCACTCCGACCCCGTCGGCCTATTTGCGATAGTACTTGCGCGACGCCGCCATCATCTTTTCGAAGGTGCGAAAATGCAGCGCAGACCGTGTGTCAGGGAAGAACAATGCGACCAGGCTGTCGATCGCATAGACAAGGATCAGGGCGAGGGCCAGATAGGTGATAGCGGCGATGACGAGAACGGTCATTCTACCCTCAACGGCGCAATGAAGGGATAGCACTCCCGATACGAACAAGGATGTGCGAGGGAGCTTCCGCTCATGCTGATACTCCCACTGCCGCTATCAACATCCGAGCGGGAGTTTGGTTCCATTGCCAATTGCCGCCGCAGCATTTTTTCCGCTACGTCAAAGCTATGCGGGTTCATCTGTGGTTCGTCCCCCGAAGCGCCCTTCGCGCTCCCTTGGAAATCGATAGAGCAGAAGCAATGCAATCATGTGACGCAGGGCGCCACCGTGATCCTCCGTCACAGTCGAAACCAGATGGTCACGCCGATTTGCGGCCGGCTGTTTTCTTCGGAGCCGCAACCTTCGCGGCGCCATTTGCTTTTGGAGTGGAGGCGGCGCGCTTGCGCGACTTCACTTCCTTGCCATCCAGAGATGCGGCGGACCCTTCAAGCGCCTGGCGCTCGGCCCGGGCTTGCTCCCAATGTGCGAAATCTCGTCCCGCTGGCCGCCCTTCCTCTTCCCAAAGCGCATAGGCACGTTTCCTGATCCACTCTTCGCGCGTTTCTGTCATCGCCGATCTCCTCAGATAATGCCCGTGGTCTAACGCGACACTGGCGCCAGAGTTCCAGAGGAATGACGCTGATTCAAGCAATTTTTGACACGCTGCAAAAAGAAATTCTGCATTGCAGCATTCAGCCATTGAACAGCGCGCGCATTTTTGCTTCCCCGCGAACGATTTGACGCAAGAAAGGCGGGCCACTTCACGCCCATGGGTGCACAATTGAACGTCGCAGCTTTAGCGTTATAGTTCAATGCAATGTTTTATCTCATATCGACCTATTGGCCGCATATTCTATTCGTTGTTTCGCTCGCCATGGGCGCCGCGGCAGCGATCCACGCAGCCATGACCAAGGAGGAGGTGCGCGCTGCGATCGGCTGGGTCGGCGTGATCATCCTCTCGCCGATCATCGGCGCCGTACTCTATGCGCTCGCCGGCATCAATCGGATCCGCCGCGCTTCGCTCAGCCTTCGGCGCGATGCCCTGATCCCCGAAGCGGACCTCGATGAGCTGGAAAGCTTCGACGCCGACACCGATATCGTCATCAGCGGTTTCGGCCGTCGCTTCGCCGCCCTCCAGACGCTCGGTGACCGCGTCGCCCGCAATCCGCTCGCAACCGGCAACGCGATCGACATGCTGGAGACGGGCGACGACTGCTATGGCGCAATGAAGGCGGCGATCGACAGCGCCAAGCGGAGCGTTCTCCTTGAGACTTACATCTTTGACCGTGATCCAATCGGACTGAGGATAGCCGATTCCCTCATTGCCGCGGTTAAGCGGGGTGTCGAGGTACGCGTGCTGATCGATGCCGTCGGCGCCCGCTATTCCGTGCCGAGCATACTCGGTTACCTTGCCGATGGCGGCGTTACCGTCTCAGTCTTCAATGGAAACGTCATCATCGGGTTGCGTTTGCCCTATGCGAACCTGCGCACCCACCGCAAGATCCTCATTGCCGATGGCCGCATCGCGCTGACGGGCGGCATGAACATCCGGGCAGGTTTCACACGCGAAATGGCCGGAGAGAACTTCGCCCGCGACACCCATTTCAGCGTCACCGGGCCTGTTGTCGCCGATCTCCTCAACGTCGCGGCCGAGGACTGGCGCTTCACTACCGGAGAGATCCTGCAAGGGGAGGCATGGCGAACCGCGATGCCCGAACGGCAGCCCGGCGATCCCGTCTTCATCCGCGTCGTGGCCTCCGGGCCCGACAGAAGCATCGAGACGAACCACAAGATGCTGATGGGCGCCTTCTCCATTGCGCGCAAGTCGATCCGCATCATGTCCCCCTACTTCCTGCCGGACCGCGAGCTGATCAGTGCACTGGCGACAGCGGCACGACGTGGTGTCGAGGTTGATATCATCGTTCCGGCTGTCAACAACCTCGTTTTGGTCGACCGGGCGATGACCGCGCAATTCGATCAGATCCTCAGCAGCTATTGCCGCATCTGGCGCTCCAACGGCGCCTTCAGCCACTCCAAACTGCTGTCGATCGACGGGGTCTGGTCCTATGTCGGGTCGTCCAACCTCGATCCGAGATCGCTGCGGCTGAATTTCGAGATCGACCTGGAGGTGCTGAACGAAGGCTTTGCCAACGAAATCGACGAGCGTATCGACGAAGCCATCAAATCGGCTTCGCCGGTCACGCTGCAGGGGCTACGCGCGCGTCCTTTCGCAGTCCGGCTGATTGAGAAGGTCCTGTGGCTCGGATCGCCTTACTTGTAGCGGATTTCTGGGGTTATGACGTGGCAACTTCCAATGCCCGGCCTATAATCCGGTTAGAACCTCTTCGATCAACGGGGCGCCAGCAAACTCCGATGCATGCCAGAAAAGAAAGCCTGCCGGCCAAAATACTTGCGTCGATCCGCAATCGAAAAAAGCGGTTGGATGCGGCGCATTCGGAGGAAGAACCGCGCTCGGATGGCACTCTAATAGCTTCCTACAACGTCCACAAATGCGTCGGCAACGACCGGCGCTTCGACCCGGAACGCACCAGCCGCGTCATCCACGAAATCGATGCCGATGTGATCGCGCTGCAGGAAGCCGACACCCGATTTGGCGAGCGTACGGGCATTCTCGATCTTGGCAGATTGGAACGGGAGACCGGACTGATCCCGGTGCCGGTTAACGGCATGGCAAAGGCTCACGGCTGGCACGGCAATGTTGTGCTCTTCAAGAAGGGGTTGGTCCGCGATGTTCACCAGATCAACCTCCCTGGGCTGGAGCCGCGCGGCGCGCTTGTTGCCGAGCTTGATCTGGAGAGCGGCGGGGCCTTGCGCATCATCGCCGCCCATTTCGGCCTGCTTCGCCATTCGCGCGCGCAACAGGCCAAGATGCTGGTCGAGCTGATGGCCAGGAAGAGCGAGGTCCCGACCATCCTGCTCGGCGACCTCAATGAATGGCGACTTGGCGACCGTTCATCGTTGCACACGTTCCAGTCCGCGTTTGGTCCGCAGCCTATGGCAGTTCCAAGCTTTCCTGCACGACTTCCCGTGCTCGCTCTCGATCGTATCATGGCAAACCGCAAGGGCGTCGTGACAGCAGTCGAAGCCCACGACACGCCGCTCGCCCGCGTCGCTTCCGATCACCTGCCGGTCAAGGCAGTGGTCAATCTCAAGCGGGTGGAGGCGCTGAGCACGAAGAGCTAGCCTTCATCGACAATCTCAGCGCTGCCTTTTGTCTCCACATCGCACGGCACCGTCGTGATCGCGGTCGAAGCCTTGACACTGCCTGCGATCATGGCAGGTTTCTGCTCATCTCGACAGACACCTTGGACGAGGAGGTTGCGTGGTGCTTGTGGCCGGGGCTTTGCGACATGGGGCCGATGTGTTGCGTGGGCGTACATCGGCGGCGATTGCCGCCGCGATGACAAAAGGCAGGGTCGCGTGGTTGGCGACGGGCCTCGCCATCGCGCTTTTGCCGGCATCCGCCCGGGCCGAGGCCCCTCCGCCCCAGACTGCAGCCTCAAAGCAACAGATTGAGAAGCTCGTCGAAACGTGGAGGCAGTACTACCACAAAGCCGACAGCCTGCGCGACCGGCGGCAAGCCTTCGAAGACCTGATGGAATCCACTCCCGAGCCGACGCGCGTCCAAATCAGGTCCGTCGATGCCGGCGGTGTCGATGCGCAGCTCATCTGGCCGGCAAGACTGCATCATCCGCTCGGCCGGAGAGCCATTCTCTATGTTCACGGCGGCGGCTTTTACAGCGGTTCGCTGCGCACGCACCGAGCAATAGCCGGCGCGCTGGCCAAGGCAGCGTCAGCCGATGTGCTTCTCATCGACTACCGGCTCGCGCCCGACAACCCGTATCCCAATCAGATCGATGATACGTTGACCGCTTATCGGTGGCTGCTCGACTCCGGCTACGAGAACGACAACATCGTGCTCGTCGGTGAATCCGTCGGCGGGAACCTGGCGATTGAAGCCACGCTGCGGCAGATGCGAGTGAGGGGACCGCTACCCGCGGCCGTGGTTGCCATGAGCCCGCTCACCGACCTGGCCGCCACAGGCGCTTCTTTGATGGCGAACGCCAGCACCGATCCGCTGATCGACGCAGCTCAACTGGATCTCATACGCAAGGCCTATCTCGGAACACGCTCGCCCGCTGATCCCATGGTGTCGCCCCTTTACGGCGATATGACCGGGTTTCCGCCATTGCTTATGCAGGTCGGTTCGGGCGAGGCGCTTCTGGACGACACCTTGCGGTTGGCCGATACGGCCCGAAAGGCCGGCGTCGATGTCGAGACCGAGATCTGGCCCGGCATGATCCATCAGTGGCAGCTCTTCCCATTCTGGATCGATGACGCAAGAAAGTCGAACCAGCGCATTGCGGATTACGCGATCAAACATTTTGCTGACAAGCCACAACCGTAGTTTGCCCGATATCGGTACAACGGACGGCCATCGCGCCTTTCCAAGTAATTGATATAGCTATATATTTTTCCGATCGTCGAGCGAAGCAGCCGACCGCTTCGAAATTTGGCTGGCCCTTTCCACTTCGCTCGTCCTCCAGCACCGATCTGGTTCCGGCAAGGTTTTCGGTTCGTCCAGGCGCGCCGGCAGCCCCACTTTGCCTTTCGTGGTCGCAGGCGCGTAAGCTGGTTTCGCCTGCTTCTGAAACGAGTAGTCTGGCCATCTACCTTTGATGTGCCATCGCCACCCGTTCTTCTTTCGCCTGCTCGACGGTTCGATTCCGCGCGCTGGAAGCAGCCATATTCAAAGTTTGTCTGCCCCCATCAATCGAGATGCTGTGTAAGATTTCCCCATTCGAACCAGAGAGATCTTAGCTCAATCGGGCGGCGCTCGGGTCTCCTGGATGCCTTAGGGAACAGCATGGATCTGCAAAAAATCAAGACGCTACTTGACTTCGTCGGGCGTTCAGGTGTCTCGGAGCTGACGGTTAGGGAAGCCGGCACGACTATCATTGTCCGCAATCCACCGGCCTCGTCTCAACCCAGTCCAGCGACGCAATGGGAAAGTGCGCGGATCGCGCCGGCGGCACCGGAAGGACAGCCAGACCGGAGCTATGTTCACGCGCCACTGTCCGGCGTCGTGCACCAGTCCAACAGCCCCGGCGCCGCGCCGCTCGTCGCAGCCGGGGATGCCATCGAGGCGGGGCAGGCGCTCTGCATCGTCGAAGCCATGAAGGTCTTCACCACAGTTCCAGCGCCCTTCAGCGGGGTCGTCAAGCGCATTTTCTTCGAAGACGGGCAGGAAGTGAGCTTCGGCGATCCGCTCGTGGAGATCGGCTGATGCGCGCGCCCCTTCACGCCGCCCGGCAAGGCGGCCATTCCTTCACGTCCGTATTGATCGCCAATCGCGGCGAAATCGCCGCTCGCATCCGGCGCGCCTGCCTCGAACTGGGGCTGCGCCCGATCCTCGTCGCGTCCGAGGCCGACCGGACCACGGGTGCCCCGGGCGAAAAGGGCGGCCCGCTCTCGATCGGACCATCGGCGCCGGCGCGAAGCTATCTCAACCAGGCCGCCATCCTGCTTGCGGCGCGCGTCACGGGCGCCGAGGCAGTCCATCCGGGTTATGGGTTCTTGTCGGAAAATGCCGACTTTGCCGAGGCGGTCGAGAAGGCGGGACTGGTCTTCATAGGCCCGCCCGCTTCGGCGATCCGCATCATGGGCGACAAGATCGCTGCCAAGCGAGCGATGATGGCAGCCGGCGTGCCTTGCGTGCCTGGGCCGGGTGAGCCGCTGCCGGGGGATGCCGAGGCCGTGCGCGCCATCGCAGAAGAGATCGGCTATCCGGTCATCGTCAAGGCGGCCGGCGGCGGGGGCGGGCGCGGCATGCGCGTCGTGCGCGAGAGCGCCGAGGTCGCCGATGCGATCACCATCACCCGCGAAGAGGCGCGCCGCGCTTTCGGTAAGCCGGAGCTCTATATGGAGAAATTCCTGGAGCATCCGCGCCATGTCGAGTTCCAGGTGCTCTGTGACAATCACGGCAATGCCGTCTGGGTCGGTCATCGTGACTGCTCCATCCAACGGCGGCACCAGAAGGTTGTGGAGGAGGCGCCCGCGCCCGCCATTGCGCCGGAACTGGCGCAGAGGATCGGTGAGCGCTGTGCGGAGGCCTGCCGGCAGATCGGCTATCGCGGCGTCGGCACGTTCGAATTCCTTTACGAGCACGGTGAATTCTACTTCATAGAGATGAACACCCGCTTGCAAGTCGAGCACCCCGTCACGGAGATGACGGCTGGTGTCGACCTCGTGCACGAGCAGTTGCTAACAGCGCAGGGGGAGCTGCTCAGTCCGTCCCGCTTCCGCGGCGAGGCGCACGGCCATGCCTTCGAGTGCCGCATCAATGCGGAGGATCCCGCCACGTTCGTTGCCGCACCCGGACGCATTACAGCGGTGCGCTTCCCGAGCGGACCGGGAATTCGCGTCGATACGCATGTGTCAGCCGGATACCGCGTCTCTCCCTACTACGATTCCCTGATCGCCAAGCTGATCGTCCATGCACCAACCCGTGCGGCGGCGATCCGGCGCATGCAGGTCGCCTTGTCGGAAACTCGCATTGAGGGCATCTCCACCAACCTCCCGCTGCACGAGAGGATCTTCGCCGATGCCGATTTCGTCCGGGGCTGTGTCGATATCCATCATCTCGAAAAACGGCTGAGGGAGGAACCCCGTGTCCAGGCGTGACCGCTCGGCAGGCAGAAACACGATCGGCGATCTCTCCGATCCCGCTCTCATCTCCACGCTCACCGGGTGGCTGGAAGCCTCCGGCGCGCGCGAGCTGGAGATTCTCACGCAGGATGGCGGGGCGCTGAAGATTGTTCTTAGTCCCGGTGCGCGCTCAGCGCACGCCCTTGAAACCGCCCCGGAGGTGCGCGCAACCCTGCCCGAAGGCTGCGCTATCAAGGCGCCGATGGCCGGCTTCTTCCGCAGCACGCATCCTGGCGGCGCCGACGCTTCGCCGCTTGCCAGCGAGGGTCGGGCGGTCGAAGCAGGCGCCATTGTCGGCTTCGTCGAGGTTGGGCCACTGCTCTTGCCCGTCACCGCGCCCGAAGGGTTCGTCGTCGCCGAAATCCATGCCCGCACCGGAGACCTCGTCGGCTACGGCGATGCTATTCTGACGACGGAGTCCACCCGATGAACCTCCCGCAATCGACCACGTTCGCGTCACCCGCCTCAATCGTGCCGGACACAGACGCACTGGCGAAAATTTCCTTCATCGGCACGCGTGCCTTCCTCATGGAAGCGCCCGGCGCCTTCGACCTGCCGAACCAGCGGCGCATCTGGGCGCTCTCCCGCGCCCTCGAAGTTCGAGAGGAGGTCGCCGAAATCGTGCCGGGCATGACGAACCTGCTGGTGATCCTCAAGGAGACGCCGGAGACACCGGACATTATTGTTCACCAGCTTCAGGAGGAATGGAAGCGGGCACGCAGCGTCGACCTAGCCGGCCGGGACATCGAGATCGTCGTGACCTACGGCGGCGAACATGCGACGGACCTGCCGGCGCTGTGCGACCTTTCCGGCCTCAGCGACCGCGAGGTCGTGCGTATCCATCACGAAGGCACCTACCGCGTCTTCGCCCTCGGCAGTGCACCGGGCTTCGGCTATCTCTACGGGCTCGATCCGCGCATCCATATGCCGCGCAAGACCGTACCCTCGCTCAGCATGGCGCGAGGCTGCGTGACGATCGGCGGCATGCAGACGGGCGTTGCGGTGCTGACGGGACCGAATGGCTGGAATTCCATCGGCTTTGCCGAACTCCAGATGTTCGACCCTCTCGCGGCCACGCCGGCCATGATGGCCCCTGGCGACACTGTGCGTTTCCGTCCCGAAAGGATCGAATTGTGATCGATATCGTCGCAACAGGGCCGCTGAATACCATCCAGGACCTTGGCCGTCCGGGCTATCGCAATATCGGGGTTACGGCGTGCGGCGCGATGGATCCACTTGCGCTTTTGATCGGCAATATCCTCGTCGGCAATGCGCCAGAGGCTGCGGGCATCGAAGTACAGACCTTTCCTTTCAGCGTGCGCTTTGCCGCGCGAAGTGCTTTCGCCGTCACCGGCGCGGATTGCCGGGCGACGCTCGACGGGATCAACCTGCCGCCCTGGTGGGCTGCGCAAGCCAAGGCCGGTCAGGTATTGGAACTGTCGCCACCGCTCAAGGAGGCAAGAGCCTATCTCAGCCTTGCCGGTGGTATGGATGTTGCGCCTGTGATGGGCTCGCGGAGCACGTCGCTGCGCGGCGGTTTTGGCGGTCTTAACGGCAGGGTTCTTGCAACAGGCGACAAGGTTGCAACGGGCGCGGCGGCGGGAGCCTGTCTTCCAAAGGGCGGATTCGGCGTCGTTCCTCCGGCGGTGGCGTTGAAGGACGCCTTTCCCGTCGGTGAGGGCGGCTCGTTCATGATCCGCGCCCTGCCAGCGGGTGAGCATGATCTTTTCGGCGCCGATGTTGAGCGCTTCTGGAGCCAGCCCTGGAAGATCTCGGCGCGCAGCGACCGGACCGGTTATCGGCTAAGCGGCGATCCGATCCATCCGGTGGAGACGGTGGAGATGCGCTCGCACGGCGTGGTTCCCGGCGTCGTCCAGGTGCCACCGGCAGGTGAGCCGATCGTCCAGATGAGCGACGCCAATACGGCGGGCGGCTATCCGAAGATCGCGGGTGTCATCGAGGCCGATCTCTGGCGACTGGGGCAAGCGCGCATCGGCTCGATGCTGCGTTTCGTACCGGCCACGCATGCGGAAGCGAAGGCCATTGAGGGGGCGCTTGCCGCCTATATCGAGGACGTCAGGCAGACCGCCCGGCTGGTCAGCCAGGCGCTTAGCGCGATGGCATAGGGAGAATTTCATGAAGGTGGATCTCAATTCCGACATGGGCGAGGGTTTCGGTCCCTACCGGCTCTGCGACGACGAGGCGATGATGGATATCGTCACTTCCGCGAACATCGCCTGCGGCTTCCACGCCGGCGATCCCGAAACGATGGCGCGTATGGTGCGCCTTGCACGGGAGAGGGGAGTGGATGTAGGCGCGCATCCGGGCTTGCCCGACCGGCAGGGTTTCGGCCGCCGCGAACTCCCCTTCGGCCCTGACGAGCTGCGCCAGCAGCTGCTCTACCAGCTCGGCGCGCTGATCGCGATCGCCAAGGCAGAGGGTGTGACGGTTTCCCATCTCAGCTTCCACGCTGCGATGGGAAACATGGTCAACCGTGACCCGGTGCTCGCTGCCGCAATGATGGCGGCGATCCGTACGGTCGACCCCGATCTTATCGTTTTTGGCACGGCCGGCAGCATCATCGAGCGCGCCGCGATTGAGGCCGGGCTGAAAACGCTGACCCTCTTCCTTGCCGACCGCGCCTATGACGCGGAAGGAAAGCTCGTGCCGCGCGGCCAACTGGGCGCACTTGTCAAGGACGAGGCCGCAGTGCGCACCCGCGTGCGGCAATTCCTCCTCGACGGTACTGTCACCGCCATCGACGGAGCCGTCATTCCCATGCGCGCGCGTTCCATCCTCGTGCACAGCGATACGCCGGGCTCGCTCGACCTCGCTCGCACCGTCCGCAGCGAGATCGAGGCGGCCGGCGGTGCGGTGACGCCTGTTTCCAAGCTCCTGTGATGAATGCCATCGCCAATCCCTCATCCGTTTCATCGAAAGCAACGATCATGCCCGCCATTGCCGACCGTCTGAAGAACGTTTCCGTTTCCGCCTCCGCCGCCATGACGCAGCGCGCCCGCGACCTTGCGGCAAAAGGTATCAAGGTCATCAGCCTTTCCTCCGGCGAACCCGATTTCGCAACGCCAGCCAATGCCATCGAAGCGGCCCATGCGGCGGCCCTTGCCGGAGATACGAAATATCCGCCGCTCGACGGCACGCCGGCGCTTCGCCAAGCCATCGCCCGCAAGTTCAAGCGGGACAACAATCTTGATTACGATCCCTTTGAGATCGTCGTTGCCGGCGGCGGCAAGCAGATCATCTTCAATGCCGTGATGGCCACCTGCAACCCGGGCGACGAGGTCGTTATCCCATCGCCCTCCTGGATCAGCTATGCGGATATCGTGAAGTTAGCCGGCGGCATACCAGTGCCGGTCGATTGCCCACAACAGAACGGGTTCAAGCTGCGTGCCGACGATCTCGATGCGGCGATTACCCCGCGCACAAAATGGCTGTTCCTCAACTTCCCGAACAACCCGACGGGCGCTGCCTGCTCGCGGGCGGAGATGAAGGCCATCGCAGAGGTAATGCTCAAGCACCCACATGTCTGGATCATGACCGACGACATGTACGAGCACCTCATCTATGACGGTTTCGAATTCTGCACCATTGCAGAGGTCGAACCACGTCTCAAGGATCGCGTACTGACGGTCAACGGCGCCTCAAAGGCCTATGCTATGACCGGCTGGCGGCTCGGCTTCTGTGGCGGGCCAAAGGACCTCATAAAGGCGATCAGCAATGTCAACGGCCAAAACAGTGGCGGTACGTCGACCATCACCCAGGCCGCTGTCGCAGCTGTGCTTGACGGTCCACAGGACCTGCTCAGGGAACGGGCGGCGATCTACCGGGAGAGGCGCGACTTCGTCGTCGCCCGGCTTGGCGAGATCGAGGGCATCCGCTGCCACAAGCCCGAAGGGGCGTTCTACGTCTTCCCGAACATCGCCGAACTCATCGGCCGCACGAGCAGCGGCGGGCGAAAGATCGAGACAGACACCGATTTCGTGCTGGCGCTGCTCGACGAGCATCACGTGACGACCGTGCAGGGCGCAGCCTATGGCATGAGCCCTTTCTTCCGTATTTCCTATGCCACGAGCATGCAACAGCTGGACGAGGCCTGCGGACGCATCGCCGAATTCTGCTCTGGCCTGCGCTAACCTTGCCCCTTGAGGCGTGCGGTAAGGTCCATGAGGATCGACCGCACGGCAAGCGCAGGCTCCGACAGCTCGCTCTGGTCGGAAACGCACAGCGACAGTGCTTCCTCAATCTTCGGCGCGATCATGCGCGAGACAAGCGGTTCGGAAGATTCCGCGATGATCCGCTCGACGATGGCGCGTGGCATGATGGTCGCGCCGACGCCGCCTGAAACCGCCCGCGCCAATGTGCGGACAACTTCCACTTCCGCCACGACGTTGAGGGAGACGCGGGCGCGAGTGAAGGCGAGATCGATGGCGCGGCGCACAAAATTGTAAGGCGGCGGCAGGAGAAGCGGCAGGTCGTTGAGCGCGCTCACCGGCAGCGGCGCCTCGCCTGGCTCGATGCGGAAATCGCGGTGGGCGACGAGACGGAACTCCTCGACGAAAACGGGCTCGAAGCGCACACCCTTGATCGGCCCCGTGCCGTGGATCAACGCCATTTCCAGCCGACCGTTCATGATCATCTGGCTGTAGGTCTGCCCGACGCTTTCGGTGAGGTGCAGCAGGATGCCGGGATGGCGTTTGCGCGTTTCAGTAAGGAGATCGACGGAGAGCGTCGCCGCGCTCGAAAAGGGCACGAGGCCGACCGAGACGCGCCCGACGAGCGTCGAGCCGGCAGCCTTCACGTCGGCTTGCGCCTGCTCCATCTGACGCAGGACGATCTGAGCATGGCGGTAGACGGCCTTGCCGGGCTCCGTCATGGAGACGCCCTGCTGACTGCGGATCAGGAGCTTCTGTCCAAAGTGCTCCTCCAGCGCGGCAAGCTGCTGGCTGAGTGCGGGCTGGGCGATGTGCAAAACGTCGGCGGCACGCGTAATGCTGCCGGTGTCGACGATGACGATGAAGGACTTGAGACGCCTGGTATCCATATGCGAGCCTGTCTTGTTTGGCCTCGCATGTTACAGGCCGAAGAGGCGGCGGCAAGCCCATAAGCCTTGCTTATCCATCCAGATTCAAACGGTCTTATCCAGAGCCGGAAAGCTTCGCTACTCTCTTTTCCAGCAACAGGGGAACTCCAATGTCATTTTCCGATTACAAAACGGCACTCGTGACCGGAGCATCCTCGGGGATCGGTGCCGCGGTCGTTGAACGGCTCCGGCGCGAGAACCTCGAAGTGCATGCAGTGGCCCGCAGCGCAAAGGCGCTCCAGGACCTGGCCGAGCGCACTGGCTGCATTCCCCACGCCATCGACGTCACCGATCGCGCCGCGCTCGCCAAACTCGCCGGCGAAGTGGACTTCGACATCCTGGTAAACAATGCCGGCGTCGATCGGCCGAAGAAGTTCCTCGAAGCGGAGGATGGCGACATCGACCTCCTGGTCGACGTCAACCTGCGTGCGGTCCTCCATCTGTGCCGGTTGATCGTCCCGGGCATGGCTGCGCGCGACCGCGGCCATGTCATCAACATTTCGTCGATTGCCGGCATCTACAATTTCGGCGGCAACTCCACTTATCACGCGACCAAGGCCGGCGTCAGCATGCTGTCGAACCAGTTGCGGATCGATACGTTCGGCAAGCGGGTTCGAGTAACGGAGATCTGCCCCGGCCGTGTTGCAACCGACATCTTCAGCCACGTGCACGGCAATGATCCGTCGGTACGGGAACGCTTCATCGACGGTTTCGAGCTACCGCAGGCCTCTGACATTGCTGACGCCATCGCCTTCGCGATTGCAGCGCCCATTGCCGTCAACATCGGTCACATGGAAATCACGCCGACGCTCCAGGTGATGGGCGGCCTGCAGACGGCGCGCCCACAGGCCAAGGAGCCGCAGCCGTGAAGGGCTTCGATCTCGCCGACATCCTCGCCAATCCGGAATATGTTGCCATGCTCGCGCATGGCATTGAGATGACCTTCGTCATCGCCATCTCATCCTGGCTGCTGGCGATGAGCCTTGCGCTGCTGCTGCTCGCCATCCGTTTTGCGCCAGGCCGCATCGGCAATTCCGTCGTGGCCGCCTACGTTTCCTATCACCGCAACGTGCCGACGCTTGTGCAATTGATGCTCTGGTATTTCGGCATCTACACGATCTTGCCTTCAGGACTGTCCGACTGGCTTTCGGCCCATTCGGCGGAGGTGATCTTCGCGATCATCGGACTCGGCCTCTGCCAGGCCGCCTATTTCAGCGAGGACCTGCGTTCGGGCCTGCGCTCGGTCAATCCGGGCCAGATGGAAGCGGCGCGCGCCCTCGGCCACGGTTACGTCTCGGCCATGCGCTTCGTGCTGATCCCGCAGGGTGTGCGCAACGCGCTGCCAGCCCTCGTCAACCACAGCGTTTCGCTCTTCAAGAACAGCAGCCTTGCCATCGTGATCGGGGCCCCGGAACTCAGTCATGCCATCAAGGAGATCGAAAATCTCAGCTTCCGTACCTTCGAGATCTACCTGATCGGCACGCTCCTCTACCTCTTCTTCTCCCTGATGATCATGACCGCCGGCGCCTACGTCACTTGGCGGGCCGATCCTGCGAATGGAGCCAGACGATGATCCACGACCTGATCGCCATCATCGACGAATACTGGCTGCTGCTCCTCATTGGGCAATATCCGAACGGACCACTCGGCGGCCTTGCCAATACACTGATCCTCTCGGCCTTGAGCATCGCAATCGCCTTTCCGTTCGCCATCCTGCTCGCCTTCGCGCGCCTTTCGACGTATCGGACGCTGCGTTTGCCGGTGACGATACTGGTCTATGTGACACGCGGCGTGCCTCTATTGATGCTGGTGCTGTGGAGCTATTTTCTCGTGCCGCTGCTGACGGGCGCCGACGTGCCGAGCTTCTTCACCATGTTGGCCACCCTCGTTGTCTACCAGGGCGCGTTCCTCAGCGAAATCATCCGCGCCGGCATCCTCGCTCTCGGGCAGGGCCAGATGGATGCGGCCCGCGCCCTCGGCCACAGCTACTTCGGCGCGATGCGCTACGTCATCCTGCCCCAGGCGCTCTACAACATGATCCCGAGCATGCTGTCGACCTTCGTGGCGACGATCAAGGACACGACACTCGGCTACGTCATCAATGTGCCGGACCTCACCTTCGCTGCCAGCCAGGTCAACAACCAGCTCCTCACGCAGCCCTTCCAGGTCTTCCTCATCCTCGCGTTGACCTACTACCTGATCTGTTGGTCGCTCACCTCGCTCACCAATGTCATCGAGCGGCGGATCACGCGCCGGCGCGCGGGACTTGCCCCCAAGCGCCGTGGCCAACTTGCGATTTCCCTGACACCCAATGCGACGGAGCAGCCATGACCGCTTCACTATCCACATCCGGGAAGGATCAGACGATCCGGCTTGCCGATGTCCGCAAGAGCTACGGCGACTATGACGTACTGAAAGGGATCGACGCTGCGGTTTCGCGCGGCGAAGTGGTCGTCATCTGCGGCCCGTCGGGTTCGGGCAAGTCAACGCTGATCCGCACAGTGAACCGGCTGGAGGAGATCAACAGCGGCTCGATCTTCTTCGAGGGGCAGGACATCCACGCGCCGATGAGCGGCCGGGAGCTGAACCGCCTGCGCAGCCGCATCGGTTTTGTCTTCCAGAGCTTCAACCTCTTCCCGCATCTTTCTGCGGTCGACAACATCGCCATGTCGCCGATCCGCGTGAAGGGCATAGCGCCCGCGCAGGCGCATGAAAAGGCGCTAAAGCTCCTCGAGCGCGTCGGCCTTCGCGAAAAGGCGGACTCCTATCCGGCACAACTCTCCGGCGGCCAGCAGCAGCGTGTAGCGATTGCCCGCGCGCTCGCGATGGAACCACCCGTCATGCTCTTCGACGAGCCGACCAGCGCGCTCGACCCGGAAATGGTTGGCGAGGTTCTGAGTGTGATGAAGTCGCTGGCGGCCGAAGGCATGACCATGATGTGCGTCACGCACGAAATGGGTTTTGCCCGCGATGTCGCTGACCGCATCTGGTTCATCGACGGCGGCCAGATCATCGAGACGGCCACCCCAGAGGAATTTTTCAAAAGCCCGAAGCATCCCCGCGCGCAGCGGTTCCTCGCAGACCTGCGCCACTAATACCAACCACAAAGGAGAACAGTTATGAAGTGCAGGCATCTCATCGTCTCGGCAACAGTCGCGGCGGCAGCGCTCGCCGGCCCGGTCAAGGCCGACCAGCTCAACGACATCATGACGAACAAGACGCTGCGTTGCGCGACCTTCGCGGACGTGCCGCCATTCGCTTCACCAGATGCGAAAACGCGCGAAATGGCAGGCTTCGACGTCGATCTGTGCGGCGCGATTGCCCGCGAACTTGGTGTGAAGGCCGAGATCAAGCCAGTTTCGGTCGAAGCCCGCGTTCCGGAAGTCAAGCTGGGTCGCGTCGATATCACCGTGGCCAATCTCGCCTATACCAAGAGCCGCGCCGAGCAGATCCAGTTCAGCGATCCCTATTACCTCGCCAAGGAAATGCTGATCGTTCCGGCAGATGACCCCGGCAAATCGAAGTCCGACTATGTCGGGCAGCGCATCGCATCCACCAAGGGCTCGACCTCGGAAATGTCCATCAAGCTCAACAAGTCCGAACCGCTGACGTTCCAGGATACCGCCTCGGCCTATCTCGCCGCCCAGCAGGGCAAGGCGCGCGGCATGGTCGCCAACACCATGACGACAACCAAGCTGGTCAATGAGTCGAAGACCAAGGGCAAGGCGATGCGCATGATCCCCGAACCCATGCTGTTCCAGCCGATCGGCATCGGCATGGCAAAGGACCAGCCGGCGCTGACGGCCAAGATCAACGAGGTGCTCCACAAGCTTGATGACAGCGGCGAGATCAACAAGATCTGGGACAAATGGCTTGGCCCAGACACCGAATACAAGATGACCCGCACGGACAAAGTCGCGCCGCTCTCCGAGCTGAAGTTCGACCCGATTCCCTGATGGGAAGGGCCCACGTAGCTGCTCGTTTTCCGAAATGGATTGAACAACTTCAACGGCGGGCTCCGTGCCCGCCGCTACTACCAACCGTGGGAAAAATCATGACGCATATCAAGAAAATGCCCGTCCGCCCGTCCACCGCCGAAATCGAAGCGCTCGCCAAATTCTCGCCGGCAACCATTCACGAGGCGCAGGGGCGCCGCGGGGCGCTCTCCTCGCGCATCAAGCCGGTCGACTATCGTATGAAGCTATGCGGCCCAGCGTTCACCGTGCGCTGCGCGCCGCGCGACAACATCATGCTTCAACTCGCGATCAATTATGCACAGCCCGGGGATATCATCGTCGTCTCGGCGGGTGAATATGAGGAGGCGGGCTCCTTCGGGGACGTGCTCGCCAATGCCTGCCTTGCAAAGGGCATCGGCGGGCTGGTGACCGACAGTGGCGTGCGCGACACGCTCCAACTGCGCGAGCTCGGCTTTCCGGTCTTTTCGCTCAGCGTCTGCATCAAGGGGACCGTCAAGGAGACCCTGGCGTCCACCAACGATCCTATCGTCGTTGGCGGAGAGCTCATCCATCCCGGCGACATCATCGTGGGCGATGCCGACGGACTGGTCGTCGTCCGGCAGGAGGAGGCACTCGAAGTGGCCCGGCTTTCCCAGGCGCGCGAAGAAGCCGAGGCAGAATACATCGCCGCCTACAAGGCAGGCAAATCGGTCATCGAAGTCAGCAAGCTGGAGCCGGTGCTGAAGGCAAAGGGCCTTATCGTCGAGGCGTAGCCGCGAACCTCGGGGACTGTCAAAGGACATATCATGAGCAAAATCGAGCTGTTGCAGGTCGGCCCTTATCCCGCATGGGACGAGGAACGGTTGAATGCGACCTTCACCATGCACCGCTATTTCGAAGTTCCGGACAAGGCAGCGTTCCTTGCCGCGCACGGCACCGGCATCCGTGGCATTGCCACGCGCGGCGAGCTTGGAGCCAACCGCGCCATGATCGAGGCGCTGCCGAAGCTGGAGATCATCTCGGTCTACGGCGTCGGCTTCGACGCGGTGGACCTTGCAGCGGCGCGCGAACGCAACATCCGCGTCACAAACACGCCAGATGTGCTCACCAAGGACGTCGCCGATCTCGGCGTCGCCATGTTGCTTGCACAGGCACGCGGCATGGTCGGCGGCGAAAGTTGGGTCAAGAGCGGCGACTGGGCGAGGAAGGGCCTTTATCCACTGAAGACCCGCGTGCACGGCAAACGCGTTGGTATCCTCGGCCTTGGCCGCATCGGCTTCGAGGTGGCAAAACGTCTCGCTGGTTTCGAGATGGACATCGCCTACAGCGATACCAGCCCGAAGGACTACGCAAAGGACTGGACCTTCATCGCCGATCCGGTGGAACTTGCCGCCCGCTCCGATTTCCTCTTCGTCACGCTCGCCGCCTGCGCCGAGACGCGCCACATCGTCGGCCGCAAGGTGATCGAGGCGCTTGGGGACCAGGGGATGTTGATCAATATCTCGCGCGCCTCTAACATCGACGAAGAGGCGCTGCTCGATGCACTCGAAAAGAAGACGCTGGGTTCGGCCGCGCTCGACGTCTTCGACGGCGAGCCGAACCTGAACCCGCGCTTCCTCGCGCTCGACAGCGTGCTGTTACAGCCACATATGGCCTCCGGCACGGTTGAGACCCGCAGGGCGATGGGGGCACTGGTCTTCGACAACCTGTCGGCCCATTTCCAGGGTCGGCCGCTACCAACCCCGGTTCTGTGAGGGCCACGATGAAAACGATCGTCATCCATGCGGCCAAAGACCTCCGCATCGAGGACCGGGAGCCAGAAAATCCCGGTCTCGGCGAGGTGGAGGTCCGCCTTGCCGCCGGCGGAATCTGCGGCTCGGACCTGCACTACTACAACCATGGCGGCTTCGGCACGGTGCGCCTGAAGGAGCCGATGATCCTTGGCCATGAGGTTGCCGGCCATGTCGCTGCCGTGGGTGAAGGCGTTTCCGATCTTGCCATCGGCGACCTCGTTGCCGTCTCGCCGTCGCGCCCCTGCGGCACGTGCGAGTATTGTCTGAAGGGTCTTGCGAACCATTGCTTCAATATGCGCTTCTATGGCTCGGCCATGCCATTCCCGCATATCCAGGGTGCCTTCCGTGAACGGCTCGTTGCCAAGGCCAGTCAGTGTGTGAAGGCGCACGGCCTTAGCGCCGGGGAGGCGGCGATGGCCGAGCCGCTCTCCGTGACGCTGCACGCCACACGCCGCGCAGGCGAGATGCTTGGCAAGCGCGTGCTCGTCACCGGCTGCGGACCGATCGGTACGTTGTCGATCCTCGCTGCCCGCCGGGCGGGCGCCGGCGAGATCGTCGCGGCCGACTTGTCGGGAC
Source organism: Rhizobium sp. BK060 (assembly GCF_014193145.1). Classification (NCBI taxonomy): domain Bacteria; kingdom Pseudomonadati; phylum Pseudomonadota; class Alphaproteobacteria; order Hyphomicrobiales; family Rhizobiaceae; genus Rhizobium; species Rhizobium sp. BK060. The sequence goes on from NZ_JACHYW010000001.1 coordinate 124,610, forward strand.
GAGCGCTCGATTTTGCCCGCAAGGTCGGCGCGGACCGCACGGTCAACCTGTCGGAAGACCGGGAGGGCCTTGCCGGCTACAGTCAAAACAAGGGTTATTTCGATGTCCTTTACGAATGCTCCGGCGCCGCGCCGGCCCTGGTCGCCGGCATCCAGGCTCTGCGCCCACGCGGCGTGATCGTCCAACTCGGCCTCGGCGGTGAAATGAGCCTTCCGATGATGGCAATCACGGCGAAGGAACTGGACCTGCGCGGCTCCTTCCGCTTCCATGAGGAATTTTCGGTCGCCGTCAGGCTGATGCAGGCCGGTCTGATTGACGTCAAACCGCTGATCACCCATACCCTGTCGCTTTCCGATGCCTTGAAGGCCTTCGAGATTGCCTCGGACAAGGGGCAGTCGATGAAGACGCAAATCGCATTCGCTTAAGGAAGGGCACATGAGCATTCAACTCTTCGACTTGACGGGCAGGCGGGCTCTCGTCACCGGCTCCTCGCAGGGCATCGGCTATGCACTGGCAAAAGGTCTTGGGGAGGCTGGCGCAGAGATCATCCTCAACGGCCGCGACGAGGCGAAGCTGACGGCGGCGGCCGAAAGCCTCGGCGTGAAGCACACGCTCGCCTTCGACGCCACGGATCATGAGGCCGTGCGCAGGGCCGTCGATGGCTTCGAGGCGGAGGTCGGCGCCATCGACATCCTCGTCAACAATGCCGGCATGCAGCACCGCACGCCGCTGGAAGATTTTCCAGCCGACGCCTTCGAACGGTTGCTGAAGACCAACATCTCCACGGTTTTCAATGTCGGCCAAGCCGTCGCGCGCCACATGATCAAACGCGGCGCCGGCAAGATCATCAATATCGCCAGCGTCCAAACCGCGCTTGCCCGCCCCGGCATCGCGCCCTATACGGCGACGAAGGGTGCCGTCGGCAATTTGACCAAGGGCATGGCGACTGACTGGGCAAAATACGGTCTGCAATGCAATGCGATCGCCCCCGGCTATTTCGACACGCCGCTGAACGCCGCTCTCGTCGCCGATCCGACCTTCTCGGCCTGGCTGGAAAAGCGCACGCCGGCCGGCCGCTGGGGCAAGATAGAGGAACTGGTCGGCGCCTGCATCTTCCTCTCCTGCGACGCCTCCTCCTTCGTGAACGGACATGTGCTTTATGTCGACGGCGGCATCACAGCCTCGCTCTGAGGCGTTCCGGCGCATTGTGGTCATGGGCGTCGCGGGCTCGGGAAAATCCGCCGTGGGCGTGGCGCTTGCCGCTCGCCTGAGCGCCACCTACCTTGAGGGCGACGATCTGCATCCGTCCGAAAACTTCGCCAAAATGAGCCGGGCGAGCCGCTGACGGACGAGGACCGTGAGCCATGGTCCTCGTTGGCCAAAGGTTCGCCGCACCGGACGGTATCCTCATCGTCGGCTGTTCGGTGTTAAAGCGTCGCTACCGTGACCATATATGCGCGCAAGCGCATGGACCTGTCATCTTCATCCACCTCGCCGGCAGACAAGAGCTGATCGCCACCCGCATGGGCGCCCGCTCCGGCCACTTCAGTCAGTTCGCAGCTCTCGAACCGCCCGAGGCGGACGAAAACTCGCAATCACCGTCGGCATCGACAATGCGATCGAAACGGTTGTTGCCCTCGATGGGCATAGGCTACATGGCGACGGCGCTCTGGACAGCAGAACTCTAAGGGGCGAGACACCCAGTTTCCGTTGTCCATATTGGCTCGAGAAAGTTTGGAGCCGCGGCGGCCTTGCGTTCGCCTTGCGGTGGCGGGAAGCCTGGGGCGGCAACATTCGTTCTATACCGAACCGGGAATGCACTTGACCCTCTGCATGGGAGGTTTCCACGTTATAGTTGTGAGGCATCATCAGATTTCCTACACGCCAATGACTCGTTAACCATACTCGGCCTAGCTTCGCATCTATAAGCTGCATGACGCGCGAATCGCGGTTTGCTATCCAATCACCAGTTTTATTTTCTTGGTTACGATGACCTCAATTTTAACGAATGGTTCAGCGTCGATTGCGCTCCAGGCGCTGCGTAAAATCAACTCAGACATGCAAGGAACCCAGAGGCGGGTGTCCTCGGGACTTCGCATCGATGGTGCTTCGGACAATGCGGCTTACTGGGCGATCGCAACCACAATGAGGTCAGACCTTAAGGCGGTTTCTGCGGTTTCTGATGCTTTGGGAACGGGCGCGGCGAAGGTAGACACCGCTTACGCGGGAATGACGGCAGTGACGGATGTCCTCGCAGAATTTAAGGCGAAGCTGGTGACAGCGACGGAAGCTGGCGTCGATAAAACCAAGGTTCAGGCCGACCTGGATCAATTGAAGCAAACGGTTTGGGGCATCGCGCATTCTGCGAGTTTCAATGGTGAGAACTGGCTCAGCTCCAACATAGAAGATATCAACGATAGCGATCTCGACGTCGAAACAGTAGTGTCCGCATTTGTCCGCGATGCGTCCGGTAATGTTTCCGTAAAGACCACCACGGCCCATCTCGCCGAAATAGCACTCTTCAACAGCACGGGCGGCGGACTCTTGGAGGCCGATACCCGTAAACTAAAGACCCTTGGAGGAATAAGAGACTTCGACACGTTCATGGACAACGATGGCGAAATCTGGATGAGCGAAGTCAACAGCTCCCTTGGTACTTCCGCAGCCATTGAATATACATTTTCCGGACCGCTCACGTTCGGGGCTTCAGATAACATTTCCTTCAACGTAACGGTCGACAAAGACAATTCAGCTGAGGTGCCGCCGCCGCATAACACCGGCGCGACCTATCCGCCCGTCGAGATTACGAGAGCGACCGTCGACGCCTACAACCCAGCCCTGAATGGCAAGATATCGACGTTTCAGCAGTACATCGCAGTCCTGAATATTGCACTCGATGCGTCGGGCGCACAGGCAACGGCTCGCACGGTACCCAAGTGGGATGCGGCGATGAAAACATGGATCGCCGACCCCGATAAAATCGCCATATGGACTGACGAGACGTCTGGTCTTGATGGCTCCTACGTTGAGATCAGCAACTTCAGCAGCACGGTCGGATCGGGTGGGATAGGCAATGCCTCAGCGTTCGGCACGCGCGGGTCGGAACTGCCGATCACTTTTGTACCCTTCGAGGTTTACAAGGATGGCGACAACCTCGATGGAGTCGAGGTCTTCTTCAGCTTCAACGTGAACGGGCAGGCCCCGACGAGCTCCTCCTTCAATCGGGCCTACGTAAACAATCTTCTGGGAAAGGACACGGGCAAGGTGGAGACGCCAACGGAGATGGTAACGCTGCTCAAAAGCCTCGTGTCAGCCGATTGGCCTGATGTAATCATCGAAGAGACGGGCGGCAACGGCATTTCCATCCGGTCAGACAACAATGTTGATCGCCTCTCAGGAACGAAATCATACGTCGGCTTCACTAATATATCGGTCAGTATCGAGCCAATCTCTGATCTCGACTTCATGGAGATCGATATCGTCGCCAATCCGCAGATGCTGGACGTCTATTTGAGCTATACGGACCTAGTGTTCTCCGACGTTGTGTCTGCGGCCAGCGTTCTAGGTTCCCTTCAAAAGCGCATCGATATCCAAGCCGCCTTCGCACATGGGCTCGCGGCCAACCTCAATACAGGAGTCGGTCGCTTGGTTGACGCCGATATGGAAGAAGAGTCATCGCGGCTGGCTGCGTTGCAGACTCAGCAGCAACTCGCGTTGCAATCCCTTTCGATTGGGAATGGCTCTCCGAAGAGCGTGCTGCAGCTGTTTCAATAGCAAGATAGCAGGATGGAGCACGTTGCGGGATACAAGCGGCCATGGTTAGCACGGGCAGTACGCCAACGCTTCTCTTTCCTCGTGGCCGCTTTCTAGCTCAAGGTAAGTGCCGGATAGCGTTTTTAAGTGTCCGGTTAGTCGCCGACGAAATCTGCGACGCGTGGCTCAGGCCAGCTTTGTTCCTGCGAGAAATGTCCCGAGATCGCACTTTCTTTTGCGCCCAACGCTTGCGCCCTTGCCAAGTTATGCTCAGCGTCCGATCGCATTGCGGCGATCGAGCCGTATCCACCGCAGGCGGCGCAGTTCCTAGCGACAGTGTCTGCTCCAGCGTACCGGTTTAGATGGGCCTCCAAAGGCAATGCCGCAGGTGTAGTGGTGGCCAAGCGGTCAGCGTGGCAAGGTCATGCCTTTTGAAAATACTGGTAACGAACTCGGGACTAAGCAGTCGCCTGATATCGAAGCACGCCGAGGGAAGAACAAGGGCGTAGTCAACGGCGGGGCTGAAGAATTCACAAATGGACCGACACCTACTCATCCTCAGCGAAATCTACTGATGAGATGTCCACGTTCCATTCAAAATCCTTGGGCGAAGGTTTGTCTGGCAAGGTCTCCAAGCCTCTATACTGATTGAGCGCCCAGCATGTCCCGTAAACGCCATGCGGCTCAATGATCTTGTAGCTGCTGAGATAGTCGGAGTAAGCTTCAATGCTGAAGCCTGGGCGCTTCGCGACCAATCGGAAGCGTACTACGTTGACATACTGGTCGGAGCCGTTGAACAACTGAACGAAAACTGGCTTGGCAGGGTCGAGGCAGCCCTGGGTGCCTGTGCTCGTGCCAACAACCAAGCTCGCGGAGTTGTTGCGGTCGGATTGCTGGAAGTAAACATAAACCCCGACGCCAGCGCCGACAAAAATGACCGCAATCAGCGCAATCAACGTGGGGCGGGGAAACAGGAAGAAAAAAACTAACAAGATTGCGACCGCGACTATCATGAAGATCATCGGCGGGTTCCATTTGTTTCATGAGCTAAAGCAGGCACCGATGACGGGCAAGGCTGGTTCGAGACCGATCTCATTTAATCTTCTTACTCAATCATTTGTGGCGATCAAACCACTTCCAAGTTGCCGCCTCTTTGATTTCTAGGACGTACAGCCTTTATGCGGAACACCAGGTTCTGACCGCCTGCCACCGCCCGGTGATACTGTTGGATCTTCGTAGGAGCCCGTCGGCTTGCCTTGGATGGAGAGAACGCTCTTCAAGAGCCGAGAATAAGGGACTTTCATTGATTTGCATGTGTACGGTCCTTGAGCGCTGCTGCCGCATTTTGATGCAATTCAGGTAGTTGGCAATGGAAATTACGGGATCCACGAGCTGTTGTGTGGGTGATCACAAATGCCGCCCCCCTGCAGCCGCGTCGTTGCGCTTCCGTCGAATCTGCTGATGCAGAGCCCACAACGCAGCTCGCTCTACCAGTCTGTTCAACCAGGGTGGCCCCGGCTGAGTGTTTCTTAGGAATCCGCAAAATCGTCTACGTGGCTGGGCGAGGAGGAGCCGACGCCGCAAATCTGGTTTCTTCGCTCACAACGCTGCCATCGGCCGCCAAGACCGCGATCCATACTCGATTTCCGAGGCGAACTGTCAGGCGTGTCTTTCCGATGTCCGCTTCCTGACCGATTTCGACCCTGCTACGAACGAGACCCTGCGCCATGTAACGTCGAAAGGCTGCCAGCGACAGTCCAAACCGGCCCGCCAGATAGGATGCATCGACAGTCAGCTCGTCGAGATCAACTTGGCCCTTGATGGTCATGCCTGCCGCTCCATGGGACTAGAATGAAAACAACTCCGCCATGTCAGGCGACCAAGGCGGGTCGTAGACAAGCCGGACTTGTGCCTTGCTTACCTGCTCCAAACGCCTCCAGCCGGATCTTTACCGCCTCGGTGAGAAAACCGGAAGCAAGACAGAAGCGGGTGGTTGTTGTCATTTCCACGATAACGAAGCCGTCCTCTGAAATCGAGATGTCGTAGATCAGCCCGAGGTCGACGATCGAGGTTGCGACCTCGGGATCTTCGATTTCTCGAAGTGCATCAAGGACGGCGTCACGAGTGAGGCTAGGCCCGCACATCGGCCCCCGGATCGAGGGAGGCAAACGTATCCATTATTAGCTGGAAGGGCATCCCGCCATCACGCAGTATCTGTCGAACATCGAGTTCACGAAGCTGAACCATTGGCGTTTCCTCTGTGGTTAGCGGCGAAGAATAGCGCCGGCTGTTGAAATGGTGCTCTTTTGGTGGCTGCTTCCACGTTTGCAAGCGCGCGTGCAAGCAAGGCGCCGAAGCTGATCGCGTTCGAATCCGTCTATTCGATGGACGGCGATATCGCGCCGATCAAGGAGATTTGCGATCTCGCCGACAAGTACGGCGCGATGACCTATCTCGACGAAGTGCATGCCGTGGGCATGTACGGACCGCGCGGCGGCGGCATTGCCGAGCGCGAAGGGCTGATGGATCGCCTGACGGTCATCGAAGGCACGCTCGGCAAGGCGTTCGGCGTCATGGGCGGCTACATCGCCGCATCGACCGCACTTTGCGACTTCATCCGCTCCTTCGCCTCCGGCTTCATCTTCACGACGGCGCTGCCGCCGGCGCTCGCTGCCGGTGCGGTGGCCTCGATCCAGCATCTGAAGGTCAGCCCTTTCGAGCGGGCGCGGCATCAGGATCGGGTCCGCAAGCTGAGGGCGCTGCTCGATCAGCGTGGCATCCCGCATATGCCCAATCCGAGCCATATCGTCCCGGTGATGGTCGGCGATGCCGCCAAGTGCAAGTGGATCTCCGACCTGCTGCTCGACAATTGCGGCGTCTATGTGCAGCCGATCAACTACCCGACGGTGCCGAAGAAGACCGAGCGCCTGCGCATCACCCCGACGCCGCTGCACAGCGACGCCGACATCGAGCATCTCGTCGATGCCCTGCATTCGCTCTGGTCGCGCTGCGCCCTGGCGCGGCACGTGGCGTAGCCGCCTTAGCCTAGTCCACGACAAAATCGCGGGCGATGTCGCGACCGATCGCCCGCAGGTGGTTTGAGATTTCGGTCCTCAAGTGGTCCCTCGGACCAAACTCACGCAGAATTTCCTGAGCACGCGTTGCCGCGGGTTCCTCCCGCGGCTCTCCCACAAAATAGCCCGTTCCAACAGACCACATATCGCATCCAGCCCCGAGCAGCGCCTCAACTAAGGAAGCCACGCGCGCTGAAGAAGACGCCGACGATTCTGCCAATGCCCGGTCCTTGATGCGAGGTTCTTGCGTACGCCTCCGGAGGATACGAAACGCACCCCATAAATAGGGTTGATTTACTTATGAAAAGTTAAGGGCAGGGCGGTCGACGGGACGCCGTCGCGGGATCGATCTAGTAAGCCTAAGGGCGTCCGGTTTCGAAAACGCTCTCCAATAATTGATCATCATCAAAGACGCTGCAGTCCGTCAGGTGGACAAGGGCACCGTCACATTTATTCGGAGATCAAGGCGTTGATGGTAGCCCAGCACGACCGACAGACTTCCAGTCTCAAAGACCAGTCGCTCGAACGCGACGACGGAAGCCGGCATCTAGCGTCCTCGCAAAAAAGAGCCGCGGCCAGCCTCGTACGCCTCGCTCCTTTCCTGCGACATCATCGCGGGCTGACAATATGCGCGGTTCTGGCGCTCACGTGCGCCGCGTTGATTTCGCTCTCTCTGCCGATGGCCGTTCGTCGCATGATCGACAATGGTTTCGGGCAAGCCGACGGGACGTTCATCGACAAATACTTTCTCATGGTGATGGCTCTGGCTGTCGCGTTGGCCGTAGCCGGCGCGCTACGCTACTAGTTTGTCACCACTCTCGGTGAGCGGATCGTGACGGACCTTCGCGCCAAGGTCTTCAATCATATCGTTCGTCTTCCAGCTCGGTTCTTTGACTGCAACCACTCGGGAGAGATAGCGTCGCGCCTTACAGCAGACGCCACCCAGATCAAAGCGGCGGTCAGCCTGTCGGCGTCCGTGGCTCTGAGAAACGCGATCCTCTGTGCGGGCGCGCTCGGCATGATGTTCGTCACCAGCCCGCGCCTATCGACGATCGCCGTCGGCGTAATTCCGCTCATAATTGCGCCGCTGATCTACTTCGGACGGTCTGTGCGCAAGAAATCGCGCGCCGCACAGGATGCGGGTGATGGACGGAGGCCGGATCGTGGAGCAAGGCACGCATTCTGCGCTTTTGCGCGGCGGGGGACTACAAGCGTCTGGCTGAACTGCAGTTCAAGACACCGGACGGTCCAGAGCATGATAAGAACGCCGCATAGGACCGTGGCGAAAGCGGTCGGAAGGAAGCGTGACGCCTTGCGCGGTGGGCGACGGCGTTCGACCAGATGCCAAGCCAATAGCAATCTATTACCCGGCACACGACCTTCATCAAGTCGTTAAGCTTCGGCTAACTGCCGAGCGCCATAACTGGGGTAGATTCTGCAATAACCGAAGCTGCCCCGATGCCCGTCAACGCCATTTCGATCCTATCTCCAGACGCATTGGACGACTACATAGACCTTCGCTCGGTTCCGAAGCACCGCTACTTTGGAAAAAACGAACTCATCGATAGGCTCCGGTTGGCCGTGCCCTTCGATTACATTTTCATTTCAGGACTCGATGTCGACTACTACCGTTTCGGAGGGGGCTTCTCCATCGACACCGATCTGCCACCCGCGTTCATCGAAGCGTATATGGCCGATCAACTCCTGTTCGTGGACCCGCTCGTCCAGGCCAGCAAGTCATCAACGGCGGTGGTAATCGAGAGCGACGTGTATCAGAAACAGGAAGTTCCCCAAAGGCTCCTGTATCTTCAACGGACGTTCGCAGTCCACAACAGGACCATCGTTCCAATCCTTCGAGACAGTACCGTCTATGGAGCAGTCGGCTTCACGCGGTCCACTCCGTTCAACGACGACGAGATCACGTTCCTTGCTCTGATCGCCGAGGCGATCCACACCGCGGTCACAAAACCGCTTGTCGACCGCTTCGCTGCAAACCATTTGCGGTTGTCGAAAGGTGAAATAGCGTGCTTGTCGAAGGCGAGCCTCGGACTAACCAGCCAGGGTGTTGCAAAGGCGACCGGATACCAAGTCGAGACTGTGAACAGTTACATCAAGTCGGCGGCCAAGAAGCTCGGCGCATCCAATCGGACCCAGGCCATAGCCGAGGCGATCCGACGTCGATTGATCGTCTGATCAGCGGTTCCCGGCAGTCTGGCTCCGATGGCGCCCAAAGAGTGCCCGTCCCTCCATAGGGAATACTCCGCTTCTCATCAGCCGCCGAACGCACTTTGACGAAGGCTGTCGCGCTCGATGCCTGATCGATGACGACGGGCTTCCTTCGCGGTGGGCGCTGCAAACCGCAATCGGACTGGTGCGGAAATCTTTGTCGCGGTCAGCGCGATCGTCGGGCGGCCGTGTCCTTTCGGGCCATTCTCTTGCAACGCTCGCGCGGCCATTGCCTGCATTTAATGAGATAGGTCGCGCCGGGCAGGAAAGGCTGTCCGACGCTTTGCCCGGCTCCATCAGCGGCGCGAATTTCGCTGGCTTCCGACTATCGCAAACGATGCGAATCCATGCATTTCGCCGAAAAGCAGGCGCTTGCGAACCAATACGGCCATGACCCTTGCGGCAGTCGAAAAGCTCATCTGGTCCAGTGGTCCATCGCCCTCCCATGGCTTTGTCAGGCGGTCGGCGATTGCGCCGGCCATGTGCATTGGAACGATGTCGTTGCAGTGCCGCATAGCCTCAAACACATGGCTGATTGGGATCACCCGTCCTTCGAAGGTAACGATCGGCTCGACCAATTCGTCGTCCCATTCCTCGAAGACGTACACTGCCTCGCGGAAAAGCTCTTGAAGCGTAATTGGAGCATGTCCTGCATGAAGCGGGGGCAAAGCATTTGTCATGTCTGTCTCCTCTCAGGCCTTTTGTCCAAGGCTGTCAGTGCCATAATTACACGACTATTTTTATAGAGTAACTTATGGATGAGGAAGCCCTTTGTTCCAATATGCATCGGGCAACCTGTCAACGGACTGAGATTATGACCATATTTTTTTGAACCTCCGATACTTGCCGGACCGATGTGGGTAAAACATCTGGCCGCTATCGAGACCGATTGTCTCCAATCACACAACGTCAGCGGCTTCCAGTGGAGGATGCGTCGGGGGATCTGAAGCGGTGAGGGCTTGAACGCGGCTTGCCCGCATCGTCGGATTTTCTTCAAGTTCAAGTCGCGGAACGACGAACTGCAAGGGTCATGCTATCCGGCGCGCTGGCGATCGCGTCGCGCATGTTGCATGCCACGAAGGACATCACATTCAATCGGCGCCGTCGAAGAGCGCCTCACCAATCCGTGCGGTTCGATCGCTCACGCGATCTTAGGTCAGATGAAGCTTGCGCCGAACAATTCGCGGCCATAGGCGTGGTGGGTTACCCCCACCTGCAGATCCGCCTTGGTGAGCTCGTCGACGAAGCGGCCGTCCTTCATGATCAAAACGCGATCGCACATGTGCGCGATGACGGCGAGATCGTGACTGACAAGCACATAGGTCAGGCCTCGCTCATCACGCTGATCTGCCAGGAGGTTCAGAATTTCCGCTTGTATGGAAACATCCAGCGCCGAGGTTGGTTCATCGAGCAGGAGAATGGGTGGCGAAAGTATCAGGGCCCTGGCGATCGCAACGCGCTGGCGCTGCCCACCGGAGAGCTCATGGGGGAAGCGGTTGGCAAAGCCTGCCGGCAGACCGACCTGGCGCAGGGCCTTGTCCACCTTCTGCCAGATATCGACGTGGTTCATAGCCCTCAAAGGCTCGGCGAGCGCCGTTCCGATCCGATGACGGGGGTGAAGCGAACCGTAGGGATCCTGGAAAACCATCTGCCCACATTTGAGGTCCTCGCGGCTGCGCGTCTTGCCGACGACCCTGCCGGCCAGCGCAATCTCTCCTGACCAGCCCCGTTCCATACCAGCAAGGCAGCGCAGCAAGGTGGACTTGCCGCAGCCAGACTCGCCGACGATGCCCAGGGTCTCACCACGCGCCACCTTGAAGTTCACTTCCTTGACCACGTGATTTTCCTGCTTGCCCGAAGCAAACACGACATCGAGATCGCCTACTTCAATCATCATGCATTCTCCAGATCGAGCTTTGTCCGGTCGAGAACAGCAAGGCGCCGTACCGGATTTTTCGGATCCGGCATCGCTGCCATAAGTCCTCGTGTATAGGGATGGCGCGCGTCTTCGAGCCGGGTCAGCGTTTCGATCACGCGCCCGGAATACATGACGATAATCCGCTCGCAAAAAGCTGCGACCATGCGAATGTCGTGGCTGATCAACAGCAGTCCGGAATTATTCTCCCGGACGAGCTCATCGAGCAGTGTCAGCACATCCTTCCTGACGCTGACATCGAGGGCCGATGTCGGCTCGTCGGCAATGACCAGTTTCGGCTTCGCAAGGAGCATCATGGCAATCATCACGCGTTGCCCCATGCCGCCGGAAATCTGGTGCGGATAAAGCGTCATCACGCGTTCCGGGTCGTTGATCCGCACGCGCTCGAGCGCTCTGGTTGCGGCGGCAAGCGCAGCGCGGCCGCGCAGATCAAGATGCAGGCGAGCCGCCTCGGCGATCTGCTTGCCGACCGTCAGCACCGGATTGAGCGAGTAGCGAGGATCCTGCATGATCAACGCGATGTCCTTGCCCCGAATCTTGCCCATCTGCCGCTCCGGCAGCGACAGAAGGGGCCGCCCGTCAAGCTCGAGACGCGACGCCGTGACATTAGCACTCGGCGGTAGAAGGCGCATGATCGCGCGTCCCGTCGTCGATTTGCCCGAGCCGGACTCGCCGACGATCCCGACGCGCTCACGCCCGACGTCGAAGCTTACGTCGGACACGGCGGGAACCGCGATCCTGGCGAAACTCACGTTCAATTTCCTGATGGAAAGCAGGGGTCTCATCTCATGATCTTGCATGGCGAGGATCCAGAATGTCGCGAAGCGCATCGCCCGCGATATTGAAGGCAAGGCTGGAAATCAGGATAGCCAAGCCCGGCATGACGGCAACCCACCAGTAGTCCAGCATGAACTTGCGTCCGTTCGATATCATTGCGCCCCACTCCGGCGCCGGAGGTTGTGCACCCAGTCCGAGAAAGCCGAGGGAGGCGGCCGTCAAGATGATCCCGGCCATGTTCAACGTCAGGCGAACGATCACCGAGGGGATGCACATGGGCGCGATGTAGACGAGCAGGATGCGCAGCGGCGAGGCTCCGTAAAGCCGCGCAGCAGCGACGTAGTCGGCGTTCCTGACAACCAGAGCCTCGGCGCGTGCCAGCCGGGCTATCGGCGGCCAGGCAGTCAGGGAAATGGCGATGATCGCAGTGGTCAGTCCGGCGCCAAGGGCCGCGGCAAACGCAAGCGCCAGGATCAGCGAAGGAAAGGAAAGAACGATGTCTGTCGCTCTCATCAGCAGCGCATCGGTGCGGCCACCGAAGAAGCCAGCAACCACGCCGATCAGGAGACCGATGGGACCTACAATCAGAGAAATCGAGAGTACCGTGTGAACGGTGATCCGCGTTCCGTAAATCAGCCGGCTCAGAATGTCGCGCCCGAACTCGTCGGTGCCGGCCCAATGCGCGGCACTCGGCGGCTGCAAGGCGTCGGAAAGAACCTGGATATTCGGATCGTAGGGCGCAAGCCAAGGGGCAATAATCGCGACGATGCAGAGCAGCCCAAGAATGACGAAGCCTGCAAGACCGAGCGGCTCCTGCACAAGCTTCGAGACGATACGGGCCGAAGACGCTATGATGCGTGCTGGAAGGCTCGGTGGACGAATAGGAAGATTGGTGTCAATTGCCTCGCTCATCGCGCCGCCTCTCTCGTGCGCGGATCGAAGATCGCATAGGCGATATCCGCGAGGAAATTCAGAAACATGAAGATGAAACCGATGACGATCGTACCTGCAACGACGGCATTCATGTCGCCGATCATCAGCGCGTTCGTCATGTATTGACCGATGCCTGGCCATGAAAAGACGATCTCGGTCACGACCGCGCCTTCAAGAAGCCCACCGTAGGAGATCGCAAGAATGGTGATGAGCTGTACGGCAATGTTGGGAAGAACGTGGCTGATGACGGTCCTTGCCGGGCCGACGCCTTTTGCGCGCGCGGCAATCACATAGTCCTGGCTTAGCTGTTCCAGCGTGAAGCTGCGTGTCATCCGGGTAATGTAGGCCATGGCCGCATAGGCAAGGATGACAGCTGGGAGAATGATGTGGCCGAGTGCGTTCCAGAAAATCTCGGTTTCGCCCTGCAAAAGGCTGTCGACCAGCAAGAGGCCCGTCTGCGGCGTGACGAGGCCCTCGTAAAAGACATCCATGCGTCCAGGGCCACCAACCCAGTTCAAGCCGGCATAGAAGATAACCAGGCCGACAATTCCGAACCAGAAGACCGGGATCGAATGACCGACAAGTGCAATCACGCGAGCAACCTTGTCGATGAAACTGTCGCGAAAAAGCGCGGCAGTCAGGCCAAAGGGTACACCAACAAACGTCGAGATGAGAATTGCCAGGGTGGCAAGTTCGAATGTCGCCGGGAATGCTTGGGCGAGATCCGCCGATACCGGATTGCCGGTCAGAACCGCCGTCCCGAAATCGCCCTGAGCGAGCCCCTTCAGATAGATCAGAAATTGCTGGTAGATCGACAGGTCAAGGCCGAGCTTCTGGCGCATGGCGGCGTAGGCAGCCGGATCTGCAAGCTCGCCGACGATGGCCCCGACAGGATCGGCGGGCAAGACGCGGCCGATCACGAAAGTGACGCACAGAAGGATGAAGAGGCTGAGAACGAGATGCCAAAGCCGCCATCCCAGTTCGGTTACGGACAGTTCTTTCATGATCGGCGACCTTGTTTATTCGGTCTCGGCCTTGGTCACGCCTTCAAGGCGCGTTATCAGATTGGGATGGCCGACATAGCCCTGAACCTTGCTGTTCAAGACGATGGGTTCGAAACGCTCGAACATCGGCAGCACGGCGGGCTTTTGGTCGATGAACATCTTCTGCATCTCAACATAAAGCTCGCCGCGTTTTTTGGGGTCAGGCTCCATCGACGCCTTTGCCGTCACTGCGGTCAATTCCGGAATGTCCCAGGCCGAGCGCCACACGAAGTTGCCGGCATTGTTGGCTTCGAGCGAATTGTCCGGATTGGATGCAAACTGCTCCATCGCACCGAGGACGTTCGGCATGTAGGCGCCAGTCTGTGGGATCAGGAGATCAAAGTTTCTCGCCCGGTGGGCCGAAATGATGTCGGAGCCATTTCCCTGCTGGACATCGACCTTGATGCCGATCTGGCCGAGTGAGGCCTGAATGGCCGTTGCCAGATCGACACGAGGTGTCTGAGCTATGGTCTTCAGCGTCAGGGAAAAGCCATCCTTGAAACCCGCGTCGGCCAACAGCTGCTTTGCTTTGGCCACATCGAGGTGCCAGTCCGGACTTGGTACCGCATACTCGTAATTCTCTGGTACCGGGACCGTCCTGACGCGACCGTACGGCCCCATGATCGTCTTTTCGATACCCTGATAGTCGATGCTGTAGGCGATCGCTTCGCGCACCTTTGGATTGGCGAGATACTTGTTGCCCGCGTTCATCGCCAGAACATAAAAACCGCCGGTGGGCACGCGCTGAACCTCAAAGCCCTTCCTGCCGTTGAAAATCGCCAGATCAGACGCCGTCAGGGCGCTGGCAAGATCGATGTCGCCGCGCTCCAGCATCAAGCGTTCGACCTGGCTTTCAGGCACATGCCGGACGATGACACGGCGCATCTTCGGCGCGCCCGCGACATAGTCCTTGTTGGCGTCAAGAATGACGAGCTCGTTCGGCGACCAGCGATTGAGTGTGAACGGACCGGAGCCGGCAGAATGGGTTCTAAGCCAGGCGTTTCCATAGTCGTCGTTGACGACGTGCTTTTCGACCTCGACGCTGTCGACCACGCTCGCAATCGCCATGGCGAGCCGGTAAAGCAAAAGTTCCGACGTCACCGTGTCGGAAAGATCGATACGCACGGTCTTGACGTCAATCGCTTTGACCAACTGGTCGACATTGTCTTTCGTGTAGCCGACTCGCTTCAGGTTTGCTGCCGCAGCCTGGTCGAGCTTTAGAAGTCGCCCTAGAGAATAGACAACGTCCTTCGACGTGACCGGATTGCCTGAGGCAAACGCTGCTTCACGCAGCTTGAAAGTGATCCCCTTGTCATCGACCTGCCAGCTTTCTGCAAGCTGCGGCACGATCTTTCCGTCCGGCGTCGTTGCCACCAGCCGATCGTAGAGGTTTGACATGATCTCGACGGCCTTACCTTCCGTCGCTTGCTGCGGGTCGAGCGACAGAACCTGGGCCAGCGATGTCCCGATAACAAGCTGGTCAGCGGGCGTGGCCGCCTTGAGCTCCTGGGCCGCCATGGTGAGCGCACTTAAGGCGACGCTTACAAACAGACTTCTGGGAAAATACTTCATTGCAACTCCTCCCTGAGTTACTATACGAGACATAATATGTCGTCCGTATGTCGTATTATGATTTATCGAAGATCAGAGCGCTTTGCAAGCGTCGTGCGGACGAGACCGGATGGATAGATTGGGACGGGCATGATGGTAACGATCAATCGCGGCAGGCAGCGGCTGGCACAGCAGGTCATCGATCAACTGCGCCTGCAGATCGAGACGGGAAAGCTGCGAGAGGGGGATCAACTGCCAACCGAGCCGCAGCTTGAGGCTACCTTTGGCGTCAGCCGGACGGTCGTCAGGGAGGCAATTGCCGACCTGCGCGCGGCAGGCTTTGTCCAACCGGTTCAAGGCAAGGGTGTCTTTGTCGCCGACCCCAAAACAAAGACGGGTCTCTCGCTCACGCCAATCGAAGTAAAAAGCATCCCAGAGACCCTTGAATTGCTGGAATTTCGAATGGCTGCCGAAGGCGAGGCCGCGGCCATAGCAGCCTATCGCAGGACAGCCGAGCAAGAAGCCGCCATCCGCGCGGCCAACAGGAAGATGGCGAATTTGATTGAAGCTGGGCAACCGACCGTCGAGGCCGACTACGAGTTTCACATGGCCATCGCTGCCGCTACGAACAACCGGTTTTACGTCGATGTTCTGCGCCACTTCGGTCCTCGTGCCATACCGCGCGGACAGTTTCCGACCTTGCCGGAAGCCAATGACCGCGCCTATCTCGAAAAGGTCCATGCCGAGCATGGGGAGATCCTCTCGGCTATCGCAGATCAGGATCCGGATCGGGCCCGCCAGGCCATGCGCGCCCACATGATGGCAAGCCAGCGACGCTATCGAATGCTCGCAGAGCAGCAATAATACTCGACAGCCTCCGAAATTCATATTATGTCATATGACATGATCTGATCATTCGGGAGGATGAAGGTGTATTTGGGAACGCAGGTCGCAGTGCGCGACGATGACGATTTTCGTGTTTTTGCTCAGCTTGGGGTGAAGCATATATCGGCCGATCCGCCGGGCGCCCCGTCAAGCTGGACGCTGGAAGATCTAGAGCGTCATCGTGATCATGTGGAAAGCTTTGGGCTTGTGCTCGACATGATCCAGCTTCCCCTGCCGTCGAAACCGATCGAGAACGCATCCTATCCCGATATCCTCTTGGCCGGGCCCGAGCGCGACCGGCAGATCGACGCTGTCTGCCAGATGATCGAGAACTGCGCCAAGGCAGGCATACCTGCGACCAAATACAATCTCAATTTGATCGGCATTCCGCGCACCGAACTCGAAAAAGGCCGCGGCGGATCGCTCAACGAGGCATTTCGTTGGGACAAGGCGGACCACCAGGCGGCGCCTGGCCTTGCGGGAGTGCTCCGGGAGGACGAAAACTGGGAGCGTATCGATTACTTTCTCGAACGGGTCGTTCCCGTTGCCGAAAGCAACCGCATTCGCCTTGCCTGCCATCCCCACGATCCCTACACGCCTCCCGGCTATCGCGGCGTCACGCGCGTGCTTGGGACGGTCGACGGGCTCAAGAAGTTCGTCCAGATGCGGGAAAGCCCCTATCACGGTTTGAACTTCTGCCAAGGGTCGATCGGCGAGATGCTCGAAAATCCGCGTGAGGAGATCAACGACATCATTCGCTGGTTCGGCACACGCGACAAGATCTTCAACCTGCACTTCCGCAACATTCGCGGCGGCGCGCTTTCCTTCATGGAAACCTTCCCCGACGAGGGTGACATGGACATGGTCCGGTCGCTGAAAGTGTATAAGGAGGTCGGCTACAAATACATGGTCATGCCGGATCATGTACCGAGCATCAGCGGTCGCGATGCCAGCGGTGTAGCCTTCAGCTTTTGCTATGGTTACATCGCCGCCCTGCTTGAGGCCATGGAAGCCGGGCATCTGTGATCGCGCCTCCAAATCCTTCGATAGAGCAATAACTCAAGGACATTGACATGGAACCCGATGCCATCAAGAAAGCGGTCGGCGACGGCTTGCTTTCCTTTCCCGTGACGCATTTCGACAGCGACAACACGTTTGACGAGGCGGCATACCGCACACACGTCGACTGGCTGGCTGGCTTTCAGGCAAGCGCACTTTTTGCAGCCGGCGGTACCGGCGAGTTCTTCTCACTCAATCCTGCGGAGGTGCCGCTGGTCATACGTGCCGCCAAGAAGGCAGCCGGCAAGACGCCAATCATTTCGGGAACAGGCTATGGGACCTCGCTTGCAGTCGAGATTGCACGATCAGCCGAAAGGGCCGGCGCCGATGGGCTGCTGCTCCTGCCGCCATATCTGATGTTTTCGGAACAGGCCGGCCTGGTTGCGCATGTAAAGGCAGTCTGTAACGCAGTCGGGATCGGGGTGATCGTCTATAACCGTGATAACGCCATCCTGTCGGCAGACAGTCTTGCGCAACTCTGCGACGAATGCCCCAACCTGATCGGTTTCAAGGATGGGGTCGGGGACGTCGACCGCGTCATTGAGATCACCACCAAGATTGGCGACCGCCTCGTCTATGTTGGCGGCATGCCGACGCACGAAGTCTATGCTCAGGCCTATTTCGCCGCTGGTGTAACGACCTATTCGTCAGCCGTCTTCAATTTTGTCCCGGAACTGGCACAACGTTTTTATCAGGCGCTGCGAAACGGCGACCAAAGGACCGTCGACCGGATTCTCAAGGATTTCTTCTTCCCATTCGTTGCCCTGCGCAACCGAAGAAGAGGCTATGCAGTCTCGATCATCAAGGCCGGGCTAAAGGTGATAGGCCGCGATCCCGGCTCTGTCCGGGCTCCACTCACAGATCTGACAGAAGAGGAAATTTCCGTGCTGGAGAACATCGTAGCAGCTGCCGATACCGCAAGTCTCAGGCTTGAGACCGCGTAGAGACGCCTTGCTTCACCCTGCAATGTCGTACTGAGTAGACTGCGCCTTGGACGTATCGGTGCAACGCCCGGCCAGGCGCAGTCGAAGGCGCGCCTCAGCTGTTTCTAGTTCGAGCAGGGCGGTTCACGATCATGTCGTCAAATCGAGCAGTCAGCCTTCGCGGCGTAGCCACGTAACCTTCTGACCCCATGACGCATGACGCATGAGAAGGCCCTGTCGGTGGAAGAGATTCCCACGATTGGAATCGAGATTGCCAAGTTGGTGCTCCAGGTGCACACAACTAACGCGACGGGCATGGTCGTGGTCGACGGCAATTGAAGTGCCGCCAGGTTGTGCAGTTCTTTGCGACACTAATGCCTCTCCTCATGCTAACGCCCCCTTCCGGCTCGAGGAACTCACCAACCATACCAGTATCTGAGGAAGCGATCGCTCCCGGAAGATACACGTACTGTCGCGGCATCGCTGGAAGCACTGGTATCAGCTGCAAACAGAGTGATTCAAAGCCGGATCAAGAAAACCAAGCAGCTTTTGAATTGCAACCTGCAATACTTGTGCGACACATTGTTTGGCCAGAGTATAATTATTTTGCTCATATTATAGTTATTAACCATCTTTCATTATCTGTTTATTCACGAGTGCTTTCTTCAGACAAAGCGAGAAATGAGTTCAACGGCGCTCGGCCGGGTGCCCCCGGATAACACTCATCGTTGCGGCATCGCGCAATTCGTTGCTTGCGCGGCTATTTGCGCTTGGAGGATTGCAAATGACTTTCCGTTTTGGCATCGGCCCCCGCCTTTATGCAGCTTTCGGTTTCCTGCTGCTGCTCATGATTGGCTTGACGCTCTTTTCCATTTCAAAGATGAACTATGTCGACCACGACCTCGTGCAGATTAACGAGGTCAACAGCGTCAAGCAGCGCTTTGCCATCAATTTCCGGGGCAGCGTTCATGACCGGGCAATTGCCATTCGCGATGTCGTTTTGCGCGATGACCCTGCCGGCCGTCAGACCGCGATCGATCTCATTGCAAAGCTTGCCGCGACTTATGCGCAAAACGAGCAGAAGATGAATGCGATGATCTCGATGCCGGGCGCTGCGACTGAGCCCGAGAAGGCGATCGTTGCGGAGATTGCCGACGTTCAGTCGAAAACCAATCCGGTTGTCGCAGATATCATCGCGCGCCAGATGGCGAATGACCCGGTGCAAGCCAAGAAGATGCTAATCGAGCAGGCAACGCCTCTCTTCGTCAACTGGCTCAAGGCCATCAACAAGTTCATCGATTATCAGGAAAACTTGAACAAGTCAGTCGGCAGTGGCGTCAGCGTCGTCGTCGCGGGCTTCCAGACGCTGGCACTGGGGTCATTGGGAGGCGCCGTGCTTATGGCTATTGCCGCTGCGTTCCTCGCGACCCGCTCGATCACTTTGCCGATGGCCAAGCTGCAGATCGCCCTGCAGCGGATGGCAGAGGGCAACAACGAAAGCACCAGCGATATCGAGGCCCGCAGTGACGAGGTCGGCGATTTGGCGAAGGCCGTTGGCGCCGTGCGCGAGGCCGTGACCTCGCAGGCTGAGGCGCGCGCCGCAGCCGACGCCCGGCGCACCGCTGATGAGAATGCGCGGCTCGAAGCAACCGCGGCGGAACGCGAGGCGCTATCGGCGCAGACGAACGATGCCGTTCAACAGCTCGGCCAAGCACTTGAGGAAATGGCCGCCGGCAATCTCGATATCCGTCTCGACAAGCCGTTCGCTGCATCTCTCGATACGCTGCGCCTTAACTTCAACAACTCGGTCGAGAAGCTTCAATCGGCGTTGAAGACGATCGGCGATAACGCTTTGTCGATCGATGCCGGTGCCCGCGAGATCAGCGGAGCTTCGAATGATCTGGCAAAGCGCACCGAACAGCAGGCCGCATCAATTGAACAGACTGCCGCAGCGCTCGATGAAATTTCGACGACGGTCAATGACTCGACCCGTCGCGCCGAAGAGGCCGGCAACCTTGTTGCACGAACACGCACAAATGCCGAGCGCTCGGGCGAAGTCGTGAAGCGTGCGGTTGCCGCGATGAGCCAGATCGAAGGTTCCTCGAACGAGATCAACAATATCATCAGCGTCATTGATGACATTGCATTCCAGACCAACCTGCTGGCACTAAACGCCGGCGTCGAGGCTGCCCGGGCCGGCGAGGCGGGCAAAGGCTTTGCAGTCGTCGCTCAGGAAGTTCGCGAACTTGCACAACGCTCCGCCCATGCAGCGAAGGAAATCAAGCAACTGATCAGCAATTCCGGTGATCAAGTGCGTTCCGGCGTGACCCTGGTCGGCGAGACTGGTACGGCGCTGACGGAGATCGTCAGTGAAGTGCAGGAAATCAACCGCCACGTGAGCTCAATCGTCGAGGCTGCGAAGGAACAGTCTACGGCGCTCAAAGAAATCAACGCCGCGGTCAATTCACTCGATCAATCCACGCAGAAGAATGCGGCGATGGTCGAAGAGACATCCGCAGCCAGCCACAAGCTGGCTGACGAAGCGGGTTCGCTGACAAGCCAGCTGTCAAAATTCCGCTTTCAGGGCTCTGCCGGGACGACGCAATCTGCCCATGCACCGCGACTGCCACAGAGAAACGCTCCAGCGGCAATGGCACGGAAGGTCTCGACAGCTTTTGCTGGCGGTGCGGCGGCTGAAGATTGGCACGAATTCTGAAGTAAACGACACGATACAAAGCGCCGCGACCGTCGATGTCGCGGCGCTTTTTCGTTCAGATTTTGGTCATTGGCAATATCTTAGGCTCGGCTGCGAACGCGGCCGTCTTTTCCACGCAGGGAGACCTACATGGCTGATAATGGCACACCATTGCTTCGATCCTTGGTCTTCACCGCCGCCTTATTCGCTTCCGCACCGGGCGTGGCATCGTGGAGCGTCGAAAATGATCGCTCTACGTCAATCAAGCACAGCTGGCGGATATCTTGGATGGTTTCCGAATGTGGGTCGCAACGGCATCCTCGGGACGGTCGCCCGGCTCGTAGACCCTCGTTCAATCGGTGTCGTGCAAAAGCGTTCCTGCTGTCGGAAGAGACATTGCAACGACGTCACCCTTGAGCGGATAGGTTTCCCGACCCGGATAGACAACAATCCGCCTTTCGGGCCGAAGGTCTTCGCACGCAAGGTAGAATCCTTTTTCGACTTTGGGTGTCAGGCTCCGCTTGACTTCAATGGCCCAGGGACGGCCACCTGGTCGCGTCAGCAGCAGATCGATTTCTGCGCCTGCCGCGGTTCTATAGAAATGCGCCTGCGTATCGCTTGGAGCGGCTGCAATCAGCGTTTCAATGACAAATCCTTCCCAACTTGCGCCTACCACCGGATGACCAAGCAACTGTTCCTCGGTCGCGAGTCCGAGCAGGGTGTGGGTGATGCCGCTGTCGCGAACATAGATGCGGGGCGACTTCACCAAACGTTTGCCGAGGTTAGCATGCCAAGGTTCAAGCCGACGCACGAGCAAGAGATCGACCAGCAAGTCGAGGTAGGATGCGACGGTTTTGCCGTCAACGCCGAGTGCGCGGGCAAAATCGGCTGCATTCAGAACACTGGATTGGCGGTGCGCGAGCATAGTCCAAAAACGCCTGAGCGTTTCGGCTGGAATTCTTGGACCGAGCTGCGGGATATCTCGTTCCAAATACGTGCGAATGAAATCCTGCCGCCAGCGTTGGCTTGCCTTATCGCTAGGGGCCAGGAAGCTATCGGGGAACCCGCCGCGAAGCCACAGTGCATTGAGATCTGCTTCTGCGATCTCGAGGCCATCGATTGGCTGCATTTCAAGATAGGCTGTTCGGCCCGCCAGTGTTTCGCCCGACTGTTTCAACAGTCCGATGGACGCTGATCCAAGGAGCAGGAACTGACCGGCTCTGCTGCCGGATCGCCGGCCACGGTCGATAAGACCTCGCAGGTTCTGGAACAGGTTCGGCAAACGCTGTACTTCGTCAAGGATGACCAACTTATCGCTGTGCTGGCTTAAATAGAGTTCTGGCTCGCTGAGCTTGACGCGGTCAGCATCGGACTCCAGGTCCAAGTAGATCGACGGTCGTGTTTGGCTGATGTCGAGCGCCAGCGTTGTCTTGCCCACTTGCCGCGGGCCAATGAGTACGACGGCAGGCTGAGAGCCGATCAGGTCGTTCAGTTCACGTTCAATTCTACGCTTAATCATCCTTGTATTTATGGAGCTTTACTCCATATTTGCAAGAAAGGAATGCAAGAATGTTGGTGCGATGCGGCCTGATTGATTGACTAGCACTGCACCGCTGCATCGCCTCCTGCGGCGGCACCTGCCGTGTGGCTGCCTCGGTCAGATAGCCGGACCGAAACCCATGCGCCGGGAACTTGTCCGGCTCCAGGTTGGCCTTTCGGCGGCGTGACCGACTGGGGCGTCAGTGGCCGCCGATCGATACTGCCCCATTGATCGATGCGTCGAAAGACTGGTCCAGCTTCGATTTTCGCTTGAGAGAGCCAGGCCTTCAAAGCGTGACGGGCCGGCCGATCATCAGCCATTGGACATCGTCATCGGCCTGCGTTGTCTTGGCGGCCGCGGCGGGCGGCACCCGCCCGCAGCGAAGGTCGGCGCGGCTGCGCATATTCGGGGAGCATACCATCGGGCGCAGGCTCGCTCCGCCAGCCTCTCGCGAGCGGGGCTCGCCACAATCGGATCGGCCCGGTCTTGCTCCACCAATGACAATAATCTTGTGAAAAATCCGAGACTAGGGCACAATTTATAAATGCACCTGAAGTGCGCAACTATCTCAAATCCGGCCGTCTCGCGCTGGGTCACAGTTGTCGTGGGAGGGTCGCGTCGATGGGTCAGGGGTTCTTTCTTCTGTTCGCGACGGTGTCCGTGATTGCGGCCCTGACTGTGGTTATGGCGCGCAGTCCGGTTCACAGCGCATTGGCGTTGATGGCTTGTTTCCTGCAAATCTCTGCTATCTTCATCTTGCTCGACGCGCCGTTGCTCGCGGTCATCCAGATCTTCGTCTATGTCGGCGCGATCATGGTCCTGTTCCTGTTCGTGATCATGATGATCGATGTGCGCGAAGCGATGTTGCAGCGGTTCTTGCCGGGCGGCAACCTGCCGGCGCTGGTGCTGCTCGTCCTGCTTGGTGTCGAGATGCTCGTGCTGGTGCTGTGGAGCAAGCGCTTTTCGGTCACCGAGCCCGCCGCTGTGCGCGGTGGCGATGAGATCAGGCAGCTCAGCACGACGCTTTTTGCCGACTACCTGCTGCCGTTTGAGGCCGCCTCCGTCATCCTGCTCGCCGCCCTGGTCGGTGCCATCGTGCTGGCGCGGAAGGAGCAGGAGTGATGGTTCCGCTCTCCTGGTATATCTTGCTCGGAGTGGTCCTGTTCGTGATCGGGGCGGCAGGCGTGCTCATCAGGCGCAATATCCTGGTCGTGCTGATGTCGCTGGAGCTTCTACTCAACTCGGTCAACATCAATTTCATCGCCTTCGGGCGTTACGACGACGATTTCCGCGGGCAGATCTTCGCGATCTTCGTCATCGCAATCACAGCGGCGGAGGTTGCCGTCGCCCTCGGTATCCTGGTCGCCCTCGTGAGGAACAAGTCCACCCTCAAGGTCGACGACGTGACCATCATGAAAGGATAGCGGTTTGGACCCGGTGATATCGATCCGGCCGCTGCTTGCCGTTGCCGTCGCAGGTCTGGCGGCCCTTGCGATTCTCCTCCTGAACAACCGCGAACGACTCCGCGATCTCGTCTCGCCATTGGCGGCTATCGCCATGTTCGCAATTGTCGCCTCGATGGCGCCGACGGTGCTTTCGGGCGGGACGATCGACTTGCGCCTGTTCGAGATCCTGCCGGGGATTGCCTTGGCTTTCCGGGTCGATGCGCTTGGCATGGTGTTTGCCACCGTTTCTTCGCTGCTGTGGATCGCGGCGGCGATCTATTCCATCGGCTACATGCGGCACTTGAACGAACACGCGCAGACCCGCTTCTTCGCCTGCTTTGCCACCAGTCTCGCGGCGGCCGTGGGCGGCGCCTTCGCCGCCAACCTGTTCACGCTGGTGATCTTCTACGAGATGCTCAGCCTCGTGACCTATCCGCTCGTTTACCACCACGAGGACGAACAGGCGTGGACGGGCAGCCGCAAGTACCTTGTCTATTTGATGGGCGCCTCGAAAAGCGCGCTTCTCGCCGCGCTGGCGCTGACCTACTCCATTGTGGGGTCGCTCGATTTCAGGGCAGGCGGATTGTTGGCGGGCGTCAATGCCTCGGCGCCGCTGCTGACGGTCGTCTATTTCTGCTATCTCTTCGGCTTCGCCAAGGCCGCGATAATGCCCATGCACGCCTGGCTGCCGGCGGCGATGGTGGCGCCGACACCGGTCAGCGCGCTCCTGCATGCGGTGGCCGTGGTCAAGATGGGCGTGTTCTGCGTGCTGCGCGTGGTGTTCCATGTCTTCGGCACAGGGCTGATGGACAGTCTGCACCTGGGCATCGCCACGGCCTATCTGGTCTCGTTCACGATCCTGATGGCGTCCGTCTACGCCCTGACGCGCGACGACCTGAAGGCGAGGCTCGCCTATTCGACGGTCAGCCAGCTCTCTTATATCGTGCTGGGCGCGGCTTTGCTCTCGCCGGTCGCCATGGTCGGCGGAATCATCCACATTGCGGCTCACGCCTTCTCCAAGATCACCCTCTTTTTTTGCGCCGGGTCGATCTATTGTGCGTCCGGCAAGCGGAACATCAGCGACATGGCCGGTATCGGCCGCAGGCTGCCCTGGACGATGGGCGCGTTCTTCGTCGGCTCGATGAGCATGATCGGGGTGCCGCCGACCGCGGGCTTCGTCAGCAAGTGGTATCTGACGCTGGGCTCGATGCAGGCGGGGGACGTCGCGTTCCTGATTGTGCTCCTGGTGAGTTCGGTTCTCAACGCCGCCTATTTCCTGCCTGTGACCTATCTCGCCTTTTTCAAGACGGAGGCCGAGAAAAGCCCGGCAACGGTCCGTGAAATCCCGATGATGACGATCCCGCTGGTGGCAACTGCCATCCTGTCGGTGTCGATGGGCATCTTCCCCAACTATTTCCTCGCCCTGGCGGAAGGAGTTGTCAGATGATCAAGCGCGTGGTCGATTTCTTTGGTGACGAAGAATACGCCAACCAGCGGCGCCGGCTGTTCTATCTGGTGCTCGTTCTGATCGTCATCGCCGACTTTCTGGTCCCCCGCGAACACGCGGTTTATCTGTGGGACCGCCTGCCGGGCTGGTCGGCCGTCTATGGCTTCTTATCCTGCGTTCTGCTGATCTTCGTTTCGAAGTTCCTTGGCCATCAGGGCGGACTCATGCGGCGCGAGGACTATTATGATTGACTTCGCTCATCCGGCCCTGCTGTTCATTCTTGGCACCCTGCCGATCCCTTTCCTCACCGAATCGATCCGGAAGGTCTATCTGCTGCTGATCCCGGCGCTGGCGATCCTTGCAGTGGTAACGGTCCAGCCGGGCAGTTATGGAGCGGCGCACTTCCTCGGGCAGGAAATCCTGATCGCCAAGGTCGACAAGCTGAGCATCGTCTTCGCCACCGTTTTTGCCATCATGGCTCTCATCGGAACGGTCTACGCGCTGCACTTGCCTCGTCCCGGCCAGCATGTCGCTGCCTTCGCCTACGTCGGCGGCGCGCTCGGCGTGGTGTTCGCCGGCGACTACCTGACGCTCTACCTGTTCTGGGAAACCATGGCCTTTGCTTCTGCCTATCTGGTCTTCGCCCAGGGCGGTCGACAGGCGATCAATGCCGGGTTCCGGTATATCATGGTCCATGTCACTGGCGGCGTCGTGTTGCTTGGGGGCATCATTCTCCATGGAACCTCGACAGGATCGCTGCTCTTCGGACCGATCGAGGCGGGGATGGGCGCCGGCGCCTACCTGATCCTTGCCGGGTTCCTTCTTAACGCCGCGGTACCACCCCTCAACGCCTGGCTGACCGACGCTTACCCAGAGGCGACCGTCACCGGGGCGGTATTCATGAGCGCCTTTACGACCAAGACCGCCGTCTATGTGTTGGCGCGCGCGTTTCCCGGGACCGAGCTTCTGGTCTGGCTCGGTACCGCGATGGCGCTCTACGGTGTCATCTACGCGGTGCTGGAGAACGACTGCCGGCGGCTCCTGGCCTATCACATCGTCAGCCAAGTCGGCTACATGGTGGCCGGCATCGGGATCGGGACCGAGATGGCGGTGAACGGTGCCACGAGCCATGCCTTCGCGCATATTCTCTACAAGGCTCTCCTCTTCATGGGGGCCGGGGCGGTCATCTACGTCACCGGGCAGCGCAAGCTCACCGAGCTTGGTGGGCTCTACAAGAACATGCCGCTGACGGTGGCGCTCTACATGGTCGGCGCCTTCGCGATCTCGGCCTTTCCATTTTTCTCGGGCTTCGTCACCAAGTCGATGGTGATAGCCGCTGCCGGACAGGATCATCGCGCGCTGGTGGTACTGGCGTTGACGATGGCCTCGTCGGGGACGTTTCTGCACACCGGGCTCAAGCTCCCGTATTACATGTTTTTTGGCACAGACCGGAAGCTTCAGGCGCGGGAGCCGCCGCGCAACATGCTGGTTGCGATGGGCATGGCGGCGGTCCTCTGCGTTGCGATCGGCGTATTCCCGCAGCCGCTTTATGCGCTTCTTCCCTATCAGGTGGACTTCGAACCCTATACGGGCAGTCATGTCACGGAGAGCCTCGGCCTGCTGATGTTCACCGCCTTCGGGTTCGTGCTGTTCCTCAAGGCCCTCGACCCCGAGAAGACGATCAGCCTCGACACTGACTGGTTCTATCGCAAGGGGGCGCGGCTCTTCATGTGGTTCGCCGAAAAGCCGCTGGCACGCTATGAGAAGGCGGTGAGCGACGTGTCCGAGACCGCGGCATTGCCCTTCCTATATGGTGCAGCGCGGGCGGGACTGCGGATCGATCTCATCGGCGTAGACGCCATCGTGAATGGCGTCGCCCAAACGATCCTGCGCGGCGGCGGGACGCTGCGGCGGCTACAGACGGGTGTCGTTACCCATTACGCGCTGGCGATGATTGTCGGTGTAATCGTAGCCACCGTCGTCTTCGCCGTAGCGTGGCGGTAGGGGGGATCCATGGGGTTACCGCTCCTGAGCCTCATCGTATTCACGCCCGCTGTCGGGGCAGCGGTCCTGATGTTTCTACGCAGCGACGGTGCGGTGCGGTGGACGGCGCTGGCTGTCACCGTCCTCGACCTCGCTTTCTGCATCGCCATGCTGGCCGGTTTCGACACCTCGACCCACGAAATGCAGTTCACCGAGGTGCGGCCGTGGGTGCCGGCACTCGGCATAACCTTTGCGCTCGGTGTCGATGGGATCAGCGCGCTTTTCGTGTTCCTGACGGCGCTGCTGGGGGCGGTTTGCGTGCTCGCCTCGTGGGTCGCGATCGACCGCAAGGTGAAGGAGTTCATGGTCAGTCTGCTGGTCATGCAGGCGCTGATGCTTGGGGTGTTCTCAGCGCTCGACCTGTTCTTGTTCTATGTTTTCTGGGAGGCGATGCTGATCCCGATGTACCTGATCATCGGCGTCTGGGGCGGAGACGGCCGGATCTACGCGGCTTTCAAGTTCTTCCTCTATACGCTGGCGGGCAGCGTCCTGTTCCTGATCGGCGTCATCGTGCTCTACATCAACGGCGGCAAGACCTTCGACATCCTCGCCCTGACAGCGAAGGACTTGCCGTTCGGGGTCCAGTCGTGGCTGTTCTTCGCCTTCCTTGTCGCATTCGCGGTCAAGGTGCCGATGGTCCCGGTCCATACCTGGCTGCCGGACGCCCATGTGCAGGCGCCAACGGCAGGCAGCATTATTCTCGCCGGAGTGCTCCTGAAAATGGGCGCCTACGGATTCTTGCGGTTCTCGCTGCCGATGCTACCGGAGGCATCGCTATATTATTCGACACTGATGCTGGCGCTTTCAGCGCTTGCAATCGTCTATGGCGGGTTGCTTGCACTGGCGCAGGACGACCTCAAGAAGCTGGTGGCCTATTCCAGCATCAGCCACATGGGCTTCGTGACGATGGGGATTTTCGCGCTGAACCTGCGAGGGCTCGAGGGCGCCATCCTGCAAATGTTCAATCACGGCGTAACGACGGGCGCCCTTTTTTTGTTCGTCGGCCTGATCTACGAGCGGACCCACACCCGCAGCATCGCCGATTATGGCGGGTTGATGAAGGTGGCGCCGGTCTACAGCGCGTTTCTTGCCTTGTTCATTCTGTCATCGATGGCGCTGCCGGGAACGAATTCGTTCGTCGGCGAGTTGCTCGTGCTGGCGGGCGGGTTTGCCGCCAACCTGGCCGTCGGCGCGGCAGCCATCTTGGGTGCCTTACTGGGCGCGGCCTATCTGCTTGGCATGTATGGCAAAGTCGCGCTTGGTCCGCCCAGCGTCGGCGTGCGGTTCAAGATACGTGACGTAAATGCCCGCGAGGTCGCTGCGATGCTGCCGCTGGCCGTCTTCGTGCTCTGGGTCGGGCTCTATCCAAAACCTTTTCTCAACATCATTGACGCATCGGTTCACCATCTGCTGGCGCAGGTTCACGGCGAGGGGAGCGGCCGATGACCGCCACCGCGCTTTTCCAGTCGATCGTGGCGAGCCTGCCCGAAATCGTGGTGATCATCGGAGCTTGCATCCTGCTGATCCTGGGGCAACTCGTGCAAAAGAGGCAGGAACACTTCCTTGTCTGGGCCTCCGTCGCCATTGTGCTGATGGCCGCCTCGGCGACACTCATGCTGGCGAGTGAGGTACGGCCGGCCTACACCGGCATGTTCATCGCCGACCGCTTCGCGGTCTTCTTCAAGTTCGTGTTCTACATCGCGACCGTCCTGACATTCCTCCTTTCCCGAAAATATGCCGATATCGAAGGGATCGGCAGCAGCGAATACTATGTCCTGCTGCTTTTGGCGCTTTCGGGAATGATGATCATGGCCTCGGCGACCGATCTCATGTCGATCTATGTGGGCCTCGAGTTGATGGTGCTCTGCACCTATGTGCTGACCGGCTTCCTGCGGCAGGAGCGGCGATCGAACGAAGCGGCGCTGAAATATGTGATCCTCGGCGCGGTCTCGACCGGGATCTTCCTTTACGGCGTTTCGCTGGTTTACGGGCTCACCGGCACGACACAACTCGACGGGATGGCTGCGGCGGTGACCGGCGATCCCCTCGATCCCGGATTGCTGCTGGCGGTGGTCTTCATTGTCGCGGGGCTGGTCTTCAAAGTCGGCGCGGTGCCGTTCCATATGTGGGTGCCGGACGTCTATGAAGGCGCGCCAACCACGATCACCGCCTTCATGTCGGTGGGCCCCAAGGCGGCGGGGTTCGCGGTGATCCTGCGGGTGTTCCTCAACCCTCTGGTCGCAGCCTCGGATGTCTGGATCATCGTCGCGGTCATTGCGGTGGTGACAATGGCGCTCGGCAGTTTCGTGGCTCTGGTGCAGGATAATTTCAAGCGCCTCCTGGCCTATTCCAGCATTGCCCATGCTGGGTTCGCCCTTTTCGGCGTGGCGGCCGGCGGTGCGGACGGGATCGCCAGCGTGATGCTTTACCTGCTGATCTACGCTTTCATGAATCTCGGCATTTTCGGTACCATCATCATGATGCGGAACTCCGATTTCTCGGGCGAGGTTGTCGAAGACTATGCGGGTCTCGCCAAATCGCATCCCGGTCTGGCGCTTGTGATGCTGCTTTATCTGTTCTCGCTGGCCGGCATTCCGCCGACGGCCGGGTTCTTCGCCAAGTTCTACGTGCTGGTCGCGCTGGTCGAGCGAGGTTTCGTCATGCTGGCGGTGATCGCGGTGCTGCTGAGCGTCGTCGCCGCCTACTTTTATATCCGCATCGTCATGGTGATCTACATGCGCGAGCCGGAGAAGATGTTCGACCCGGCGCTGACGCCTATGGTGCGCGCCACGCTGGCCTTCACCGCCGCCGGCACCATCGGCATTGGCCTGTTTCCAGCGTGGTTTCTGAGGCTTGCTCAGCATTCCGTGTTCGGCGGCTGATCTATTGAATTTGCAATGATCCACCCGACGGAATACACTGATAATTCAAGAAAGGATTGCCAAAGTCGCTTCCCGGGGCGACCGCACTACCGGTTCCGGATGGGGCCGGCGGCGGCCTGAAGAAAGCTCTCGGTGGGTGACCGGGGCAATGCGATATGACTATGGCTGCAATGGAGTTCCTGCCGGTTCTTTTCATGGTTGCCGGAATTGTTCTGGTGACGGCGGCGACGCTATTTTTCTCCTCGTTGCTGCGGCCGTCCAATCCCTATCCCGAGAAGAACATGCCCTATGAGTGCGGCGTGGACCCAGCGGGCGAAGCCGCCGGGGGCCGTTTCAGGGTGCAGTTCTTTGTGCTGGCGATCCTGCTGGTGGTCTTCGACGTCGAGACGATGTTCCTGTTTCCCTGGGCTGTCATCCTGAAAGACATAGGTCTGGTCG
Source organism: Rhizobium sp. BK060 (assembly GCF_014193145.1). NCBI lineage: Bacteria > Pseudomonadati > Pseudomonadota > Alphaproteobacteria > Hyphomicrobiales > Rhizobiaceae > Rhizobium > Rhizobium sp. BK060. Next base: position 155,260 of record NZ_JACHYW010000001.1, read on the forward strand.
GTTATGTCGAGATGTTCGTCTTCATGTTGCTGCTTATCGTGGGTTTCGCCTACGCCTGGCTGAAGGGAGCGCTGGAATGGGAGGCGTAAACAATGCGATCCGCGACAGCGTGCTGTTCACCACGGCCGAGAGCATCATCAACTGGAGCCGAAAATCCGCGCTGTGGCCCGAGACCTTCGGTATTGCCTGCTGCGCCATCGAGATGATCTCGGCAGGATGCGCGCGCTATGATCTCGACCGGTTCGGCGTGGTGTTCCGGCCTTCGCCGCGCCAGTCCGATGTGATGATCATCGCCGGCACCGTGACCCGGAAGTTCGCCCCCGTCGTGCGCCGGCTCTATGACCAGATGCCGGAGCCGCGCTGGGTGATCGCAATGGGCACCTGCGCCATCTCAGGCGGGGTCTACAACACCTATGCCGTGGTGCAGGGGTCGGAAACCTTCGTGCCCGTCGACGTGCATGTGCCAGGCTGTCCGCCGCGGCCCGAGGCCCTGATGCACGGCTTCCTGCTGCTTCAGGAGAAGATCAAGAGATCCCGCGCGCTAGCCGGGACGCCTCTGGATCGGATTGCAGCCTCATGAGCGTGGAGCCGTCTCTCAATCGCGCTCTGATCATGGAGCATTTCGAAGCCGCAATCGAGGACCTCGGCGCCGTGCACGGCATCTACGCCTTTGCCGTTCCACCCGAAAAGATCGTTGAGTTCTGCCGATTTCTGAAAGACCATCCGGCGCTCCGGTTCAATTTCCTGTCTGACATCTGTGGGGTCGATCATTACCCGGAGTTGCCACGCTATGAGGCGGTGTACCACCTCTATTCGCTGCCGAACAAATGGCGGGTTCGCATCAAGTGCCGGCTTGGTGATCCGCCTCGCGTCCCGTCGGTGACGGGGGTCTGGCGCACTGCCAATTGGCACGAGCGCGAGGCCTGGGACATGTATGGCATCAAGTTCGAAGGCCATCCCGATCTGCGCCGGATCTATATGTGGGAAGGCTTCGAGGGCTTTCCCCAGCGCAAGGATTTTCCCTTAAGGGGCTACAAGGACAAACTGAATCCCTTCGGTGCCGAGGGCCCGCCGCCAACGCAGCCAGACATTGCCACCAGGGACATTCCAGAAGGAGGCCGTTCCACGCCGGAGAGTTGAGATGACCGAAGTCACCGAGCTCAGTAGGCCGGAAGGCGAAGCGCTTAATACCAAGGAAGTGCTCCTCAATCTCGGCCCGCAGCACCCCAGCACCCATGGGGTACTCCGGCTCGTCCTCGAACTGGACGGCGAGTACGTCGAGCGTGTGGATCCGCATATCGGCTACCTCCACCGCGGCACGGAAAAACTCGCCGAGAGCTTCACCTATACGCAGATTTTCCCGCTGACGGACCGGCTCGACTATCTCTGCCCACCGTCCAACAATCTGGCCTTCGCGCTGGCGGTGGAGAAGCTTCTTGGCATAGAAGCACCGATCCGGGCGCAGTACATCCGCGTGATGATGGCCGAGCTGGCGCGGATTTCCGGTCATCTTCTGATCACTGGTGCGCTGCCGATGGATCTGGGTGCAATGACCGCGCTGCTTTACGTCATGCGCGAGCGCGAGATGATCATGGACCTGCTGGAGATGATTACCGGTGCGCGCATGCACACATCCTTCTGCAGAGTTGGCGGAGTGCGCGAGGACCTGCCTGACGGATTCCTTCCCAAGATCAGGGAGTTCTGCGACATCTTCCCGAACCGGATCCGCGACTATGAGCGATTGCTCGAAGACAACAGGGTGTTCCTCAAGCGCACGAAGGGGATCGGGGTGATCTCCGGCGAAGACGCAATCGATCTGGGTCTCAGTGGCCCGAACCTGCGTGCCTCCGGCGTTGACTGGGATATCCGCCGTGACGAGCCCTACGAGATTTATGACCGGCTCGCGTTCAACGTCATCACCCGCAACGAGGGCGATTGCTACGCGCGCTGGCGGTGCCGCGTCGATGAGATGCGCGAAAGCATCGCGATCATCGAACAATGTATCGACCAGATGCCTGAAGGACCGTTCCAGATCGACATGCCGACCATCGCGTTCCCGGTAGACAAGGAACGCGTGCATTGCTCGATGGAGGCTTTGATCCAGCATTTCGACCTGTCGGCCTATGGCTTCAAGGTACCTAAAGGCGAGGTCTATTCGGCGATCGAGGCGCCAAAGGGTGAGTTGGGGTTCTACATCATCAGCGACGGATCGCCGAAACCGTTCCGCATGAAGGTGCGAGCACCGTCTTTCGTGAACCTTCAGGGCCTCTTCGGGGTCACCAACGCACGCTACCTGGCCGACATGATCGCCGTGCTGGGCAGCCTCGACCCGGTGATGGCGGAGGTGGACAAGTAGCAGGAGATTTGGATGCGATGAGCATGCGCGAGAAGATAAAAGCGGCGGCGGCGCGGTATCCGAACCAGCGCTCGGCGATCATGCCCGCGCTTCTGATCGCGCAGAAGGAACATGGTTATCTGCCCGGTCCGGTGCTGGAGGAGGTCGCCGACATCCTCGGCGTCGAGCGGATGTGGGTTTACGAACTGGCGACCTTCTACACGCTCTTCCATACCGAACCGGTGGGTCTGTTCCACCTGCAGCTCTGTGATAACGTTTCCTGCATGCTGTGCGGATCGGAGGACCTGCTGAAGCACCTGGAAGCGGTCCTGGCGATCAACAAGGGTGAGACCACCCCGGATGGGATGTTCACGCTTTCGACTGTGGAATGCCTCGGCGCCTGCGAGATGGCTCCGGTAATGCAAGTCGGCGACGATTACCACGGCAATCTGGATGTCGCGCGGGTAAACGCGTTGTTGGACAATCTTCGGGCTACAGCAGCGCGGGCGGCGAGCATTGAGCATGTTTGCGCGCAGCCGCCGGGAGAGTAGCGCCATGTTCGAGCCGGTTCTCCTCAAGAACATGAACGTGCCGGATGGTCATTTGCTGCCGACCTATGAGGCGGGCGGTGGCTATCAGGCGCTGAAGAAGGTGCTGCGCGAGAACACGCCCGATGAGATCGTCGACCTCGTCAAGGAATCAAACCTGCGCGGTCGCGGCGGCGCCGGTTTTCCGACGGGCATGAAATGGAGCTTCGTGCCGAAGCGGGGCGACAAGCCGAAATATCTGTGCTGCAATGCCGACGAAGGCGAGCCCGGCACCTTCAAGGACCGGATCATCATGGAGCGCGACCCGCACCAGCTCATCGAGGGGCTGGCGGTAAGCGCCTACGCGATCGGCGCCAAGACCGCCTATGTCTACATCCGCGGAGAGTATGTGACGGCGATCCGTCGCCTGGAGCAGGCGATTGCCGAGGCTCACGAAAGAGGTTACCTCGGGCGGAATATCCTGGGCTCCGATTTCGATTTCGCCGTGCATATCCATTGCGGCGCTGGCGCCTATATCTGCGGCGAGGAGACCGCGATGCTCGACTCGCTCGAGGGCAAGCGGGCGCAGCCCCGCCTGAAACCGCCGTTTCCGGCGGTCGAGGGGCTCTACGCCAGCCCGACGGTCATCAACAATGTCGAGACGCTCGCTTGCGTGCCGCATATCGTGATGCGGGGCTCGAGGTGGTTTCGGGAGATCGGCCCGGACAAGAGCCCCGGCCCGAAGCTCTATTGCCTCAGCGGACAAGTGCGCAAACCCGGTCTCTATGAATTGCCGATGGGCATACCGCTGCGGGAGCTGATCGAGAACCATGCCGGCGGTCCCTTGCCCGGACGCAGGATCAAGGCGGTGATCCCGGGCGGTGTCTCGGCGCCGGTCATCCCGGAAAGCGGGCTTGAGGTGGGGATGGATTTCGACTCGCTCGCTGCCGCCGGTTCGATGCTCGGCTCGGCCGGCGTGATCGTGATCGACGACTCGACCTGTATGGTCAAGGTCGCCACCCGGATCATCGAGTTCTTCCACCACGAGTCCTGCGGCAAGTGCACGCCTTGCCGCGAGGGGCTGAACTGGGTCGTGAAAGTGTTGCGCCGGGTCGAGGCGGGGCAGGGGGAGCCGGGCGATCTGGAACAGCTGGACGCGCTCTGTAAGGGCATTTTCGGGAATACGTTCTGCGCTTTGGGCGACGGCGCGGCTATGGGGCTGCGGGCCGCGCTCAAGCATTTCCGCGATGAGTTCGTCGCCCATATCGAGGAGCGGAGGTGCCCGTTTCACTGAGGTGCGCTGGAAGAAGACCGCGAGGAAGCCATGGTTCGCATTACGATCGATGAACAGATGCTGGAAGTGGAAGCTGGCTCCACGGTGCTGCAGGCCGCCGAGCGTTTGCGAATCGACATCCCGACCTTCTGTTACATGAAGCGGCTGCCGCCGCTCGCCTCGTGCCGCATGTGCCTGGTCGAAATCGAGGGGCAGCGCAGGCTGCAGCCGTCCTGCGCCACCGCAGTCACCGACGGCATGGTGGTGCGAACCAACACGCCGCTGATCGAGGAAACCCGCTCGTCCATGCTCGACATGCTGCTTGCCAACCATCCGCTCGACTGCCCGATATGTGATAAAGGCGGCGAGTGCGAGCTTCAGAACCAGGTGATGGCATACGGGCCGCGCGAAAGCCGGTTTCGTGATGCCAAACGGGTGTTCCACTCCGAGGACATCCGCCTCAGCCCTGTCATCATCATGAACGTCAACCGCTGTATCCAGTGCCAACGCTGCGTGCGGATGTGCGAGGAGGTGGTCGGCGCGGTCGCCCTGGGCACGGTCGAAAAAGGTATGGACACCGCCGTGACCGGCTTCGAGGGTAGTCTTGCAAGTTGCGACCAATGCGGCAACTGCGTCGAGGTCTGTCCAGTCGGCGCGCTGATGAGCTTCCCCTATCGCTACAAGGCCCGCCCGTGGGATCTGGCCGAGACCGACACGGTATGCCCACATTGCGGCACCGGCTGCCAGTTGACGGTCGGCACACGCAAGGGCGAGTTCATGCGGGTCCGCTCGAAGTGGGACGAGGGTCTCAACCGCGAAACCCTCTGCGTGCGGGGACGATTTGGCCTCGATTTCGTCGCGAGCCTGGACAGGATCAAGCGGCCGATGGTCCGCCGTGATGGCGCCCTCGTTCCGGTTTCCTGGGAAGAAGCGCAGAACTACCTAAGACAGCGCCTTTCGGCGGTTGAGGGAAGGGCAGCAGGCGGGCTTGCCTCGCCACGCCTTCCCAACGAGACGCTTTATCAATTCCAGAAAATGATGCGGACGATGTTCCGAACAAACAATATTGACTGCTCGTCGCGCTGGTCCACGCCTTTCGATGTGCTCGGTCCGTTGGTTACTAGCTTTTTCAGCCGCGCGCCGCTCCAGGACGTCATTGGAAACGCCTGCGTGCTCGTCGTCGGTGGCAACGTGACCGAGGAGAATCCGGTCACCGAGTATCTCCTGCGCGACGCTGCACGCCGCCGCCAGACGAGATTGCTCATGCTCTCGGTGCGGCCGTCCCGCTTGGACGCCGATGCACGGGCGGTCGTTCGCGTTTCGCCGGGCTGTGAGGCAGCGAGCCTTGCCGCAGTCGTGGCCTCTGTCGTAGCGGCCGGAAAGGACCTGCCGGACGACGTTCTTGCTGACATCGGAGCGACAATTGGCGGGCCGGCGGCCACCGGCAGCGACGCAACGTACCGTCTGGCCACGGCGCTGCTGGAAGGCGGGAGCGTCACAGCGCTTGTCAGCGCCGACCTCCTGAGGTCACCAACAGCGCGCGCGACGCTGCAGCAGCTCAACAACCTGCTGCAGGTTCTCCGCCTGCTCGGCAAGAACCCGACGATGCAGTTTCTCTTCGATCGCGCCAACCAGCTAGGCGCCTGGGATATGGGCGTTTTACCAGCCGCTCTGCCGGGACTGCGTACGGTCGCCGATAATGCCGCGCGCGCAACTCTCGAACGGGCCTGGGGCGCCGAGATTCCGTCGGAACCAGGCGTGGATTTCGACGGGATGCTGCAACTCTGCGACAGGGGGCGAATGGGTGCGCTCTATATCGTTGGAAGCGACCCCCTGATGTCCTATCCCGACCGGGAGTTTGTGCAGCGGGCGCTTCGTGCCGCGGGTCTGCTGATCGTGCAGGACGCATTTCTCACGGATACGGCGGGCCTCGCTGATGTCGTGCTGCCCGCCGCGAGCTACGGCGAGGAATCCGGCACTTTCACCAACAACGAAGGCCGGCTCCAGAAGGTCCGCAAGTTCCGTGAGCCGGTCGCCGAGGTCCGAGGCAATCTGGCGATCTTCGACTTTGTCGCAGCACTTCAAAGCCATACACTGCGGCCATCGGTTCAAACCGAGATTTTCGACGAGATCGCCCGGCTGGTTCCCGCCTATGAAGGCCTGACGCAGGATGGGCTAGACGCTGAGGGAGCATTCACCAAGGCGGCTCTCGTGCTCCCGGCTGGCAGGTTCTTCGCCCCACCGGCGGTGCCCATTGCAACCGACAGGCTCATGCTGGTCACTGGCAACTGCCTGTTCCACAATGGGTATCTTTCCGAGCGCTCGGAAATCCTGAACACGGTCGCCGACGACCCCTATGTCGCAATGGGTGCGTGGGACGCGGCACAACTTGGCCTTTCGGATGGCGATCAGGTGGCTGTACGATCCGCCCAGCACGAACTGACGGCAAAGCTCAAGATCGACAGGCATTTCCCGCAGGGACTTGTGTTCATTCCCGAAAATTACAGAGCCCTTCGCCTCAACAGCCTGATGCGGCGAGGCGAATATCCCTGTCCGGTGGACGTAAAAAAGGTGCACGTACCATTCGAGATCACCACCGTCGCCGGGTTCGGGGCAGAGCCCGAGAGGCCGAGCTGAGCCATAACCTTGCGCTTGCCGGCAGCGTCAGTGGTAATGAGCAGTTCCGCAAATGTAATTGTACAGATCCTCCTCCGTGCGCATCGCTTCCTCAAGCCTGTACTTGACCACGTCGCCGATGCTGACAACGCCGGCTATCTTGTCGCCATCCATGACCAGCACATGGCGCGTGCGCCGCTCGGTCATGATCGCCATGACAAGAGGCAGTAAATCGTCGGTCGAGCAGGTCGCCACACGGCGGTTCATGATCTCGCCGACGCGCATGACGGGCGCTTCGATTCCGTATTCAGCGACTGCGTTGCAGCAGTCCCGCTCCGACACCGTTCCCAGGCATTCCCCGGGGGAACGGCCGACAATAACGAAGCCGATGTTGTTTTCGCGAAACAACCTCAGGACCTCAACCATTGTATGGTCCGGCGTGACCGAGACGATCTCGGGGGATTTGGTCTTCAAGATTTGGCAGACAAGCATTTTGACCTCCTGTCTGCGCGCTTCGGCTTGATGGCTGGCGCGCGTTCACGTTCGTCGGATATTCTGCCACCAGTTGTACCCTTGTGGCTCGCTCGTCTCGACCAGAACGTCCTGTTCAGTGTTCAGGCGCGCCGAGACCACGCCGCCGCCGGTCACAGCTTTGCCCGGCTTGGCGAGCAGATCGTCCCGTCCAATCACCAAGTCACGCGAGGAAAAACTCGAGAATTCGTACTGCTGGCCAAGCGCGATCGCGTCGGCCGGGCAGGCATCCTCGCACAGGCCACAGAAGAGACACCGTGCCGTATCGATCTCGAATTTTGCCGGGTGACGGTTGCCCTTCTCGTCCTCGTAGGGGATGACTTCGATGCAGTCGCAGGGACAAATTCGCGCGCAGAGTTCGCAGGCCACGCATTTGATCTCGCCCTCTTCGTCGCGCTTTAAGAAATGATGCCCGCGGTAACGCGAGTAGGGCAACCATTTTTCCTTGTCAGGATACTGCATGGTCACGGATCTGGAGAACATGTAGCTAAAGGTCAGAGCCAAGCCGCTCGCCAGATCGGCGAAGAAAGCCCAGCCGATCCATGTTCCAATGCTGTCTCGTGCGCGCGACATCGGCGCTCCACTACGGAGCCGCTGCGGCCCCTAAAAGAAAACAAGACCAGTTATGATTATGTTCGCCATCGACAAAGGAAGCAAGACTTTCCATCCGATCGCCATCAGCTGGTCGTAGCGGTAGCGAGGGAACGTGAAGCGGAACCACATGAACAAATAGACGAAGAACGCGACCTTGAGCGCAAACCAGAGGAGCGGTGGCAAGGGGATCAGTACGCCGTTCCAACCGCCGAAGAACAGGATTACTGCCAGGACCGACACCAGCAGTACGATGGCATATTCGCTGACCATGAAGAACGCAAAACGGATGCCGCTATACTCGGTATGGAACCCGGCGCCGAGATCGCCTTCAGCTTCTGCCAGGTCGAAGGGAATGCGCTGTGCTTCGGCCAGTCCGGCGACGAAGAACACGAAGAATCCGATCGGTTGGTAGACGATGTTCCAGACATCGGCTTGCGCTCGCACGATCTCGAGCAGGCTCATGGATTGCGCCAACATGACGACGCCGATCACGGCGAACCCCATTGGGATCTCGTAGCTTATCATCTGCGCGCAGGTCCTGAGGCTGCCCAGGACCGCGTATTTGCTGTTGGCGGCCCAGCCGCCGAAGATAACGCCATACACCTCGATCCCGATCACCGCGAAGACGAAAAGGAGCGCGACATTCATATTGGAAACGTAGAGCGTGACTTCGGCGCCGAGGACCGAGACGGTTTCGCCGAAGGGGATCGCGACAAAGACGACAAAGGGCGGAGCGAGCGCCAGGATGGGAGCCACCTTAAACAGGAAGCGGTCTGCCTCGGCCGGGATGTGGTCTTCTTTGGTTAGAAGCTTGATTCCGTCCGCCATCGGTTGCAGCAGCCCATGCCACCCAACGCGCATCGGTCCCATCCGTTGCTGCATGTGTCCGGCGATCTTGCGTTCCAGCCAGGTTAGAGGCAAGGGCAGCAGCAGCAGCATCGCGATCAGCAACGCGACCTTGAAGACGATCAATCCGATGGCCAATAGGAGTTCCATGATCCGCGGCTGCTTGTTCACGGGTTGAAACACGCGACCGGACTTTTGCTCCGGCTACGCACTGCGTCGTCTGCACCTGTCAGGCCACAGGATACAGCTGCGGCGCACCCCGTACAATACGACCATCTTCATGTCGTCGCAGGGCGGTGTCGCATTGTACGTGGCTAACCGCTTGCAGCTGAAGATGAAGAGCCCGGTCATCAGCTGCAAGAACCACCGGGGCGGAGTGTCTCGGCAAATCCCGTGCAGTCGTAAATATGAGCCATCGACTAGACTCGGACACGTCAAGTTTATCTTCGTGAAGGTGAAAACGAGCAGGCTTGAGCGTGACGCTGCTTCCGCCACATCGCGTTGCAAAGAAAAGGGCGGCTGATGGTGAGCCGCCCTTCTGCATGACAATCGCGATGGTCAGTTAGGCCGGCCGTTCTTCTCCAGCCCGCGGCTTCCATGTGATGAGACGCTTTTCGGCGACATCGAGGAACAGGTCGATGATCAGAACGAACACTGCAAGGATGATAATGCCACCGAAGACGCCTACCGCGTCGAAGTTGCCTTCCGAACGGGCGATCAGGTAGCCGAGGCCGGCGGATGCGCCAAGGTACTCGCCAATGATCGCGCCGACGACCGCGAAGCCGACAGAAGTGCGAAGCGAGGAAAGTATCCAGGTGGCGGCTGCAGGAAAGTAGACGTGGCGCAACAGGTCGGACCGCCGCGCGCCGAGGATGCGCGAGTTCGACAGGACGACCGGGTTGACTTCGCGAACGCCCTGCAGGGCGTTGAAGAACGTCACGAAGAACACGAGCGTGACCGCGAGCGCAACCTTTGACCACAGGCCAAGGCCAAGCCAGAGAACGAAGATTGGGGCGAGCACAACGCGGGGAATAGCGTTCACCGCTTTGATGAACGGGTCAAGGATGCGAGCGACATACGGGCTTAGTCCCAACCAGACGCCCGCCGCAACGCCGAGACCCGTGCCGATCAGATAGCCCAGAACAGTCTCGCTGAGAGTGATGCCGACGTGCTTGTAAAAGCCCGGATCGACAACCCAGCTGACTACTTGGTTGACGATGTCATATGGTGCCGGGAAAAAGAACCGATCGATGACGCCGGATGTCACACCAACTTGCCAAGCGCCGAGGATCACGGCCAAAAGTGTAACTTGGATTAGACGGACGTTAATGGCCTGCATAGCTTTTCTCCACTTCGCCCCTCAGGGACGCCCAGATATCGCGATAAAGGGTCATGAACTTGGGGTCGAGCTTGATTTCGGCCACGTCTCTCGGGCGCTCTAGATCGACACCGAAGCTCTCGATGACGCGGCTGCGCGGGCCGGCAGCCAGAACCACCACGCGATCACCGAGCGCGATTGCCTCTTCGAGATCGTGCGTGATCATGACCACGGCACGTCTATCTTCCTGCCAAAGTTTCAGCAGTTCGTTCTGCATCAAATGCCGCGTGTGTATGTCCAACGCTGAGAAAGGCTCATCCATCAGGATTACCTTGGGCTCGGTGATCAGCGCCTGCGCCATCTGTACGCGCTTGCGCTGGCCTCCTGAAAGTTGGTGAGGGAAGCGGCTCTCAAAACCCTTCAGCCCAACCTTTTCCAGCCAGGCCATTACCTTAGGGTGACGTTCTTCTGCCGCCACACCGCGAAACATCAGTCCCAACTCTACGTTCTGGTAAGCCGTCTTCCACGGCAGCAACGCGTCCTGCTGGAATAGATATCCGATGTTGTTCTGGACGTCCTTTACGGGCGTCCCATCGATACAAACTTCGCCTTTTGCGGGTTTCAACAGGCCCGCGATTGCATTGAGAATGGTCGACTTGCCGCACCCCGTAGGACCGACAATGGAAAGGAACTCACCGTTACCAACCGTGAGATTCACGTTTTCGACTGCGACAAAGGCTCCGAACGCCATGGTGACTTTGTCAATGGTGACCATCGGGGGAAGGCTAGGTTGAGACGCCGCCTCGATCTTCCTTGCTGCGTTTGACATATTTAACCCCTTAGTTTTCAGCACTGTGGCCAGCGGCTTCGACGAACTTGTTGGTGTAGGTCGTATTGAGGTCGATCGTGGCCTTGCCGACGCTTTCGTTAAAGCTCTTGAGAACTGCGAGGGGAACCTCGAGGTCGGCGGGCGTGAACCGGCCGTCTTGGGAGAAGATCGCCTTCGCGTTCTCCACTGCCTTGATGTAGGTCTGCTTATCGCCCGAGACGAAGTCGTCGGGGAGTTGGGCGACGATCTCCTCGGCAGAGTGTTCCTTCATCCAATGAAGCGCCTTCACCGTCGCATTGGTAACCTTCTGAATGACCTCAGGGTGCTCGTTGATGTAATCTTGGTTGGCATAGAGCACTGACGTCGGATAGATGCCTCCGTAAACAGCTTTGGCACCTTCGTCGCTCCTCGCATCGATAAGTATTTTGCCAAGCCCACGCTCTACGACGATCGTGGCGGCGGGGTCGTAGTTGACCAGGAGGTCGATTTTGCCCTGCTGCAAGGCGGCGACAGCCGCGGCTCCCGAGCCGACACCGATGATCGAGATGTCATTGTCACTCAGGCCATGCTGCTTGAGGTAATAACGGATGAAGAAGTCGGACGAGGAACCGGGCGAGGTGATGCCGACGTTCTTTCCCTTGATTGTTTCCGGTTTCGCCGGATCGAAATCGCTATCGTTCTTGCCCGCGAGAACAAGGCCTGAATTCCTTGCGAGCTGGACGAAGCCGACAACATGCTTGCCTTGGGACTGCATCTGGATCGTGTGGTCGTAGAAACCGACAGCGACATCCGTCGATCCGGCCACCAGGGCCTGGAGTACTTTCGAGCCGCCTTGCGCGAAGTTCTCAGTCGTGACGTCCAGGCCCTCTTGCTTATAGAATCCCAGGCTTTCGGCGACAGGGAAAGGTAGGTTGTTTAGATTATAGGAGCCCACGCTCATGCGAACGGAGTCGGCATTAGCTGCGGTAGCGAGAGACAGCGCGGTAGCTGCTGCCAAGAAATATTTACGCATGAGATTTCCTCCCTATTTGCTCCGGTCCTCGCCGGAGCAGGTTATGCAGCGTGTTCGACACGCTCGTTCGGCTTGGCGAAGGCATAGCCTTCGAACAGTCTCCTCGCGGTCCTGACTAGGCCCGCGACTGTCGATCCGTTTCGCGTCTCCAGCTGCACGTCGATACGTCCGCTGGGGTGTTCGATACGAACCAGCGTCGGCAGTCCGTTTTCGCCGACGATCTGTGACGCTACCGTTCCTGAGGTAGTGGCGGCGGTAGCGATTCCGACTGCACCGGTGGTAGCGAGGGCCGGATGGCAGTCGTTGGGCATGAAGTATCTCACTGACAAAGTCCCGCCGTTCCGCGCCGGCGAGATCAGGACAGGCTTAGGAATGATCATGTCGGACACGTCTCCCATGCCCATCAAACGACCTGCCTCGGTGCGGATGGAGGCGAGGCGGTCGATAAGCTGAAGGTTCGCCGATAGCGAGGCGGCGTCTTCGTAACCGGTCACGCCCATGTCTGCAGCGCGAACAAGGACCATCGGGATGGCGCAATCGATTGCGGTAACTTCGATACCTGCGATGACGTCCGAAGGGTTGCCAGTGGGGAAGAGCTTTCCCGTTTTAGCGCCGGCCGCGTCCAGGAAGGTGAGGGCGATTGGAGCGGCGAGGCCCGGTACTCCATCGATCGAAGCATCGCCCAGATAGATGACCTCGCCTTTCCGTGTCGGAACCTTCGCCTCGATGATTTTTCCCGTGTTGACGTTGTGAATGCGCACGACAGTGTCAAAATTCGCGGCTGCTACTAGACCGGCCTCGATTGCGAACGGACCGACAGCGGCGAGCATGTTGCCGCAATTCGGCGAGTAATCCACGATCTGTCGGTCGGTGCGCACCTGTGCAAACAGGTAGTCGACGTCCGCTCCAGGAACGCTAGCTGGACCGATGATGGCGACTTTCGACGTCACCGGGTTTCCTCCTCCGATCCCATCAATCTGCAGCGGGTGCCCCGATCCCATGATGGAAAGCAGCGCTGCGTCGCGACCAGCTTGATCGCCAGGCAAATCGGAGGCCAGAAAAAACGGGCCCCGCGAAGTGCCGCCGCGCATAAGGACGCATGGTATGCGTATTAGGTCGTTCATTACAGGTCCTCGAATATTGCGCAAGTCGGATTAATGGTCTTGCTTATTGCAATATGTGGAACGTCGGCCTAATTGTGAAATGCAATCTTTGAAGGGATTATTGCAATATGAGCATCAATTGCGAAGTATTGGATCTCCGTGCCTTTCAGGCGGTGGTAGACCTTGAGAGCTTTCACCGAGCTGCCGAGGCTCTCAATATTTCACAGCCGGCTCTCACCAGGCGCATCCAGAAGCTCGAACAGTCGATCGGCGCGCCATTGCTGGATCGGACGACCAGACATGTAGCTGCCACGGCGACCGGGCAGGAGCTACTTCCGCTAGTGAGGCGGATGCTCGAGGAGTTCGATGGTTCTCTTTTTGCCCTCAAGGATGGCGGTTCGCAGCGGCGCGGACTGATCACGATGGCGTGCGTTCCAACTGCTGCCTTCTATTTTCTGCCAACGGTCATCAAGAAGTTTGGCACTGACTATCCCCATATCAGGCTGCGTATCCGCGATCTAACAGCCAACGAGGGGCTGCAGGCGGTGGCTCGCGGGGAGGTCGAGTTTGGCATCAATCTGATGGGAAATTCGGACCCAGACCTTTCGTTCGAACCTTTGATCGATGACCCCTTCGTGCTTGCCATGCGCAAGGATCACCCGCTCGCAGCTCATGACCAGGTGAATTGGGGGCAACTCGACGGCTACCCTCTCGTAGTCGTTGATCGCTCGAGCGGTAACCGGGTCCTTTTAGACGGCGCTCTTGCGAAGCATAATCTTCGCTTGAACTGGTTCTATGAGGTCACTCATCTCAACACGTCGCTAGGACTGGTCGAAGCCGGGCTCGGTATTTCAGTTCTTCCTCGGCTAGCGACGCCTCAAGAAGAGCACCCGTACTTGGTCTCGCGCCCAATCATCGACCCGGTGGTGACCCGAACCATCGGTATCGTCCGCCGCCGCGGCGCGCAACTGTCGCCCGCTGCCGGAAAGTTCATCGAGGTGCTTTTGAAGACGTGGAAGGGTGGCACTCTCACGCCTGATGTTGGCTAACCTCATTGGTGCACTTGCAGGAATGTCATGCAGAGGCCTTCATTGCGGCGCGCGTTCGGCGCGCCTAACGTCAGCCGACACTGGCGATAAGGAGCCTATCGGATGGCAAAGATCGTACGACTAGAGCGAACACGAGGATCTCGCTAACCTACAAAGCTCGCACTTGACGCTAGCCAATCTTTGCGAAATGCTAAGATGTCAGACCAATTTGAAGGTCGGGCTGCCTATAAAAAATTTGGGGAACCATGAAGGCATCAAGCAGCGACAGGCCGGTTATCCGGCCGCTCCCGGCAATCGATCGGGCACGTCAGGTGACAGACGCCTTGGCCGATTATGTTCAGAGCGCGCAGCTGAAGGCCGGCGATCGGCTACCGGCAGAGCGTGAACTGATGTCAGCGCTGATGGTGGGCCGTTCGACGATCCGCGAAGCGATCCGTCACTTTCAGGCGCTGGGCGTCATCGAAACCCGCAAGGGCAGCGGCACTTACCTGCTGAAGCCGGTTTCGAAGGCGACGATCCACATGCCGCTGTCGCTTGATACCGGCCATCTGCGCGATGCGTTGCTGCAAACGCTCGAGGTGCGCCGCGGGATCGAATGCGAGGCCTGCATGGTCGCCGCGCGAAAGCGGACCGACAAGGATCTCATCCTGATCGAGCAGAACCTCAACGAGATGGAACGTGTCCACATCCAGAAGGGCACATCGGGACCGGAAGACCTCGCCTTCCATCTGGCAATCTATGACGCCACCCACAATCCGCTTTTCCGCCAGCTTCTCGAGCAGATGCGAGAGACTTTCTGGCAGTTCTGGGAGCACCCCTTCGAGCGCGAGGATTTTGCCCGCCGCTCCTTCCCCTTTCACCGTACGCTCTTCAACGCGATCGCCGCCCGGGACGCCGAGGCCGCACGCAAAGAGACATTGAAAATCCTCGAAGTTGTCGAGGAAGATATCAAGGAAATGTCCAAATGAATAACGGCGCAGACGCGTTCGATCTTGCCTCGCTCATCACCGCACACGACGAAGGAAACTTCGCCGAAGCCGTCGTGCCGCCGATTTTCCAGACATCGCTTTTCACCTTTTCCGACTATGACGACATGATCTCCTCCTATCGGGGCGAGAAGGTCCGGCCGATCTATACCCGCGGCCTCAATCCGACTGTTCGCATGTTCGAGGAAATGCTGGCAAAGCTCGAAGGTGCCGAAGATGCGCTCGGCTTTGCAAGCGGCATGGCGGCGATCTCTTCGGCGGTGCTGTCCTTCGTCGAGCCGGGCGACCGGATTGTTGCCGTCAAGCATGTCTATCCCGATGCCTTCCGCCTGTTCGGTACGATCCTGAAGCGCATGAAGGTCGAGGTGACCTATGTCGATGGTCGCGATGAGGAAGCCGTGGCGAAAGCGCTGCCCGGCGCCAAGGTCTTCTACATGGAAAGCCCGACGAGCTGGGTGATGGAAGCCCACGATGTCGGCGCGCTCGCGGCACTCGCCAAGAAGCATGGCATCGTCACCATGATCGACAACAGCTGGGCGAGCCCCTACTTCCAGCAGCCGATCTCACTCGGCGTCGATATCGTCATCCATTCGGCCTCGAAATATCTCGGCGGCCACAGCGACGTCGTCGCCGGTGTCGTCGCCGGCTCGAAGGAGATGATCGCCCGCATCAAGGCAGAGGCCTATCCCTATCTCGGTGGCAAACTCTCGCCGTTTGATGCCTGGCTTCTGATCCGCGGCCTGCGTACCCTGCCGATCCGTATGCGAGCGCATGAGGCGGCCGCGATGACGATCGCCAAACGCCTGCAGGAGCTCGACGTGGTGGAGACTGTCTGCCATCCGGGCCTTGCCAATCGCCTGCCTGCGGGCCTCAACGGCACATCGGGCCTGTTCTCCTTCATATTCCGCGAGGGCGTCGATATCCGCGCCTTCGCCGATCACCTCAAGCTCTTCAAACTGGGAGTGAGCTGGGGTGGGCATGAAAGCCTGATCGTACCAGGCGAGGTCGTCCTTCAGCAGAAGGCGCAACCGAATTCCGCGCATACCTTCGGGATCCATGCGCGGTCCGTACGTCTTCACATTGGCCTCGAAGGAACCGAGGCCTTGTGGAAGGACATCGAGGCGGCATTGGCGGTCGCCTCTTAAGTTCACAACCTCAAAAACCTGAAAAGGGGGAGCAAGCATGAAGAGACTGATTACGGCCACTCTACTCGCCACGATGATGGCCGGTACGGCACTCGCCGACACCACGCTCAAGCTGGTCGAGGTCATCACCAGCCCCGAACGCACCGAGACGCTGAAGTCGATCGTCGGCAAATTCGAGGCTGCAAACCCCGGCACCAAGGTCGACATCATCTCGCTGCCCTGGAACGAAGCCTTCCAGAAGTTCGCGACAATGGTTTCGGCCGGCGACACGCCTGACGTCATCGAAATGCCCGACACCTGGCTTTCGCTCTATGCCAACAACGGCATGCTCGAAAGCCTCGAGCCTTATCTTGCCAAGTGGGAGCACACCAAGGGCCTGACGCCGCGCGCGCTCGAACTCGGCCGCGACGTCAAGAACACAGCCTACATGTTGCCCTATGGCTTCTACCTGCGTGCGCTGTTCTACAACAAGAAGCTCTTCCAGGAAGCTGGTGTTGCCGAACCACCGAAGACGCTCGACGATTTCGTCGCCGCCTCCGAGAAGGTCTCCAAGCTCCCCGGCAAGTCCGGCTACTGCCTGCGCGGTGGTCCGGGCGGCCTCAATGGCTGGGTGATGTTCGGCGCGACGATGGCCGGCTCCAACAAGTTCTTTAACGAGGACGGCACCTCGACCATGAACAGCGAAGGCTGGGCAAAGGGTCTCGAATGGGTCGTCGATCTCTACAAGAAGGGCCTGACGCCGAAGGACAGTGTCAACTGGGGCTTCAATGAAACCGTCGCCGGCTTCTACTCCGGCACCTGCGCCATGCTCGACCAGGACCCAGACGCTCTGATCGCCATCGCCCAGCGCATGAAGCCGGATGATTTCGGCGTCACCAAGATGCCGGCTGGTCCGAGCGGCAAGGCGTTCACGACGATCGGCTTCGCTGGCTGGTCGATGTTCACGACGAGCCAGAACAAGGATCTTTCCTGGAAGCTCATCGAAACGCTTGAGGGCCCGGAAGGCAACATCGAGTGGAACAAGCGCACCGGCGCCCTGCCGGTCCACACCTCGGCAGAGAAGGATCCCTTCTATGCCGGCGAGCAGTTCAAAGGCTGGTTCGAGGAACTGGCTGATCCCAACGTCGTTCCGACGGTGATGCCGACCTATCTCGAGGAATTCGCCTTCTTCAAGGACTCGCTCGCCATCAAGACGACGCAGCAGGCGCTTCTCGGCGACATCACGCCGAAGGAACTGGCTGACCAGTGGGCAGACTATCTGACCAAGGCACAGCAGAAGTTCCTCGCCAAGAAGTAACGGACCACCGGCGGCGGACCTGTCCGCCGCCCCTTCAGTTTCTTGCGACGGCGCAAAGCGCGCCGCGAAACGGACTTTGCCCGATGACCATCACTGCCGATACGCTAGACAGGCGCCAGGATAGACGCCCCTGGCTGAAGCGCGTCGCCGATGCCTCTGAACCCTATCTTTATAGTGCGCCGTCGCTCATCCTGATCATTGCAGTGATGCTGGTGCCACTGATGATCGGGATTTCCTACGCATTTCGCGACATCCAGCTGCTGAATCCGTTTTCGGGCGGCTTCATCGGGCTTGATCACTTCCGTGCACTCTCAAAAGACGCGGCCTTCTACGGTGCTCTGAAGAATACGCTCTTGTGGACAGGCGCCTCCGTCTTCCTGCAATTCGTCTTCGGCCTCATTCTCGCGCTGCTGCTCGACAAGCCGTTCTGGGGCAGGGGCGTCGTGCAGGCTCTCGTCTTCCTGCCCTGGGCGGTTCCTTCCTTCCTCGCCGGTCTGAACTGGGCGTGGCTGTTCAATCCCGTGATCGGACCAATCCCGCACTGGCTGTTTGCGCTCGGCCTGATGAGCGAGCCAGGAAACATCCTCTCCGATCCGCAACATGCCATGTGGGGACCGATCATCGCCAACGTCTGGTGGGGCATACCCTTCTTCGCGATCACGCTGCTCGCGGCTCTGCAGGCGATCCCGCGTGACCTCTATGAAGCGGCATCCATCGATGGCGCCAGCTGGTTCCAGCGCTTTCGCTCGATTACCTTGCCCTTCCTCGCGCCGACCATTGCCATCACCGTGCTGCTGCGCACCGTCTGGGTCTCCAA
This sequence comes from Rhizobium sp. BK060, assembly GCF_014193145.1. NCBI lineage: Bacteria > Pseudomonadati > Pseudomonadota > Alphaproteobacteria > Hyphomicrobiales > Rhizobiaceae > Rhizobium > Rhizobium sp. BK060. The sequence goes on from NZ_JACHYW010000001.1 coordinate 173,538, forward strand.
TTTTGCCGACCTGATCGTCGTCATGACGGGCGGCGGACCGGCCGACCGGACGCAAATCGTCGCCAGCTACATCTTCACGCAGGCCTTCAGGCGCCTCGACTTCGGCTACGCCTCGGCGATCGCGCTGGTGCTCTTGGTGCTGCTGCTTGCCTATTCGATGCTGATCATCCTGCTGCGGCAGACCCTGCTGAACAAGGATTGATGTTATGAAGCGGTCCATTCTCCCCACCCTCGCGCATCGCCTGGCCATTCTCTGCTACATCGCGTTTGCGCTGTTTCCACTGTTCTGGCTGCTCAAGGTGTCGGTGACGCCGAATGACCTGCTCTACACGGAGGGGGTCAGGATGTGGCCATCGAGGACGACATGGGAACACTATTCCTTCGTCATTCAGCACAGCGCTTTTCCGACCTTCTTCAAGAACAGCCTGATCGTGTCGACCTCGACCGCCGTCGTCGTTACGATCTGCGCCTCGCTTTCCGGCTACGCCCTGTCGCGATTTAATTTTCGGGCCAAGTATTGGATCGTCGCGTTGATGCTGCTGACCCAGATGTTCCCGCTTGTCATGCTGGTTGCACCGATCTTCAAGATCCTGACGCCGTTGCATCTGACAAACAGCCTCACCGGTCTCGTCGTTGTCTACACCGCCTTCAACGTGCCCTTCGCCACCTTCCTGATGCAGTCGTTCTTCGACGGTATCCCGAAGGATCTCGAGGAGGCGGCGATGATCGACGGCGCAACGCAGTTCACTGCCTTCCGGCAGATCATCCTGCCGCTGACGCTGCCTGGCATCGCGGCAACGCTCGGCTTCGTCTTCACCGCTGCGTGGAGCGAACTGCTCTTTGCCCTCATGCTGATCAACGGCAACGACGCGGCAACTTTCCCGGTCGGGCTTCTGACCTTCGTTTCCAAATTCTCCGTGGATTTCGGGCAGATGATGGCGGCGGGCGTGCTCGCGCTCATCCCGGCCGGTCTCTTCTTCCTGCTTATCCAGCGTTATCTCGTCCAGGGCCTGACGGCCGGCGCGGTCAAGGGTTAATCAAAATGGCATCGATCGATATCCAGAACGTCAAGAAGGCCTACGGTCCCGTCAAGGTGCTGCACGACGTCGACCTCAGGATCAGGGACGGAGAGTTCGTCGTACTCGTCGGCCCGTCGGGCTGCGGCAAGTCCACCCTGCTGCGCATGATCGCAGGTCTGGAGGACGTTACCGGCGGCGAGATCCGCATCGCCGGCAATCGGGTCAACGAACTGCATCCGAAGGACCGCGATATCGCCATGGTGTTCCAGTCCTACGCGCTCTATCCGCACATGAATGTCGCCGGCAACATGAGCTACAGCCTGAAGCTTCGGAAAACGGCCAAGGAAAAGATCGCCAGCGCAGTCGGAGCAGCCGCCTCCAAGCTTGGCCTCGACCCACTGCTGGAACGCCGGCCGAAGGCGCTTTCGGGTGGCCAGCGCCAGCGCGTCGCCATGGGTCGCGCCATCGTGCGCCAGCCGAAGGCCTTCCTCTTCGACGAGCCGCTGTCGAACCTCGACGCCCGACTGCGCGAACAGATGCGCGCGGAGATCAAAAAACTGCACGGCGACCTGAAGGCGACCTCGATCTATGTCACCCATGACCAGATCGAGGCGATGACGCTGGCAGACAGGATCGTTGCCATGCATGCCGGCGTCGTGCAGCAGGTCGGCAGCCCTCTGGAACTCTACGATCGCCCTGCCAACCTCTTCGTCGCCGGCTTCATCGGCTCGCCGGGCATGAATTTCCTCGACGCGACCTATGCTGACGGCGGTGTCCGTCTGAAGGATGGAACGATCGTTCCTTTGGCTGCGCCGCTGTCACTCGCAAACGGCGCCAAGGTCACGTTGGGGATCCGGCCGGAGCATGTCGTCATTGCCGATCAGGGCGGTCTGAATGCAAACGTCGAATTGGTCGAACCGACGGGATTCGGCATCATCCTGCATCTGTCGCTGCACGGTCTGCCGTTCAAGATCTTCACGCTCGACCGTGCTGCGCTGACAGCCGGTCCAACGATCAACGTGTCGTTCCCCGCGCAGCATCTGCACGTCTTCGACACGGATGGAAACAGAGCAAAATAGGAAACGAGCCTCAGCCGTGGGCAAGGCTGCCGCGCAGCACGGCGTCATTGAAGGCTGGTCTTGGCGTCGGAATGGCGATCGGCATCACCGCTTCAGGGGTGATGGGCACGGCCGTTTCCGTCGGCGTCGGCACGGCCGGTTCTCTTCCCAATGTGGCCCCTGACCCCGGCATTGGGATCGGCACCGGGACGGTGGTTGGAACGAGCGCCGCAAACTGTGCTGGCATCAGGCTCTGGCCGGGCAGATAGTTCATGGCAACTTCATACGAGGGCAGGGGCGCTGGCGTTTGCAGCTCGCCGTCCCGGCCGCGCTTCTCGTAAAACGCATTGCCGCCGGCAATCGCCACGTAATGCATGTTCCGGTACGAGAACTTCAGACCGTCTGTGTGAAAGAACATCGCGTCCTTGACACCCGGATGCCGTTCGCCACGCAAGATTGCGTCGGCAGCGTCTGTCAGTTCGATCTCGGCCATAGGCTCGACTTCGCGCGTCATTACACCAGGGGCGAACTGCCTCTCCTGGGCAACGACGCCGCAGATCGAATCGGGATAGGCACCCGACGTCAGCCGGTTCATGACCACGGTTCCGACCGCCATATAGCCGTCGCGATCCGAATGCTCGGATTCAAAGTACATTGCCCGCTTTAGGCAATCGCGATCCTTGGCATTATAATTGAAGGTGACTTTTGTCAGCTGCGCCGTCTGCGCCGCGTTCCTTGGCTTGGCGGCCTGGCTAGCCACCTTTGGAGCCGGTTGCTGGGCGGTCGTGCAGCTCGCAGCCGCCATGCCCGCAAACAAAATCCCGGCGAGAGATTTTCCCAACGCTAGATGCGCCCTCAATGGCAGGTGCCCCCTATCTGGAGTAGTAAGCCCTTCTCGATTAAGTGGTCGCTTTTCTACCTGCGTTTCGGGTAAATTTCAAACCCAATTAGTATCACAATTTGATTTGGCCGCCTTTTGCCTGCTGAGCCGGCTGATTCGCGATCGCATAACGCACTGAAAGCGATGATAGTCGCTACTGCAGGTGACGTCCGCAATGGTCGAAATCAGCCTGTCGTCACACGCTGATTCGGGGCGCACCAAACCGCATGAGCCCCGTTCCTATCCCTATCGCGCTGCGTGGAACAATTTCCACCGCTTCGGTCGGAAGGCGATCCGGCTGCGATCGAGGCTTCCGGCCTGCGATGGCGACAGTTCCAGTTCGATCGGTGGATGCCCCTTGCCGATGTCAACCTCGATGTGGCGCGTGCCGGCGACGCGCCGGCTGGTCGTCAGCAAGCCAGCGATGCAGCCACCGCAACCATCTCGCAGTTCGATGTCATGTGGCCGAAAGTAGAGCTGGGCATCCCCATCCGCTTCGTTTTCGACCTTGAGCCCAAGCGGCCGGTCCTCGAACCAGATTTCTCCACCATTGACCTGCACGTCGAGACAATTGGACTGTCCGACAAAGCCGAAGACAAAGGGAGAGTTCGGGTTGTCATAAACCTCATCGGGTGTTCCGACCTGCTCGATCGCGCCCTGGCTCATGACGACAACGCGGTCGGCAAGCTCCATCGCCTCGTCCTGGTCATGCGTGACGAAAACGGTCGTGTGACCCGTGCGATCATGGATCTCGCGCAGCCATTTGCGCAGGTCCTTGCGCACCTGGGCGTCGAGCGCGCCGAAGGGCTCGTCGAGCAGGAGCACGTTTGGTTCGACCGCCATGGCGCGCGCGAGCGCGACGCGCTGGCGCTGGCCGCCGGATAGCTGGGCCGGATAGCGCTTCTCAAGACCGGACAGTTGGACAAGGTCGAGAAGCTCCAGCGCCCGCCTGCGGATTTCCGCCTTAGGTGGCCGTCGCGCGCCATCACGCACGTTCAGGCCGAAGGAGACATTGTCGAGCACGGTCATATGCCGGAACAGGGCATAATGCTGGAACACAAAGCCAACATTGCGCTGCTGCACGGTCTTCTTCGACGCGTCCTCGTCGCCAAAGTAGATCAGTCCTTCCGTCGGGCTCTCCAGACCGGCGATGAGGCGCAGCAAGGTCGTCTTGCCGGAGCCGGACGGCCCCAGCAGTGCGATCAGTTCGCCGGAGCGGATGTCGAGCGAGACGTCGTGCAGCGCCGGAAACCGGTCGAATTCCTTGCGCAGGTTTTGTACGCGAACTTCCATTACTTATTCCTTCAGTGCCGCCGGCTGGCGGCTATTTCTTCGCTGTATCGCATCTCGAGCAGCGTCTTCAAAACAAGGGTCACGAGTGCAAGCAACGCAAGCAGGGTGGCAACGGCGAACGCGCCGGTGAAATTGTACTCGTTGTAGAGAATTTCCACCTGCAGCGGCATCGTGTTCGTCTGTCCCCGAATATGGCCGGAGACCACCGATACGGCGCCAAACTCGCCCATCGCGCGAGCATTGCACAACAGCACGCCGTAGAGCAGACCCCATTTGATGTTGGGCAAAGTCACATACCAGAAAGTCTGCCAGCCGCTGGCACCGAGCGAAAGCGCCGCCTCTTCGTCGCCCGTTCCCTGTTCCTGCATCAGCGGGATCAGTTCGCGTGCCACGAAGGGGAAGGTGACGAACATGGTGGCGAGGATCAGCCCGGGAACGGCAAACAGGATCTTGATGTCGTGGGCGCTCAACCAGTGGCCAAGATGAGTGTTGGCACCAAGCAAAAGGACGAACACCAGACCCGAAATGACAGGCGAGACTGAAAAGGGCAAGTCGATCAACGTCGTCAGGAAGGCCTTACCCTTGAACTCGAACTTGGCAATCGCCCAGGCAGCCGCCAGGCCAAAGATCAGGTTGAGAGGCACGCTGACGCCGGCGACGATGAGGGTCAGGCGGATGGCCGAAAAGGTCTCCTCGTCCTGCAATGCCTCGAGGAACGCCCCGGCACCCTTACGGAACGCTTCGACGAAGACTGCCGCCAAGGGTAGAAGCAGGATGAGCGTCAGGAAGATGAGCGAGGCAAGGATCAGCGTCCAACGTGCAAACCGGTGCTCGGTAACGGCGGAACGCACCTTTGTTGGCTGAAGGCTTGTATCAAGCGCCATAGCCATACCTCCGTCTGCGCCAACTCTGGATAAGGTTGATAATCAACAACATGACAAACGAGATCACCAGCATCACGGCGGCGATGGCTGTCGCGGCTGCATAATTGTATTCTTCAAGCTTGATGACAATCAGCAACGGTGCGATTTCCGACCGGAACGGAAGGTTGCCGGCAATGAAGATCACCGAGCCATATTCGCCGACCCCACGGGCAAAAGCGAGCGCGAAGCCTGTCAAAACAGGTGGCGCCAATCCGGGTAGAAGCACACGAAAGATGGTCTGAAGACGAGTGGCGCCGAGCGTAGCGGCGGCCTCCTCGACCTCCTTGTCGATCTCCTCCATGACAGGCTGCACCGTGCGCACCACGAAAGGCAAGCCAACGAAGACGAGAGCAATGACGATACCGAGTGGCGTGAAGGCGATCTTGATGCCGAGCGGCGTCAGGAACTGTCCGATCCAGCCGTTCGGTGCGTAAAGGGTCGCAAGCGCGATGCCGGCCACGGCGGTCGGCAGCGCAAAAGGCAGGTCCACCATGGCATCGATGACGCGCTTGCCGGGAAAGCGGTAGCGCACCAGCACCCAGGCCAGCACGACGCCGAAGGCAGCATTGATGCAGGCCGCCGCAAAAGCGGCGCCGAAGCTGATGCGCAAGGCGCTCAGGGTGCGAGGATCGAAGGCAATGGCCAGGAACTTTGCCAAGCCAAGCTCGCTTGACCGCCAGGCAAGGCCTGAAAGCGGTATCAGGATCAGAAGGGTGAGCCAGGTCAAGGTAAGGCCGAGCGCCATTCCAAAGCCTGGAATGACGCTCGGCCGTCTGAACCGCCACCGCGTGGGGCTATGTGCTTTCATGCGACGTATTATTGTGCCGGCTTGTAGATTTGGTCAAATACGCCGCCATCGCCGAAGAATTTCGGCTGCGCTTCCTTCCAGCCGCCGAAATCATCGATCGTCGCCAGCTTCAGGTTCGCGAAGCGCGCAATGTCTGCCTTATCGGCCGCTTCGGGCTTGGTCGGCCGGTAGAAGTGCTTGGCTGCAATCTTCTGGCCCTCGTCCGAATAGAGATAGTTCAGGTAAGCCTCCGCGACCTTGCGGGTACCCTTCTTGTCGACGTTGCCGTCAACAACGGCGACTGGCGGGTCAGCGCGGATCGAGAAAGTCGGCGTCACGATCTCGAACTGATCGGGACCGAGTTCTTCCAGGGAAAGATACGCTTCGTTTTCCCAGGCAAGAAGAACGTCGCCGAGACCACGCTGGACGAAGGTGGTCGTTGCGCCACGCGCGCCGGTATCGAGAACGGGAACATGTTGCAGGAGCTTCGTCACGTATTCCTTCGCCTTGGCGTCATCGCCGCCATTTGCCTGCTTGGCCCAAGCCCAGGCCGCGAGGAAGTTCCAGCGGGCGCCGCCTGAGGTCTTCGGGTTAGGCGTGATGACCTGGACGTCGTCCTTCACCAGATCGGCCCAATCCTTGATGCCCTTAGGATTGCCCTTGCGAACAAGGAAGACGATCGTGGACGTGTAGGGCGTCGAATTGTTCGGGAATTTCGTTTTCCAATCAGCGGGAATCTTACCGGTCTTGGTGGCAATCGCGTCGATATCACCCTCGAGGGCAAGGGTTACCACGTCGGCATCAAGCCCGTCGATGACCGAGCGCGCCTGCGCGCCGGACCCGCCATGCGACGCCTTGATCGTCACCGCCTCACCGGTGTCCTTCTGCCACTTCGCAGCGAAGGCGGCGTTGAAATCCTTGTACAGCTCTCTCGTCGGATCGTAAGATACGTTGAGAAGCGTCTGGTCCGCGAATGCGGGAGCGACAGCCCCGATTGCGACGCTGCCTGCCAGCGCCACAGCCGCGAGAAGCCGTGTAATCCTTATCGACTGCATGGAAAACCTCCTTCGTTTGTGGCCGAAACTCTACCAAGTTGGTCGTATAATGAAACGAAGAATGTTTCTGTTCCAAGCCTGAGTCTGGAATGGCATCCCATTTGAGGCGCGCTTTGGAAATGGACGTGCTCTCCTTGGCCACGGCAAAATCCGAAAGACAGGGCATGCGAAGGTCTCCGTCTGCCAGCACTTACCCTTCATATTGGCGAGGCCTTCAATTCCAAGAGCGAGACCGATGTGGTCGCCAGCAACGAGACGAACCATGTTTCGATCCGCTATCAGTACGAAGGCGACGTCATCACCGCTGGTATCGCTCTGGACGAACTGGAGGACCCCTACGGCCCCAAGCCCGGCGAGGGGCCGAATACGCTGGGCGTTGCCGGACCGCCTGTGGAAGGCTTCCTCCGGTTTCAAGCGCGATGTCTGACCGATCCACCGCATCCATCTGATCGTCAAACGCGCGAGTCGGCCAGGAAATCAGAATAGAGCTCTTCCGCGGTTCTTGCCTGGCGCATGGCGGCCAGAACCCCCGGTGTCTGCAACTGACGCGCGATCGCCGCCAGCACGTTCAGATACTCACCGCGGTTCGCCTCGCCAAACAGGAGCGCGAAGGCAATATCGGTTGGCACGTCGTCAACGGCCTCAAAATCGAGCGGCCGCGCGAAGCGTACGAGCAAGCCACGCGGATGCGTCATCCCTTCGACGACGGCATGCGGAACGGCTACGCCATTGCCGATGCCGGTCGAGCCAAGGCTCTCCCGGCTTTCCAGGGCCTGCAATATCTTCTTTTCTTCGATGCCGAAGGCGGCGGCGGCCTTCTCCGCGATAGACTGCAGCCCTCTCCACTTCGTCGCCACCGACACGCCGATGAAGCTGTGCTCGGGACGGATGATCATCGAAAGGTCCATGAAGTCTCTCTTGTCATTTGTGCGAGGACGGCCGGCGAGCGCCGAGCTCGCACCCGAGTATCGTTGCCATTGCCGCAAACTGATTTCCCGGGCCGCATTGCTCCCGCGTTCATATGCCGGGACGAGATAAAGGTTCGAGCGTGATAGGCGACCACAAATATAAACACCACATAAAGATCATCCAAATTTTCAATGAATGCTTGAAGATCATTCAAGTGATTACCCGCTTATTGAGAATGAATCGGCGACCGATATTCACTCCGTCGAACAACGAAACCCTGGAGTGACCGAAATGACCAGAATCGAAAACCTTAGCGGCAAAACCGCTCTCGTCACCGGCGGCTCGCGCTCCATCGGCGCTGCTATCGCAAGGCATCTGGCGGCAGCAGGTGCTGCAGTCGCTATCACCTACAGCGCATCGCCCGATAAGGCTGCGGCTGTCGTGCGGGAGATCGAGGACGCCGGCGGACGCGCTATCGCGATCCGGGCGGATGCCGGCGATCCAGCGGCCGTACGTGCCGCCGTCTTGACGACGGAAGAAACCTTCGGCTCGCTTGATATCCTCGTCAACAACGCCGGCATCGCGCTTGGCGGGCCGATCGAGGACATCAAATTCGAAGACTACGAGCGGATGATCGCCGTCAACGTCACGGGCGTCTTCGTCGCCACGCAGGAGGCCGCGCGCCGAATGAAGCCGGGCGGCCGTATCATCCACATCGGCTCGTCGATGTTCCGCTATGCGGCCTTCCCGACCGCCTCGCTCTATACACTGACCAAGGGCGCCGTCGCCGGCTTCAACCGCAGTCTCGTGCGCGACCTCGGTCCGAAGGGCATCACCGTCAACACCGTCCATCCCGGGCCGACCGACACCGACATGAATCCGGACGGCGGTCCGGTCTCGAAGATCGTCGGCCCCGGCCTGGCGATCGGGCGCTACGGCAAGGACTATGAGATCGCCAGCGTCGTCGCCTATCTCGCAAGCCCCGATGCCGCCTTCGTCACGGGCGCCGACATCGTCGCCGATGGCGGCTTCACCGCCTGATCATAAGCTTTCATCGCAGGAGAAAACCAATGTCCATCGGTATCATCGGCGCCGGCAATATCGGCGCCGCCTTTGCCCGCGCGCTCGCCCGGGCTGGCATTCATGCCGCCATATCGAACAGCCGCGGGCCCGAAACGCTCGCAGCGCTAGCCGCAGAGCTTCAGCCTTTTGTGACCGCAACTACGGTGGAAGCGGCAGCAAAGGCCGACATCGTGCTCGTGGCCGTTCCCTGGTCGAAACTGCCGCAGGCGCTTTCCGGCTTGCCGGACTGGCACAGCCGTATTGTTATCGACGCCAACAATCCGATCGAGGCGCCGCTCTTCAAGCCCGCTGCCTTGGATGGCCGCCTGTCCAGCGCGATATTTTCCGAATACGTACCCGGCGCTCGTGTGGTCAAGGCATTCAATCATCTGCAGCCGCATCTTCTCTCTGGCAACCCTGCAGCCGAAGGCGGCAAGCGCGTCCTGTTCTATTCCGGCGACGACGCAAGCGCCAAGGCCCGGATCGGCTCCCTGATCGAAAGGCTAGGCTTCTTCGGCATCGATCTTGGCCCGCTCGCCCTCGGCGGCAGCCTGGTGCAGTTTCCGGGCGGGCCGTTGCCCGCATTGAACCTCGTCAAGTTCGGCTGATTCCTCGCGGGGATATCCTCGTGCGAGATGAGCAATTCATCATTTCATGGGCAAAAGCCTTTTCAATACGATTGAATTGCTGCGGCTTCGGGTCTTATAGTCATTCCAAAGCCGCGCCGACTGAGAGACGGCGCGGGGAGGCAACCGGGAAGGAAAGACAATGGCCAAAGTCCGCGCGCTGGTGCTCGAGCGCCAGCATGAACTCGCGCTTCGCGACATCGATCTGCCGATGGACACCGGTCCGGGACAGGTGAAGATCAAGATCCATACGGTCGGCGTGTGCGGTTCCGATGTCCATTATTACACCCACGGCAAGATCGGCCCCTTCGTGGTCAACGAGCCTATGGTGCTCGGCCATGAAGCCGCCGGCACGGTCGTCGAGGTCGGTGCCGGCGTCACGCATCTGAAGGTCGGCGACCGCGTCTGCATGGAGCCAGGCATTCCCGATCCCAATTCCAGGGCGAGCCGGCTCGGCATGTACAATGTCGATCCGGCCGTGATCTTCTGGGCGACGCCGCCGATCCATGGTGTCCTGACGCCCGAGGTCGTCCATCCTGCCAACTACACCTACAAGCTTCCCGACAATGTCAGCTTTGCCGAAGGCGCCATGGTCGAACCGTTCGCGGTCGGCATGCAAGCCGCGACGAAGGCGAAGATCGTCCCCGGCGACACGGCCATCGTGCTTGGTGCCGGCCCGATCGGCACGATGGTGGCCGTCGCTGCTCTTGCCGGCGGCTGTGCCCGCGCGATCGTCGCCGACCTTGCCCAGCCGAAACTTGACATTGCCGCCCAATACCAGGGCGTCATCCCGATCAACATCCGCGAGAAGAACCTCGCCGAAGAGGTGGCGCGGCTGACCGATGGCTGGGGTGCCGATGTGATCTTCGAATGCTCGGGTTCGCCCAAGGCCTGGGAAACCATCATGGAACTGCCGAGACCGGGCGGCGTCATCGTTGCCGTCGGCCTGCCGGTCAACCCGATCGGCTTCGACGTTTCGACGGCCTCGACAAAGGAAATCCGAATCGAGACCGTGTTCCGCTACGCCCATCAGTACGAGCGCTCGATTGCGCTGCTCGGCTCTGGCCGTGTCGATCTGAAGCCGCTGATTTCAGAGACGTTCACCTTCGAGGACTCCATCACGGCCTTTGATCGCGCCGTCGAGGCACGTCCGAGCGACGTGAAGCTGCAGATCGTGATGGAATAGCGCGATGCCGACACGCGCAAGGCCGGCACCGTTTTGAGGACGGCGGCCAGCCTTGCTATCATCTGGAATGGTGGGATCGGGACTTACGTCGGTCGAGCCGCTTCCGCATCGGCCCAATCGCACTCGAACGCCAGTACCGGCTTCGAAAACCCCTTGAGGCGCTTGCGCGTCGCATTGGCGAAGAGATCGGCCGCACCGTGCTCTCTAAAGATGCTCTCCGATACGAGGATCTGATCCCCGCCGGCTGCCGCACAGAGCCGCGCAGCCAGTTGCACGGTTGAGCCGAAGAGATCGTGGCTGTCCTCGATCGGCTCGCCACAATCAAGCCCGATCCTGACATGGATGGGTTCCGGCGTGCCGCCGTTGTAGGTCCTGAATTCGCGCTGGATGCTCATCGCACAGCCGACCGCGGCGTGCGTGGAGACGAAGGAGGCCATGATGCCGTCACCGGTGTGCTTGACCTCTCTGCCTTCGCACTGCGCCAGACAGCGTCGTACGATTGCGTCATGCGCCCGTACCAGCTCGGCAGCCATGCGGTCACCGAGCCGCGAAGTCATCTCCGTCGAACCGACAATGTCGGTAAACAGGATCGCCCTATGCCCTGCATCCCTTTCGACGCCGGTCTGGCCCGCTTTGTGTTCAGGTTCGTGAATGCGCCCGAGGAACGCCTCGACCGCCGACAGCGCCACCTCGACCACTTCGGCCGCGATAAAACCATGTGCCTCGCGATGAACGCATTGCGCGGTTTCGGCATTCGGTGCATCGATCAGACAGAACGCCGTCCCGCGCCGCTGATCGTACCAGTAGGTGAGGAACTTCACCCCATACCGATCCTCAACCGCCAGATCCCTGCGGTGCGCCTCGGCAATGTCTTCAGCGGATGTCCCCGCAAGATCATGCCGGTCCATGAAGATAGCCACGTGCGTGCGTCCTTCGGAGAGCCCCTCAACGTCGACGGTATCTTACGCCGTTGCCACCGCTCGGTCCACAGGACGGCATAGCAGGTCTCAGACCGCAGACGCCCCCGATGCCTCGCACAGCCATAGGCGGAAGGCCGACATCGCCGGCGTCTCCGGGCGAGACTGCAGACGGGTCAGCCAATAGCTGCCCATGGTAACCGTGATGTCGAAGGGCTGGCGGATGGCCTCGGCAAGCAGAAGCCGGGAAAACATCAGAGGTGGCGCCAGGGCAACGCCGGCGCCCTGCAGCGCGGCCTCCATCATCGCAAGCGATGAATCGAAGACGATGTTTTTCAGCGGCGGCAGGTTCGCCTCCATCCCGGCAGCAGCAAACCATCGCGACCACTCATCGGCGCGATACGACCGCAGCAAGGTCTGCTTCAAAAGGTCGGCCGGCGAGTTAAGCTGCGTCGCGATCTCGGGAACGCAGAGCGCCGACAGCGGCGCCTCCAGCAGGCGCAACGCCTCGATCCCATGCCAAGCGCCCGAACCGAAGCGGACGGCATAATCCAGACCCTCGGCGGCAATATCGACACGGTTGTTGTTGGTCGAGAGGCGCAGATCAATAAAGGGATGCTGAGCCTGAAACGCTCGCAGCCTCGCAAGCAGCCAGCCAACGGCAAAGGTGCCGACAGCACCGACCCGAAGCACTTCGCGATAGTGTCCGCCCTCGAACTGCTCGAGCGTTCCGGCAATCCGGTCGAAGGCGTCGCGGAGCGCCGGCAACAGCGTCTCGCCCTCAGTGGTCAGCATCAGCCCGCGCGGCAGCCGCTCGAACAGCGTGACGTTCAGCCTCGTTTCCAGACCCTTGACCTGATGGCTGACGGCGGCCTGCGTCACGCACAGCTCGATCGCTGCCTTGGTGAAGCTGAGGTGCCGAGCGGACGCTTCAAAGGCACGCAGCGCATTCAGCGGCAAATGCGGACGAACCATCGGATATCCAAATTTTTCTAATGCCTCACGCTAGATATCGTCGTTTGAGACGGCCGTACAGGCCTCGTATACAAATCCCGCCTGACCCAACCCGTTTCGGCGAGAACTGCCGAAAACGCCGGATTACCTCATATCTCAAGGTTTTTTGCCTTGAATGTCCTAACCGCTGCGGCGAGACCGCGGCGATTCCACGAACCCGAGGCACGGTATCTGTTATGAGAAATATTCCGCAATCCACACTTGGTATCCTCACCGCCGCTTCAGTCTTTCTCGGCGCCGGTGCGCATGCGGCCGAACGCCAGAATGAGCTTGCCCGCGTTGTCGATGCGGTAGCCGTCCCTCTGATGGCGAGAAACGATATTCCTGGCATGTCGATCGCCATCACAGTCGGGGGAAAGCGATACGTCTACAATTACGGCGTCGCGTCCAAGGCGAGTGGTCGGAAGGTCACCGACGCGACGTTGTTTGAAATTGGCTCGGTCAGCAAGACGTTCACCGCAACCCTGGCAGGCTACGCACAGGCCAGCAGCGACCTTTCGCTCACCGACAGCCCGAGCAAGTATTTTCCGGAATTCGCCGGCAGCCACCTTGCCGGAGCCACCTTGCTCGACCTTGGGACCTACACGGCGGGTGGCCTGCCGCTGCAGTTTCCAAACGACGTGACCGACCACAAGGCGATGGTCGGCTATTACAAGAACTGGAAGCCGGCCTATGCTGCGGGAACCCATCGCGTCTATTCCAATCCGAGCATCGGCTTGTTCGGCTATGCCGCGGCAAAGGCCATGGGTTGGCCCTTCGATGATCTGATGCAGCAGAAGCTGTTTCCGGCACTTGGCCTCAGCCACACCTTCATTGCGGTTCCAAAAGCCGACGACGAGAACTATGCCTATGGATATTCAAAAACCGGCAAGGCCATTCGCGTTTCGCCGGGAGTCCTGGATTCGGAGGCCTACGGCGTGAAGATGTCGGCAAGCGACATGCTGCGCTTCATCGAAGCCAACATGGATGGCTCCGATCTCGACAAGACCGTGCAATCGGCGATCGCCACCACCCATACGGGCTACTACAAGGTTGGCGGCATGACCCAGGGCCTCGGCTGGGAAATGTACGCCTATCCAACAACCCTCGACCAGCTTTTGGCCGGTAACTCGGCCGACATGGCCCTGAAAGCCAACGAGATCGAGAAGCTGTCGCCGCCACGGCCGCCGGTAAAGAATATGCTTTTCAACAAGACCGGGTCGACCACCGGCTTCGGCGCCTATGTCGCCTTCGTCCCATCCAAGGGCATCGGTATCGCCCTCTTCGCAAACAAGAACTATCCAAACAGCGAGCGAGTAAAGGCAGCCTATAGCATATTGGCGGCGTTCGACGACGATCTTGCCGTCGCAAACGGCGACTGAACGCCCGCAGGTGGAGGATAAGCCCGTATGGTGCCTCCAACGTCATCAACCGGGGACCTGCTTTTGTCCACGCCGCGCAGATCGCTGCCATACTGAGATCGTCCCGCCGCGGATACACCGCAAGACGTTGCAGCGAGACGGGATCGGCGCCGAATGCGGAAGAAGGACGTAGGCTTCCGCATTCGGGGCTCGCAGAAAATGGTCTCCCTCCGGGGACGGCGGCGTTGCGCGAATGTTGCGTCGAGTGTCGCCCCGGACGTGCCTGTGCGGCACACAAGGCTGCCGGAGACGCGAAAGCGTCGGCCGGCGGATAAAGAGAGGCCGGAGTTGCGGGCACAAACCGCCGAACGGGGCGCTGGGAAGCGCCATACTGTTTTACTCCAGCGAGGCAATTTCCAGCGCCCCGTCCGAGCGAAATGCAGGATCAAGTGGCGAGCCGTGACAGCGGCGATTGCAGGCTAAACCGCCTTCAAATCTCCGAGCAGTGTCGGGATCAGCTCAGACACCGTGGGATGGATTGGCACCGCCCATTTCAGCACCGGGTAAGGGGCCTTGGCATTCATCGCATCAATGAAACCGTGGATCGCCTCGTCACCCTCGATCCCAAGGATCGCAGCGCCGAGGATCTGCTGTGTCTCAGCGTCGGCGATCACCTTCATGAAGCCCATGGTCTCGGCACGCTCATTGGCGCGGCCGACCCGGCTCATCGGCCGGGTCGAGATCATGATCTTGTGGCCGGAGGCGCGCGCTTCCTTCTCGGTCTTGCCGACACGGCCGAGCGGCGGGTCGATGTAGAGCGCATAGGCGAGGATGCGGTCACTGAGCTTGCGGTCCTCGCCGTCGAGCAGGTTGGCGGCGACGATTTCGAAATCGTTGTAGGATGTATGGGTAAAGGCCCCGCGGCCGTTGCAATCGCCGAGCGCCCAGATACCCTCGACATTGGTGGCAAGCTTGTCGTCAACGGTGATGTAGCCACGGCTGTCGGTAACGACACCAGCCTTGTCGAGACCAAGGTCATCGGTATTCGGCGTACGTCCGGTGGCAACAAGCACGTGGCTCGCCTCGATTGCCGGTTGACCATTGCCGATGCTGACCTCGATCCCATCGGCCGTCTTTGAGAATCCGATCCCGTCGGCATCCGTGTGCACGCCAATGCCTTCCGAGCGCAGGATATCGGCGATCGCGTCGGAGACATCGGCATCCTCGCGCGAGGCAAGTTTCGGGCCGCGTTCGATCACCGTCACCTCGGCCCCGAAACGGCGATACATCTGCGCGAACTCAAGCCCGATATAGCTGCCGCCGATAATCGTCAGATGCGTGGGAAGCGTATCGAGATGGATGATCGAAGTGCTCGTGAGATAATCGATATCGCCGATACCGGGCATATCGGGAATGGTCGGCCGCGCGCCGACATTCAGGAAGATCTTCGGGGCCGTCAGCGTCTCGCCGTTGACGGTCACGGTATGGGCGTCCTCGAAACGGGCATGCCCATAGATGACGGTCATGCCGTCCATGCCGGCAAACCAGTTGATCAGGCCGTTGCGGGCGTCCATCGTCACGGTTTCAGCACGCTTGCGCACCACCGACATGTCGATGCCCACGCCACCCGGGATCACCACGCCAAAGTCCGCACCGCGTCGCGCCACATGGGCGGCGCGGGCACTTGCCACCAGCGTCTTGGTCGGCATGCAGCCGGCATTGACACAGGTGCCGCCGAGGAACTTGCGCTCGATCAACGCCACCTTCATGCCCGTCGCGACCATGCGGGCGGCGAGGAAGGGACCGGACTGGCCGGCCCCGATGACGATGGCGTCAAAACCAGGCATCACACAGCTCCCACGATGATGAGTGCGCCGATGATCGCAACCGCATCCTCGATCAGCGCTGCCGGTGTATCTTTGCCGAAGGCGGCGGCGAGCTTACCACGAGCCGCCGCTCCGCCGAACGTGCCAACCGCGGCGCCGACGACACCTGCAATGAGCCCGCCGACCAACGAGCCGCCGGAGGTGCCGATCGTGGCACCCGTCAGCGCGCCCATTATCAAGCGGGCCGCAAACTGCATGGGAACCTTGCGGGACGGGGTCGATGGCAGCTGGTCGGTAATCAACTCGACAACAGCAAGCAGTGTGAACACCCACGGCGTCCAACGATATCCCATAAAGGCAAGGGGTGTCTGCGAAACGTCAAACCAGCCGAGAGCAGCCGCCCAGGCAATAGCAGCCGGCGCCGTCATCGCTCTGAGCCCCGCAATCATTCCAATCAGAAATGCAAGAAACAAAAGCATGTGCAATCCCCCATGCCGCGCTCGATTTAATCGCGGTCATGGGAGGCTGGCACATTGTCGCGCACGTTTCAATTTGCACGATGGTCGATACGGCTCAATTCGCAAAGGCCGCAATGCCGGTGACGGCGCGGCCGAGGATAAGGGCGTGGACGTCGTGGGTGCCCTCATAAGTGTTGACGACCTCGAGATTGACGAGATGGCGGGCAATGCCAAACTCGTCGGATATGCCGTTGCCGCCCAGCATGTCGCGGGCAAGCCTCGCGATGTCGAGCGCCTTGCCGCACGAATTGCGCTTGACGATCGAGGTCAGCTCCACCGGCGGGTGCCCGTCTTCCTTCATACGGCCGAGCCTGATGCAACCCTGCAGACCGAGCGAGATTTCCGTTATCATGTCGGCAAGCTTCTTCTGGATCAGCTGGTTGGCGGCGAGCGGCCGGCCGAACTGCTTGCGGTCCAGAACATATTGGCGCGCCTTTGCATAGCAGTCCTCGGCAGCGCCAAGCGCCCCCCATGCAATACCGAAGCGGGCCGAGTTCAGGCAGGTGAAAGGACCCTTGAGGCCGGACACGTTCGGCAACAGGTTCTCTTCCGGCACGAAGACATCATCCATCACCACCTCGCCGGTAATGGAGGCGCGCAGACCGACCTTGCCGTGGATCGCCGGCGCCGACAGGCCCCTCCAGCCCTTCTCCAGGATGAAGCCGCGGATGACACCGTCCTCGGTCTTGGCCCAGACGACGAAAACGTCAGCGATCGGGGCATTGGAGATCCAGGTCTTGGCGCCCGACAGGCTATAGCCGCCATCGACCTTCCTTGCCCGCGTCACCATCGAGCCCGGATCCGAGCCGTGGTTGGGTTCGGTCAAGCCAAAGCAGCCGATCCATTCGCCGGTCGCAAGCTTTGGCAGATATTTCTGTTTCTGCGCCTCCGAACCGAAGGCATCGATCGGCACCATGACGAGAGACGACTGCACACTCATCATCGAGCGGTAGCCGCTGTCGACGCGCTCGACCTCGCGGGCGATCAGGCCATAGGCAACGTAGCCAAGGCCCGCCCCGCCATACTCCGGGGCGATCGTCGGTCCAAGCAGCCCAAGCTCACCCATCTCGCGGAAGATCTTCGGATCCGTCTTCTCGTGACGGAAGGCTTCGAGCACGCGCGGCACCAGCTTGTCCTGCGCATAAGCGTGCGCCGTCTCCTGCACCATGCGCTCCTCGTCCGTAAGCTGCTCCACCAGCCGGAACGGATCGGCCCAGTCGAAGATCTCGCGGGTGTGCTGCATGGTCATTCCTCCTCATTCCCCTGCGGGTGCGACATCCTTCGGGCATAGACCCGCAGGTTGGAAGGGTCAACTCGCCACGAGATTTCGACGTCAATCTACCGTTTCGCCCATGGCGGGATGAACCTGACATCCTCGCCGACGACCGCTTCGCGCAGGAAATCGATGACCGCCCGCACCCTTGGCGACTGGCGAAGGTCACGATGACAGGTGATCCAGTAGTGCCGCCTGAGATCGATGTCGTCGGGAAGGACCCGTTCGAGCTCGGGGTAGCGACTGGCGAAGAAATAGGGAAGCACACAAAGCCCGAGGCCGTTTCGGGTTGCCGTCAGCTGCGCAAAGATGCTCGAGCTTTGAAACTGCGGCTTGATGCGCGGATGCACGTCGCCGAGATAGTCGAGGCCGGGCGCGAAGATCATTTCTTCGATGTAGCTGATGAACGGATGATCCAACAGGTCGTCGCGGCAGGCAATGGGCGCGCTCCGGCGCAGGTACTCCTTCGAGCCATAGACCTGCAGATGATAGTCGGTGAGCTTGTCCGAGAAGTATGGTCCGCCCTTCGGCTCATCGAGAACGACAGTGATATCGGCCTCCTTGCGCGACAGCGACATGATCTGCTGGATCGTCACCAACTCAAGCGACAAATTGGGCTGGCTTGCCACAAACTGCGGCAGCACGCGGGCAAAAAAGAAGTTGGAGAAGCCCTCCGGCGCGCTGAGCCGCACCACCCCACGCTGCATCGTTGCGCCGTCGGTCAGATCGGCACGCAGCCGCTCTGTTTCCTGCTCCATCTTCTCGGCAGTCTCGACGAAGCGCGCGCCCATCGCCGTCATCACGTATCCGCGCGGGTTGCGCTCGAAGAGCTTGACCTTGAGAGCAAACTCCAGCCGGTCGATGCGACGCGAGACCGTCGCATGGCTGGTGCGCAATTGCCGCGCGGCGGTCGACAGCTGCCCGGTGCGAGCAACCGCCAGAAAGAACTGCAGGTCGTCCCACGTGAATTGCGGCGGATTGTTCATGCGAGCTCCCTGTCGGCCCTGGCATCGCTCGGCCGCGCCATATTGGTCTTTCGTCTAATACGGCACAGGCTGCACCTCGCCGCGGTCTGCCCTAGGTTCCAACGAAAGCACCCTAACGATTTGCATTCATTGGGCCGGACCTGCGACAGAACAGCGCTTCTGTTCAAAAACGAACAGATACTGTTTGGAATTAGTTGTAAAGCGGCCTTGCCTGATCAGTGCAATTCCATGATCGTAAGGGATGGGCTGGCGGCTTTGAGGAGGGTGGCTGGCCAAATTTGAACAGATCCGCATTCTGGCCAATCTCTGGGAGGAGAGGAATATGCGAAAGAATCTCATTGCGTCGCTGGCATTTCTGCTTGCAAGCAGTACCGCCGTACTCGCCGATGGTGCATCGGACGGCAAGGTGAAGATCGGCATCCTGAACGATCAGTCCGGTGTCTATGCCGATTTCGGCGGCAAATCCTCCGTCGAAGCAGCCAAGATGGCTGTCGAGGATTTCGGCGGAAAGGTGCTCGGCGTACCGGTGGAGATCGTCGATGCCGACCACCAGAACAAGGCCGACATCGCCTCCAACATCGCTCGTCAATGGTACGACACCGAGCAGGTCGACGCGATCATGGAATTGACCACCTCATCCGTAGCGCTCGCGGTTCAGGCCATTGCGAAGGAAAAGAAGAAGATCGACATCGTCACCGGCGCGGCGACCACGGATCTGACCGGCAAGGCTTGCTCGCCCTATGGCTTCCACTGGGCCTATGACACGCATGCGCTCGCCGTCGGCACGGGCGGCGCACTCGTCAAGCAGGGTGGTGACAGCTGGTTCTTCCTCACGGCCGACTACGCATTCGGTTATTCGCTGGAACAGCAGACGAGCGATTTCGTCAAGTCCGCCGGCGGCAAGGTCGTTGGTTCCGTCCGCCATCCCCTGTCGAACCAGGATTTCTCATCCTTCCTGCTGCAGGCCCAGTCCTCCGGTGCCAAGGTGATCGGCCTTGCCAATGCCGGCCTCGATACCTCCAACGCCATCAAGCAGGCAGCCGAATTCGGCATCACCCAGGGCGGCCAGCATCTGGCGGCACTGCTCTTCACACTGGCCGAAGTCCATGGCCTCGGCCTCGATGCCGCACAGGGGCTGACACTGACCGAAGGCTACTACTGGAACCTCGATGACAAGAGCCGCGAGTTCGGCAAGAAGTTCTTTGCCCGAACAGGCAGGATGCCGAACATGGTCCATACGGGCACCTACTCGGCCGTGCTTCAATACCTGAAGGCGATCCAGAAGGCCGGTACCGACGACACCGATGCCGTTGCCAGGCAACTGCATGAAATGCCGGTGGATGACGTCTTCGGGCGCGGCGGAACGGTCGGCCCGAACGGCCGCATGATCCATGACATGTACCTGCTTCAAGTCAAGAAACCGGCCGACAGCAAGGAGCCGTGGGACTACTTCAACGTGCTGGCGACCATCCCCGGCAAGGAAGCCTATATCGATCCCGCCAAGAGCGGCTGCGCCCTGGTGAACTGAACCGATGGCGGTTTCCGCGACACAATCAAATGCGATGCCGCGGGTGGTGCTCTCCGCCCGTGGCCTGCGCCGCGATTTCGGCGGCTTCACCGCCGTCAAGAATGTCGATCTGGATGTTCACGATGCGAGTGTGCACGCCTTGATCGGCCCCAACGGCGCGGGCAAGACCACGGTCTTCAACCTGCTGACGAAGTTCCTGCAGCCCACTGCCGGTACGATCACGCTGATGGACACGGACATCACCAAAACGGCGCCTGACAAGGTCGCGCGCATGGGGCTGGTGCGGTCGTTCCAGATTTCGGCCGTATTTCCGCACCTGAGCGTTCTCGACAATGTCCGCGTGGCACTGCAGCGGCCAAACAACCTGTCGACGCAGTTCTGGCGCCCGCTTTCGGCCCTTGACGCGTTAAACGATCGCGCCGAACAGCTGCTGGCGAAAGTCGGTCTTTCCAAGGAGCGTGACGCGATCGCGGCTGATCTTTCCTATGGCCGCAAGCGTGTGCTCGAGATCGCAACGACGCTTGCCCTTGATCCACGGGTGCTTCTGCTCGACGAACCGATGGCTGGCATGGGGCACGAGGATGTGGGCGTTGTCTCGGCGCTGATCCGTGAAGTGGCGCGCGACCGCGCCGTTCTGATGGTCGAGCACAATCTGTCTGTCGTCGCAAACATCTGCCAGCATGTGACCGTGCTGCAGCGTGGAGAAATCCTTGCCGAGGGCGATTACGCGACAGTCAGCGCCGATGCGCGGGTGCGCCAGGCCTACATGGGCTCGGAGGAGGGTTGATGACGACACTTCTGGAGGTCCAGGGGCTCAACGCCTGGTATGGCGAAAGCCACATCCTGCACGGCGTCAACATGCGTATCGCCGAAGGCGAGACGATTACCATCCTTGGCCGCAACGGCGTCGGAAAGACGACGACACTGCGCACCATCACCGGCATCGTGCGCGCCCGCAAGGGCAAGCTGACTTTTGCCGGCGAGGACATGATGCATGTGCCGTTGCACAAGACGGCACACCGGGGCATCGGCTTCGTACCGGAGGAGCGGGGCATATTCGCGACGCTGACGGTGTCCGAGAATCTGATGCTGCCGCCGGTCGTTGCCCCCGGCGGCATGACCGTCGACGAAATCTACGAGCTGTTTCCAAATCTCTACGAACGCCGCAACAGTCCGGGCACGAAGCTGTCGGGCGGTGAACAGCAGATGCTGGCGATTGCCCGCATTCTGCGCACCGGCGTTCGCATGCTCCTGCTTGACGAACCCACCGAGGGGCTTGCGCCCGTCATCGTCCAGCGCATCGGCGAAGTCCTGAAGGAACTGAAGGAACGCGGCATGACGATCCTGCTCGTCGAGCAGAATTTCCGCTTCGCTAGCCGGATCGCCGATCGCTTCTATCTTATGGACCACGGACAGATGGTGTCAGAGTTCCCGGTGGGCGAATTACCCGATCGGATGGATACGTTGCACAAGGTTCTGGGAGTGTGATCTGATGACGATGATCTTCGGCATTCCCCTGCAGGCGTTCATGGGCCAATTGTTGATCGGCCTGATCAACGGTTCGTTCTACGCTCTCCTCAGTCTCGGGCTCGCCATTATCTTCGGTCTGTTGCGGGTCATCAATTTCGCGCACGGCGCGCAGTATATGCTCGGTGCCTTCGCTGCCTACCTTCTGCTTGCTTACGCCGGCATCGGCTATTGGCCGTCGCTGATCCTGGCGCCCGTCATTGTCGGCTTTGCCGGCGCGGTGATCGAGCGACTGTTCCTTCGCCGGCTCTATGACCTCGATCCGCTGTACGGCCTGCTCTTCACCTTCGGGCTCGCACTCGCCGTGGAGGGCACGTTCCGCTACCTTTATGGCTCTTCCGGGCAGCCCTATGCGCAACCCGCCGCTCTTGCCGGTGCAGTCAATCTCGGCTTCATGTTCCTGCCGATCTATCGCGGCTGGGTCGTGGTCGTGTCGCTTGTCGTCTGCCTTGGCACCTGGCTCCTGATCGAGAAGACGAAGCTCGGTGCCTATCTGAGGGCCGCCACCGAGAATGCGACCCTTGTCCAGGCATTCGGCGTCAACGTGCCGGTCCTCTTGACATTGACCTATGCGCTTGGAGCCGGTCTCGCGGCCTTTGCAGGCGTGCTGGCCGCACCGATCTATCAGGTGTCGCCGCTGATGGGCTCCAGCATGATCATCGTCGTCTTCGCCGTCGTCGTGGTCGGCGGCATGGGCTCGATCATGGGGGCGATCATCACCGGCTACGTACTCGGTATTGCCGAAGGTCTCACCAAGGTCTTCTATCCCGAAGCTTCCAACATCGTGATCTTCGTCATCATGGCGATTGTTCTTCTCATCAGGCCTGCGGGCCTCTTCGGCCGGGATGCATGACGATGACAGAGATCACTGAAACGATGAGACCGGAAAAGAGCCGCACCGCCCTTTCGGTGCAGGCGGCCTTCCTCATCATCGGCCTGCTGCTCCTGCTGCTGGCGCCATTCTTCTTCTATCCGATCTTCCTGATGAAGCTTCTGTGCTTTGCGCTGTTTGCCTGCGCCTTCAATCTGTTGCTCGGCTATACTGGCCTTCTGTCGTTCGGCCATGCGACCTTCTTCGGCGGAGCGGCTTATTTCACGGCCCATGCCGTCAAGGAATGGGGATTTTCGCCGGAGCTCGGCATCGTGGTCGGTGTAGCCGGTGCCGCCGTCCTCGGTCTCGTTATGGGTTTTTTCGCGATCCGCCGCCAAGGCATCTACTTTGCCATGATCACGCTGGCCTTGTCGCAGATGTTCTTCTTCTTCTGCCTGCAATCGGAGTTCA
This sequence comes from Rhizobium sp. BK060, assembly GCF_014193145.1. Classification (NCBI taxonomy): domain Bacteria; kingdom Pseudomonadati; phylum Pseudomonadota; class Alphaproteobacteria; order Hyphomicrobiales; family Rhizobiaceae; genus Rhizobium; species Rhizobium sp. BK060. The sequence continues at coordinate 196,547 of NZ_JACHYW010000001.1, forward strand.
CGCATGGCGAGGACGGAATCCAATCCGTGCCGCGCGGCCATTTGTTCGGCCTCCTCGATCTCAATAATTCGACCAACATGTATTATTTCGTGCTGGCCGTCTTCGTCGCCGGCATTCTGATCATCTGGCGCTTCATCAATTCGCCATTCGGAATGATCCTCAAATCGATCCGCGAGAACGAGCAGCGGGCGATATCGCTCGGCTATTCCGTCGCCCGCTACAAGCTTGGCGCCTTCGTGATGTCGGCCGCTCTTGCAGGCCTGGCCGGGGCGGTCAAATCGCTGGTCTTCCAGTTCGCGACCTTGACCGATGTTGCCTGGCAGATGTCGGGCGAGGTGATCCTGATGACCCTGCTTGGCGGCATCGGCACGCTGATCGGCCCGCTGTTTGGCGCTGGCCTCGTCGTCACGCTCGAAAACTATCTGGCGACATCAGAATTTCCGGTGACGATCATCACCGGCATCGTGTTCATGATTTGCGTGCTGATATTCCGCCGCGGCATCATCGGTGAGTTCTACGCATCGCGCCTCGGTCGGAAACTCGGCTTCGTCTACCGCCGCTAAGCCGCGGGGTGGCATTCGCATGGATCGCTTCGACTACATCATCATCGGCGCCGGCAGCGCCGGCTGCGTCCTCGCCAACCGGCTGTCCGAAGACCGGAACACGCGTGTGCTTTTGCTGGAGGCTGGCGGCAGCGACAATTACCACTGGATCCATATCCCCGTCGGCTATCTCTATTGCATCAACAACCCGCGCACCGACTGGTGCTTCACGACCGCGCCACAGGATGGATTGAACGGACGCGCGCTCAACTATCCGCGCGGCAAGGTGCTCGGCGGCTGCTCCTCGATCAACGGCATGATCTACATGCGTGGCCAGGCGCGCGACTATGATCTCTGGCGACAGATGGGATGCACCGGCTGGAGCTGGGACGAGGTGATTCCGTTTTTCCGCAAATCGGAGGACTTCTATCGCGGCGAAAACGAGCTGCATGGCACAGGCGGCGAGTGGCGCGTGGAAAAAGCCCGCGTGCGCTGGGCGGTACTCGATGCATTCCAGGCCGCCGCCAAGGAGGCGGGCATTCCCGAAAGCCCGGATTTCAACACCGGCAACAACGAGGGATCAGGCTACTTCGACGTCAATCAACGGTCCGGCATTCGCTGGAACACCGCCAAGGCATTCCTGCGTCCTGCCATGCGACGAGGCAATCTGACAGTTTTGACAAAGGCTCAGGTCTCCCGGTTGGTGATCGAGGAGGGCGCCGTCACTGGTGTCGACTACAAGCATGGCGGCACCACGAAGCGTGCTGACGCGGCACGGGAAACGATCCTGGCAGCCGGCGCGATCGGTTCACCGCATATTCTGGAATTGTCGGGCCTTGGCCGCGGTGAGGTGCTCAAGAATGCGGGCCTCGAGGTCGCCATCGAGGTGAAGGCCATCGGCGAGAACCTGCAGGATCACCTGCAGCTTCGGATGGCCTACAAAGTCACCGGCGTTCCGACGTTGAACGAGAAGGCTACAAGGCTCATCGGTAAGGCGGCGATCGGCCTGGAATATCTCGTCAGGCGTTCAGGACCGATGGCAATGGCACCCAGCCAGCTCGGCGTCTTTACCCGCTCCGGTCCCGACAAGGAAACGCCCGATCTTCAATATCACGTGCAGCCAGTGTCGCTCGACAAGTTCGGCGATCCAGTCCACCCGTTCCCGGCCATCACAGCGAGCGTCTGCAATCTGAGGCCGGAGAGCCGTGGTTCGGTGCATCTGGCGAGCCCGGATTTTGCCGCCCAACCGACGATCAGCCCGAACTATCTCTCGACCGAACGCGATCGCGACATAGCTATCCGTTCGATACGCCTGACGCGGAAAATCGTAGCACAGCCGTCATTCGCGCGGTTTAATCCGGAGGAGTTCAAGCCCGGCCCGAGCTACCGCACGGATGCTGAACTGACGCAGGCGGCCGGCGACATTGGCACCACGATCTTCCATCCCGTCGGAACATGTCGGATGGGCTCGGATCGCGAAAGTGTCGTCGATCCCCGTCTGAAGTTCAGGGCTCTGTCGAAGCTTCGGATCGCTGACGCCTCCGTGATGCCGACGATCACGTCGGGCAACACCAATTCGCCGACGATCATGATCGCCGAAAAAGCGGCGGCCATGATCCTGGAAGACAACAGATAGGAGAATGTCATGGCAAGGATCGCCTTCATCGGGCTCGGCAACATGGGCGGGCCGATGGCCGCCAACCTCGTCAAGGCGGGTCATCAGGTCACGGGTTTCGATCTGGCAGCCCCTGTCCTGCAGGCCGCGCAAGCACATGGCGTGACGGCCGCGAGCCATATCAGCCAGGCTGTCTCGGACGCGGAGATCGTCGTGACGATGTTGCCGCAGGGCAAGCACGTGCTCAGCGCCTGGACTGATATCCTTCGCTCCATTCCCGCCGGTACGCTTGTGATCGACAGCTCCACGATCGACGTCGATAGCGCCCGCAAGGCGCACGAAATGGCAAGCAATGCCGGCTGCCTTTCCCTCGATGCCCCGGTTTCCGGCGGCACCGGCGGGGCCGCGGCTGGTACGCTGACCTTCATGGCTGGAGGTTCCGACGACGCCTTTGCGAAGGCCAAGCCGATCCTGGAAGCGATGGGCAAGAAAATCGTTCACTGTGGCGAGGCGGGTGCCGGACAGGCGGCCAAGATCTGCAACAACATGATCCTCGGCATATCGATGATCGGTGTCTGCGAGGCCTTCGCACTCGGCGAGAAGCTCGGCCTTTCGCATCAAGCACTGTTCGACGTCGCCTCGACCTCGTCGGGACAATGCTGGTCTATCAGCACCTATTGCCCAGTCCCGGGGCCGGTGCCGACGTCGCCCGCGAACAACGACTACAAGCCGGGCTTTGCGGCCGCACTGATGCTGAAGGATCTGAGGCTGTCGCAGGAGGCGGCACTTTCCACCGGTGCATCGACGCCGCTTGGGGCGGAAGCCTCCCAGCTTTACGCCCTTTTCGAGAAACAGGGGAACGGCGGCCGCGATTTCTCGGCGATCATAGAAATGCTCCGCGGCAAGTCGCAATAGCCTCCGCAACGACTTGACACCCCAGACCATATGCGCGACGCCACGCCTGCCGCAACGAGGCGGCGGCCGACGACAGGAATCCGACATGCAACCGCAGCCTACCGCGACTGCCTTCAAGAACTTCGTACTGATGGGCGTTGTTTTGATGCTGCTCGGGGACTTTCTCTTCGCCCTCAACGACGCGATGGGTAAGTGGCTGGTGACAAACTTCTCTGTCGGGCAAGTGCTGCTCATCCGCTCACTCGGAAGTTTCATCATTCTGGGGCCGCTTATCGCTCGGCAAGGTCCTGCCCAGCTTGTCAAGGTAGAGCTGAAGGGGCTGCAGGTCCTGCGCGTGCTCTTGGCGACACTCGATGTCGGCCTGTTTTACGCCGCCGTCGCCTACCTGCCGCTCGCTGACGTGATGACCTTCTACATGGCCGGACCGATCTATGTCGCCGCGCTCTCGCATTTCTTCCTCAACGAGCGGATCGGCTGGCGCCGTTGGCTCGCAGTCTTCGTCGGGTTCTGCGGCGTGGTGATCGCGCTGCGGCCATCCTCGGCGATGTTGTCGCTGCCCTCGCTTTTCGGCATTGTCGGCAGCCTGTCCTTTGCGGTGGCCCTGGTTCTGAACCGATATCTGCGCAACACCAGCGACACGACGCTCGTGACATGGCAAATGATCGCCGCCCTCCTCGTCGGTGCGGTGCTATCAATCGGCACCTGGCAGCCAACCACGCAGGTCGAACTCGGTGGGATGCTTGCGCTTGGCGTCGTTGCCTCCTGCGCCCACCTTTTGATCACACGTTCACTCAAGCTCGCCCCAGCGTCACTGCTGGCACCGCTGCAATACAGCCTGCTGATCTGGGCAATTGCGCTGGGATACCTGTTCTTCGGCGACGTTCCGGATCTCTACGTGATCACAGGCGCAACGATCATCGTCATCGCCGGCCTGTTTATCTTTCATCGGAAGAACCTGCTCGAAACGGTGCCGCCGGAGGCTGTTGCCCCCGACGGCCATTGATTTCGCAGTTACGTCAACCGCTAGGCGGCAGCCGGCTTGATCACGCCGCGGCGTATCTGGTCGGCTTCGATGGATTCAAAGAGCGCCCGGAAGTTGCCCTCGCCAAAGCCTTCGTCGCCCTTGCGTTGGATGAACTCGAAGAATATCGGGCCAATCACGGTCTTCGAGAAGATCTGCAGCAATATCTTTGTCGTGCCGCCATCGAGCACGCCTTCGCCGTCGATGAGAATGCCATGTCTGCGCATCCGGTCGATCGGTTCGTCATGTCCGTGCACGCGCTCGCATGACATGTCGTAGTAGGTTTCGGGCGGGCCGGGCATGAAGCGAAGGCCATTCTCGGCGAGGCTGTCCGTCGCCTCGTAGATGGCGTCGGTGCCGACAGCAATGTGCTGGATGCCTTCACCCTTGTACTTCTTCAGATATTCCTCGATCTGGCTGGTCTCGTCCTTCGATTCATTGAGCGGAATACGGATCTTGCCGCAGGGCGAGGTGATTGCTCGGCTCATCAGCCCAGTGATGCGGCCGTCGATGTTGAAGAAGTGTATCTGCTTGAAATTGAAGAGTTCCCGATAAAAATCCCACCACTTGTCCATGTTGCCGCGATAGACGTTGTGGGTCAGGTGGTCGAGGTAGAAGAAGCCAACGCCCTTTGGCCGCGGATCACGCTCGCCCAGCCAGTCGAACTCCAGGTCGTAAGCCGAGCCTTTCGCACCGTAGCGCTCCACGAAGTAGAGAAGCGATCCTCCGATACCGACGATCGCCGGCACATCAAGGGTCCTGTCATCCCCTTCATAAGGGGTCGCGCCCTTGGCAACGGCGTGCTCGAATGCATGCTTGGCATCGACAACACGCCATGCCATCGACGGAGCGCAAGGACCATGATTGTCGACGAAGCGCATGGCATGGCTGCCCGGTTCGGCATTGACGATGTAGTTGATGTCGCCTTGACGCCATACGGTAATGTTCTTGGTCTTGTGCTTTGCGACAGCCTGATATCCCATGCGCGTGAACAGTTCCGCGAGCTTCTCCGGCTCAGGATGCGCAAACTCGACGAATTCAAACCCATCCGTTCCTGCGGGGTTGTCCGGGGTAATCTGAGACGGCGGTGCGTCGTGTGGATACGGGCCCATTTGCTGCTCCTGCGGCTGTAGCAATTTGATGCAATTATGGCCCTGCTTCGATGCAATGTGCTTGCATTGTGAGCGCGTCAGGCAAATTATACGCACGGAACACGCACATAATGGACATTTCATACAATGCCTGAGCAACTGGATGGATTCGATCTCAAGATCCTCGCCGAGCTTCAAAGCGACGGACGTTTGACCAATATCGAACTGTCCGAACGCATCGCCCTTTCAGCCTCGCAATGTTCGCGACGACGAACGCGGCTGGAAGCCGAGGGCTTCATTCGCGGCTATCAGGCAAATCTCGATCCGGAGAGGTTGGGGCTCAACCTGCTGGTCGTCATCTCGGTTACATTGGCGACGCACAATCGCGACAACGCCCGCCGCTTTGCGCAATTGGTCAATGGTCTTCCGGAGGTCCTGGAGGCCTATGCGCTAACGGGCGAAATGGACTATCATCTCAAGGTCGCAACCCGTGGTCTTGCCGGCCTTTCACGCTTCGTCAACGACGTGCTTCTGCCGCACGAATCCGTCCAGCACGTGAAGACCTCGATTGTCCTCAATACCTTGAAGAACTTCGAGGGCTATCCGTTGACTGGCTCATAGTTCATTTCGATTTACGTCGCAGCCCTGCAGAGGCCTCGATCGCCGCGAGCGCAAGATCGAGATGCCGGATCGCCTCTTCGCCGAGCATGAGGCGCACCGTCTCTTGGTATTTGTCCGCTAGGCGTGTGATCTTCTGATAGTATTGGCGGCCAAGCGCCGTGAGTTCGATCTGCTCGAAGCGTCGGTCGATGTCGCTTGGAACTCTCTTCAACCAGTGGCGCTGTTCCAACGCGCGAACGGCCCGGCTCACCTTCGTCTTGTGCATGTGCGAATGAGCACCAACGTCCTTTGCCGTCATCACGCCGACGCTGCCAAGCGCTGCCAATGTCCGCCATTCCGGCCGGGTCAGATCGAACTCCTCCTTGTACCGCCGGGCGAATGACAGGCTGATCAGTTCCGATGCCCGGTTGAGCCGGTAGGGAATGAAGCCGTCCAGCTCGAATCCGCCCGCCATGTTCCGCTCCTTGATAGTTACAAAATCGACGGTTACGTTTGTAACTATATCAGTGGAGGAGATGCAAGCATGGACACGACCGAAGCACCACGTGCACGGGCCGCAGCCGCCGCGCTCGCCTACATGCCGGGGTTCGGTAACGACTTCGAGACGGAGGCGCTTCCCGGGGCACTGCCGCAGGGCCAGAATAGTCCGCAGAAATGCAATTATGGTCTCTACGCAGAACAGCTTTCGGGCTCACCGTTTACCGCTCCGCGCGGGACGAACGAGCGTTCTTGGCTCTACCGCATCAGGCCAAGCGTGCGTCACGCCCGCAGATTTGCCAATGCGCGCTGTCCATTCTGGAAATCGGCGCCATGTCTCGATGATCACTCCTTGCCACTTGGTCAGCTGCGGTGGGATCCGGTCCCGACACCGACAGTACGCACGGACTTTCTTGCCGGAATCCGAACGATGACGGCGGCCGGCGATGTCATGACCCAGGTCGGCATGGCTGCGCATGCCTATGCCTTCAACGATGACATGGTCGATGACTATTTCTTCAATGCCGATGGCGAACTGCTCATTGTTCCACAACTCGGCGCCATCAGCGTCTTCACCGAGATGGGCGTGATGGAAGTCGAGCCTGCGGAGATCTGCCTCGTACCCCGCGGCATGATGTTCAAGGTCGCGCGTCTCGGCGGGGGACCCGAATGGCGCGGTTACATCTGCGAAAACTACGGCGCGAAGTTCACCATGCCGGATCGTGGGCCGATCGGCGCCAACTGTTTGGCAAACGCGCGCGACTTCAAGACCCCGGTTGCAGCCTTCGAGGACAAGGAGACACCGTGCCGGGTGCATGTGAAGTGGTGCGGCAAGTTCTATGTGACGGAGATCGGGCATTCGCCGCTCGACGTCGTAGCGTGGCATGGAAACTATACGCCATTCAAATACGACTTGCGCACCTTCTCCCCGGTCGGCGCCATTCTCTTCGATCACCCGGATCCATCGATCTTCACGGTGCTGACGGCACCGAGCGGCGAAGAGGGCACGGCGAACGTCGACTTCGTGATCTTTCCGCCGCGCTGGCTGGTTGCCGAACACACCTTCCGACCGCCCTGGTACCATCGCAACATCATGAGCGAGTTCATGGGCCTGATCCATGGACAATATGACGCCAAGGAAAAAGGCTTTGTTCCGGGCGGCATGAGCCTGCACAATATGATGCTGCCGCATGGGCCGGATGCATCAGGCTTCGAAAAGGCGTCCAACACGGAACTGAAACCGGTCAAGCTGGATCACACGATGGCGTTCATGTTCGAGACCCGTTTCCCGCAGCAGCTGACGAAATATGCGGCTGAACTGGAGACGCTGCAGGACGATTACATCGATTGCTGGGATGGCCTGGAAAGGCGCTTCGATGGAACACCGGGCATTAAGTGAGCCGAACTCGGACAGATCCCATGAAACTCGCCACACTCAAAGACACTTCAAGGGACGGCCGGCTGATCGTCGTCTCCAGAGACCTGACACGCTTTGCCGATGCCGGCGAGGTCGCCCGCACGCTGCAGGCAGCGCTGGACGACTGGCCGGCCGCCGCGCCCAGGCTTGCCCGCATTGCCGAGCGACTGGAAGCCGGCTCAGAGCTATCTCGGCCCTTTGACCAACGGCATGTGCATTCGCCGCTGCCGCGCGCCTACCAATGGGCGGATGGATCGGCCTACGTCAACCATGTCGAACTGGTGCGTCGAGCCAGGAACGCGGATATGCCGCGCACGTTCTGGACCGATCCGCTGATGTACCAGGGGGGTTCCGATAGCTTCCTTTCACCTCGCGATCCGATCCTTGCCGCCGACGAGAGCTTTGGCATCGACATGGAAGGCGAGGTGGCCGTCATTGTCGACGACGTGCCGATGGGCGCGACGCCCGAACATGCGCGCAACGCAATCCGGCTAGTGATGCTGGTCAATGATGTCTCGTTGCGGGGCCTTATTCCCGATGAACTCGCCAAGGGATTTGGCTTCTTCCAATCGAAACCCTCATCGGCCTTTTCACCCGTGGCCGTGACGACAGACGAGCTCGGCGACGCCTGGCAGGACGGCAAGCTCCATCTTCCGCTGCTGGTCAGTCTGAACGGCGTTCCATTTGGCCGCGCCAATGCCGGCGTCGACATGACATTCGACTTCGGGCAGCTCGTTTCGCACGCGGCGAAGACACGCTCTTTGACCGCAGGCTCGATCATCGGTTCCGGGACTGTCTCCAACAAGCGTGATGGCGGCCCCGGTAAGCCCATCGCCGAAGGCGGCAATGGATATTCCTGCATCGCCGAGATCCGGATGATCGAAACGATCGAGCTCGGCGGGCCGAGGACGCCCTACCTGCACTTCGGCGATACCGTACGCATCGAGATGAACGACAAGCATGGTGCATCGATTTTCGGCGCGATCGAGCAGATGGTGCAGCGCTACAGTGGGGATGAGCGCCAATGACAGAGATCGTGCTCTACGACTACTGGCGTTCCTCGGCGAGTTATCGGGTCCGCATCGCCCTTCGAACGCTGGGGCTTGCCTATGATACCGTACCGATCGACCTGCTCGCCTCGGCTCACAGGGATCCTGATTATCTGAGCATCAATCCCCAGGGCTTGGTTCCGAGCCTGCGCATCGATGGGCATACGCTGACCCAATCGCTGGCCATCATCGAATACCTTGCCGAGACAAGACCAGAAGGCCGGTTCCTGCCCGATACCGTCATGGGGCGGCAACGGGTGAGGGCGCTGTCCTATGCCGTTGCGATGGACGTCCATCCGATCTGCAACCTCAACGTCGTCTCCCACGTCGCCCGCCTTACCGGCGATGAGGGCGCGCGAACGGAATGGATGATCAAGTTCATGGGCAACGGACTACGCGCACTCGAGCAGATGCTTGACAATCCGACGACGGGCCGCTTCTGCTTTGGCAACACGCCGACAATGGCCGATTTCTGCATCGTGCCGCAGGTCTACAACGCCCGTCGCTGGGGGATCGAAATGTCGGCGTTTCCCCGCGTCGCGCGCATTGCCGATGCGTGCAATGCATTGCCGGCCTTCAAGGCAGCCCATCCGGACGCCGTCAGGCCGGCGTAAACTCCACCGGTCGTGAAGCATCGTTCACGCTTGCCTGTGGCGCCCTCCACACGGCTTCTTCCTCCATTCTTTAACGCATTCCACCGCCACTTGTGGTTCCCGCGAATAATTTTCCGCGCCTCGGATTGACCGATGCGAAAAATCGTAGTTTGATTAAATCAAATTGATTGACTAAATAAAATCAAGCTCAAAAGAGGGAACTTAAGACCATGAAAACAAGGCGTTATTGCGCGTTTTCGCGCCGCGCTATCCTTTTGTCTGCGACTGGCCTCGCAGTCTCTTTCATGACCTGCGGAGGCGTCCTCGCAACGCCGGCGAACGCTGAGACAACGCTGTCGATGCATATCGAGGAGCAGACGAGCTGGGTCAGGAATTTCAATCCCTTCGACCTCGCAGGCCGACGCCAGAGCACGATGGATTTCATCTACGAGCCGCTGGTGATCTTCAATGCCGATGACGGCGGCAAACCCATTTTCCGGCTGGCTAGAAGCTACAGGTTTTCCGACGACCTCAAGTCGATCACCTATGTCTTGCGCGATGGCGTCAAATGGTCGGACGGCCAGCCGTTAACGTCAGCGGACGTCAAGTACACGCTGGAACTGATGCTCAAGAACCCGGCGACCGATACCGTCGGCGTCGGTGAGACAGTCGCGTCGGTCGAGGCGCCGTCGCCAAGCGAAGTCAAGATCAACCTCAAGGACGTCAATACCGAGTTCCCCGAATCGCTTGCCGATTTCCCTGTCGTGCCGGAACACATCTGGAAGGACGTCGCCGATCCGGTCGCCTTCAAGAACGAGAACCCGGTCGGCTCCGGCCCGATGACGGAGATCCGCCGTTTCACGCCACAAGTCTACGAACAGTGCCGCAATCCGAACTATTGGGATGCAGCCTCGCTGCATGTCGATTGCCTGAAACTCCCGCAGATATCGGGCAATGATCAGATGCTGGCACTACTGCCGGAAGGCACGATGGACTGGATCGGTTCGTTCCTGCCGCAGATCGACAAGACATTCGTGGCGCTGGATCCCAAGAACAACGGCTATTGGCAGCCGCCGGCCGAAACCGTTGCGTTCCAGATGAACCTGAAGACCGGCAATGGCGCAAACGCTCAGGCTTTCAACGATCTCAATTTCCGCCGCGCCTTCAGCCTCGCCATGGATCGCGCTTCGATGGTCGATGTCGCGGGCTTCGGCTATCCGGTCGCCAGCCAGCATGCAAGCGGCCTGCCGCCGCGCTTCGAAGCCTGGCGCAACAAGGCAGCCGAAGGTGCCGCCGACGAGTGGATGGCCTATGATGTCGACAAGGCAAACAAGGTGCTCGACGACGCCGGCTACAAGAAGGGCGCCGACAACTTCCGGACGACGCCGGGCGGGCAGCCGATCGCCTTCACGATCATCATCCCCAACGGCTGGACCGACTGGATCGACGATGCGCAGATTGCCGCGGAAGGGCTGCGTGCGGCCGGCCTCAACGTATCGGTGGCAACGCCGGAGTACGAGCAGTGGCAGAAGCAGTTGCTCGACGGCAGCTTCGATGTCGCCTTGAATTCCCGCGCCGACGGCTCGACACCCTTCCGCGGCTACTACCAGTCGATGTCGACGGCCTTTGCCGGTCGCATCACGAGCGCGGCGACGCGCTACTCCAATCCGAAGCTGGACGAGGCGTTCAACGCCTACCGCAAGGCAACGAGCGATGACGAACGCCGGAAGCTCTTTGATGAGATCCAGGTGATCGTCGCGGACGACATGCCGATGGTGCCGGTGTTCAACGGCCCCACATGGTATCAGTATTCGACCAAGCGCTTCACCGGCTGGGTGACGGACAAGGAACCCGTCATGAACCCGGAAAACCATGACAACAACCGTATGCGTCTCGTGCACCTGCTGCGTCTGAAGCCCGTGCAATAAGCTCGGCTAGGGAAGCGACAGGATGCATATTTCCTCTCGACGCCTTGGCGTCTACGCGATCGCGCTGGTGTTTGCGATTGTCATGAACTTCACGGTTCCCCGGTTGATGCCGGGGACGCCTGTCGACGCGATGATCGCCCAGCTCGGCTCTCGCGCCACACCCGCCGCGATCGAAGCGATAAAGGCGCGCTTCGGGGCGATCAACGCGCCGATCACCACCCAATTCGTTGACTATCTGAAAGGTTTGGCAACACTCGATCTCGGGGTTTCGGTGAAATATTATCCGCAGACCGTCGTCGAGGTGCTCGCTCGCTCGACCCTGTGGACCGCCTTCCTCGTCATCACGGCGATCCTGTTTTCCTTGCTAATCGGCGTGACGCTTGGCGCGGTGGCCGCGTGGCGGCGCGGCGGCCGTTTCGACACGATCGTTTCACCCCTGTCGGTCGTCATGATCGCCGTTCCGCCGGTGATCGTCGCACTGACGACGCTCTTCGTGTTCGGCGTGTCGCTCCGCTGGTTTCCCGTCGGCTATGCCTACGATCCGGGCCTGGACCCCGGATTGAATTTCGCTTTCGTCGGAAGCGTCTTCTTTCACGCGATCATGCCGGTGCTGACACTGTCGCCTTATCTCATCGGGGAATTCCAGACGACGATGCGATCGTCGATGATCTCCGTGCTTGGCGAAGACTACGTCACCATGGGTCGTGCCAAGGGATTGACCTCGATGACAGTGATGTTCAGTTACGGTGCAAGAAACGCCATGCTCCCGGTGCTGACGAACCTTGCGCTGATGCTCGGCGCCGTCTTCGGCGGATCGATCGTTACCGAGATCGTCTTCAACTATCCGGGTCTAGGCCTCACCTTGTTTACCGCAAGCGTCGCCCGCGACTATCCCGTCATCCAGGGGCAGCTGCTATTAATGACGCTGGCAACGCTCGGAGCCAACCTCCTCGTCGACATCATTTATGGTCTCGTTGACCCCAGATTGCGGGAGGCCGCCGAATGAATGCTGCACTGAAACTGATCCGCCAGCAGCGCAAGGCGATCGTCGGTCTCGTCATCATCTTGGCACTTTGCCTGATGGCGATCCTGGCGCCGGTCATTGCACCGGCGAACCCGAGCGCACGTGTTGGCCGGTCGCATCAGCCGCCCACTATCGAGCATGTCATGGGCACGACGAAGATGGGCCGTGATGTCTACACGCAGTTCGTCTGGGGCGCGCGCACATCGATCGCAGTCGGTTTTGCGACAGGTATCGCCATCACGGTTCTTGGCACGGTGATCGGCCTGATTGCCGGCTATGTCGGCGGCCGCACGGACGCCGCACTCGACCTCGCGACGAATGCCGTCCTTGTCATACCGAACATACCGCTCCTCATTTTGCTTGCATCGTTTGCCGGCACAGTCGGGCCGCTCGCGATCATGGCAATCATCGCTCTGACGTCCTGGCCCTGGGGAGCGCGTATGACCCGATCGCAAACGCTTGCGCTGCGGACCCGCGATTTCGTCACGGCTGCGCGAATGATCGGCGAACCGGGCTGGCGTATCGTCTTCGTGGAGCTCCTGCCGAACCTGCTGCCGCTTATCGGCATCAACCTCGTCGGCAGCATCATCTACGCCATCGTCGCACAGACGACGCTGGAATATCTCGGCTTCGGCGACCCCTTGCAGGTGAGCTGGGGAACCATGCTCTACAACGCGCAGAACTCGTCGGCGATCATCCTTGGCGCGTGGTGGGATATCGGAGCGCCGGCCGCCGGCATCGCGCTGATTGGCCTCGGCCTGGCGCTTGTCAACTTCACCTTTGACGAGATCGCCAATCCGCAGCTTCGCTCCGGCCCGGCACTCAGCCGCTGGCTCAGGCTCAATCGTGCACGCAATCGCAATCTGGAGGCTGCCAGATGAGCAATGATCTCCTTGAGATCCGCAACCTCAACGTCGACTATCTGCTCGACAAGGGCGAGTTCCGAGCGGTGAAGGATGTGTCCTTCAGCATCGGCCGAGGCGAGCTGTTCGGCCTTGCCGGCGAGTCCGGCTGCGGAAAAAGCACAATCGCCTATGCCATCACGCGCCTGTCGAAACCGCCGGCCTGGGTCGCCAGCGGCGAAATCCTTCTGGATGGGCAGAACCTTTTGCAGTTGCCCCAGGTGGAGATGCAGAAGATCCGCTGGAAACGCGTCGGCATGGTGTTCCAGAGCGCCATGAACTCGCTGAACCCGCTGGTGCGCATCGATGCACAGTTTCATGACGTGCTGCATCGACACACCGGTTGCTCGAAAAACCAGTCGCGCCAACAGGCCGAAGCGATGTTCAGACTGGTTGGTATTCCCACCAGCCGCCTTTCCGACTATCCGCACCAGTTCAGCGGCGGCATGCGGCAGCGAATCGTCATTGCCATCTGCCTGGCGCTGAGGCCGGAACTGATCATCATGGACGAGCCGACGACCGCGCTCGACGTCGTGGTGCAGCGGGAAATCCTCGAGCAGGTCATCGACCTGCAGCGAACCTACGGCTTCTCGGTACTGTTCATCACCCACGACCTGCACCTGATGGCACAGCTTTGCCACCGGATCGGGGTCATGCTGAAAGGCGAACTCGTCGAGGTCGGTGACGTCAGGCAGGTCAGCCAGGCGCCGGTTCACGACTATACCCGCAAACTATGGAACGCCATACCGCAGCTCCCGGGCCGGCACCTGGCGGGAGCGATCGCATGAGCACGAGCCCTCAACTGTCTACGGCTTTGTCCGAGCCGGTGATCCGTCTGACCGATATCGAACGCCGCTTCGGCCCTGTTCACGCTTTGCGCGGGATCTCGCTATCGCTCAATCCCGGCAGGGCTCTTGCGCTGGTCGGGGAGTCTGGCTGCGGCAAGACCACGTGCGCCCGCATCATCGCGCGCATGGATCAGCCGACGACAGGCAAGCTTTGGTTCAGGGGACGCGATTTCACCGATGTCGGCCCCGTTGCGGATGAGCGCGCTTACCGCCGGGAGGTCCAGATGGTGTTTCAGGATCCATTCTCGTCGCTCAATCCCGTCTTTTCGATCGAGCACCACCTGTCGCGACCGCTCATCCTGCACAAGCACGCCGAGGGCAAGGCAGCCCTGTCGGATGCGGTCTCGACGCTCCTTGCCGATGTCGGACTTGATCCTGCACTCACAAAACGGAAATTTCCGCACGAGCTCTCGGGCGGCCAGCGGCAACGCGTCAATATTGCGCGTGCTCTCGCGGTACAGCCGGGCGTGCTTGTGGCGGACGAACCAACCTCCATGCTCGACGTGTCGATCCGCATGGGAATTCTCGAGCTTCTTGCGCGCATCAAGCGTGAAAAGAACCTCGCGCTTCTCTACATCACACACGACATAGCGACGGCCGCGCATGTCGCTGAGGAAATTGTCGTCATGTTTGCCGGTCAAATGGTCGAGTGGGGGAATACGAACGCGGTCATCAGCAATCCACGGCACCGATACACGCAACTGCTGCTGTCGGCCGTACCTGATGGCGGCAAGCCGTTCGTCACCGGAGGAAGTGCTCGCTTTCTCGAGCAGGCCGAAAAGGTCCGTGCCCTGAGCCGGCCGCCGTCGACGGCCGTCGAACAGGTCGGACCAAACCATTTCATCCGCCCACTGGCTGCATCGAACTAAGGGAGGCAACCTTGGACTATCTCGTCAATCTATCAGTCCTCGAGCCGAATACCGATCTCACCGCCAGGATGAAGGATCTTGGCGTGACGATCCGGCGCCCACTCGCACCGGAAGCCAAACTCGTGACCAAATGGGTCGCTGAGGAATTTGGCGACGGCTGGGCGAGCGAAACGGCAGTCGCACTGACCCGCCAGCCGCCAACCTGCTTTATCGCAATCCGTGACCAGCACCTGGTCGGCTTTGCCTGCCATGAATCCATTGCGCGCAGCTTTTTTGGACCGACCGGCGTCGAGCAAGGATCGCGCGGGCTGGGGATCGGACATGCCTTGCTGCTTGCCAGCCTCTTCGATCTCAGAACCATGGGCTACGGATACGCCATTATAGGCGATGTCGGGCCTGCCGCCTTCTACGAGAAGGCGGTGGGCGCCATGCCGATCCCCAATTCCGCTCCCGGCGTCTATGCCGGAATGCTCAGAACCTAATCCCCCGCAACGCTATCAAGAGATGATCATGTCGATACAGCGCCAACCCGCCCTGCGGCTCGAAAGCTCATGGCTGCCCGCTTCGGAAGAACGAGCCCAGGCCTACACGCTCACACTCAAGAACCTTTCGTCGAAGTCGATTGCCGATTTCACGCTCTGCATCAGCGGACCGGGACGGGTCGATCCAGCAGTTCAGATCGAGGGTGGCACGATCGGTCGCCGGCTATCGAACTTCACTGAATTTCTGCCGCCCGAAAATTTCGAGCTTGAGTCCGGCAAGACATGGACGTTGACCATCTCCTCCCTCAGCTGGCCATTTCAACATTGGACGGATGGGGCAACCGGCGCCTATGTGGCGTTTGCCAACGGCAGCACGCTTGCGCTATCGGTGGAGCCGACCCGATCGCTCGCCAACAATGCGCCATTGAAGCGTGGCGCAGAAATCTATCCCGTGCCGGCCAATCCACCGGTACCTGTTGCGATCGTGCCGTGGCCGCACGAGGTGTCGGTGTCGGGCAAGCGTTCGGTCCCTTCGGGGTTCGCGCTCAACGCCAGCAATCCCCAGGCCATTGCCGCAGCGGCTGCCTTTACCGACCTTGTCGAACAGCTCTTTGCCGTCGAGGGGATTGTTCGTCCTGCCTCCGAAGGCGGAATGCCTGTCATGCTTGATGTGATCGACGGCTTCGCTGCGGAGGCCTATGGCGTTTCCTTCGCCGGCGATATCGTTCGCATTTCCGCCAGCACGCAAACGGGCTTGCTCTACGGCCTGATCACTCTGGGCCAGATTTGGCGCGGCGCGCACCTTTATCCGCAGGCATTCCGCTTCCCGCTTGAAGGCGAGATCCGCGACGAGCCATCCATGGGATGGCGGGGCTTGCATCTCGACGTCGCCCGACAGTTCTATGGCACGGCCGAAATCAAGAAGTTGCTCAGTATCCTCGCCTGGAACAAGGTCAACCGCTTTCATTGGCACCTTTCGGACGACGAGGCCTGGCGCGTCGAAATCGACGCCTATCCAGCCCTGACCGAGGTCGGCGCCTGGCGCGGACATGGCCTTGCCATTCCGCCGCTGCTCGGTTCCAGCGCAGCCCGCACCGGCGGTTATTACACCAAGGCTGCGGTTCGCGAGATCGTGGCACACGCCAAGGCGCTCGGCATCGAGGTCGTGCCGGAGATCGACGTGCCTGGACATTGCTACGCCATGCAGCAGGCGATCCCGGAACTTCGCGACCCGCAGGAAGCCGGAAGCTACTATTCGGTCCAGGGCTTCCCTGATAACTGCGTGAACCCGGCCCGCGAGAAGACCTATGAGGTTCTGGAAACCATCTTCCGCGAGCTGATCGAACTCTTCCCCTTCAAGACGATCCATATCGGCGCCGACGAGGTGCCCCTTGGCGCCTGGTCGGGCTCGCCGGAAGCCTTGGCGCGACTGCGCCAGATCGGCGGAGACGCCATTGCCGACGCGCATGCCAAGCGCCTCAACGTCATCACCAATACGCACGGCGCCGATGATATCGACGGCTCTGGGGCCGCCGCTTTGCAATCTTTGTTCCTCGCGCGGATCCAGACCTTTCTTGCCGAGCAAGGCTGCATTACCGGCGGATGGGAGGAGGCCGCGCATGGCAACGTCATCGACAAGGCAAAAAGCTATCTCTGCGGCTGGCGAAGCGTCGAAGTCTCGGCAGCGCTCGCCGGTCAAGGCTACGAAATGGTCGTCTGCCCTGGGCAGGTCTACTACCTCGACATGGCCAACAGTCCCGATTGGGATGAGCCGGGCGCCAGCTGGGCCGGGTGGTCGGAGCCGGAGAAGCTTTACAATTTCGATCCGGTGGAAGGCTGGAGCGACGAGCAGAAGAAGAAGCTGCGCGGCATCCAGGCCTGCATCTGGTCGGAACCGATGACCGATCGTGCCGTCTTCGACCGCCTGGTGTTTCCGCGGATCTCGGCTCTTGCCGAGAGCGCCTGGACGAAACCGGTCGACAAATCCTGGGAGCGCTTCAAGGCGGTCTCGGGACTGATGCCGGTCCTCTACGCCTATCCGTGAGGCTATCAGCCTAGAGGCTTTTGAAGGACATCGAACTGCGGGTTCGTTTCCGAAAAAATCGGCAGTGCCGCAGCGCCCAAGATCGCCGTGTCTCTGCCAGTCGCACCGATCATAATGCGGGGCAGGTTCCGCTCCGCCCCGGGATTCACTGGCGTATGCAAGGGTTCGAGTTGACGAACGAGGCGCTGCAGCAGCGAGGGGGGCATCGAACCGCCAAGCACGATCGTCTGCGGGTCGAAGGCCAGTTCGAGAAAATCGATTGTCTGACGCATGGGTTCGGCGGCAGCCTCTGCCCAGGCATCAATCCGAGTGTTCCCTTTCTCGATAAGGGCGGCAAGAGTTTCGGGATCGTGCTGTTCGAAATCACGAATGTCGAGATATTCGTAGGCCGAGCCGAGCGAGACGTAGCGGTCCAGACAACCACGCTTGCCGCACACGCAGGCCAGACCATTGGGGACCACGATCATATGGCCGATCTCGCCGGCATTGCTGCGGCTTCCCTTGTAGAGATGGCCGTCGAGAAACATGCCAGCACCAATGCCCCCGCCGAGAAACAGGTAGACAAAGCTGCTTAGCCCGCGCGCAACACCATAGAGCCGCTCGCCAATCGCGGCGGCCGTCGCGTCGTTTTCGATGAGGACAGGCGCGCCGACAAGACCGGCAAGTTCCCGGGCCACGGGAAAATCCTGCCAGCCAGGCAGCGTCACGGGGCTGAGCGATGTCACGCCTTCGGCAGCGTAACGCCCCGGCATCGCAATGCCGGCACCAAGCAAGCGGGCGCGATCGAAGCGGAAGCTCCGTTGCAGCTCGTCGGCGATACCGGCAAGGATCGGCATCGCCTCGCCGGGCGTCGGTCTGTCGACGGCCTTCTCAATCCGGGCCCGGACACGTCCCGAAAGATCGGTCAGCACGCCAACTGCATGATCCCGTTCCAGCTCCAGACCAATGGAATAGGCACCGTTCGGATTGATCGAGTAGGGCGTGATCGGCTGCCCACGGGCTGCCTTTAGCGGGGTTTCCGCCTTCAGTAACTCAGACCCTTCCAGCTCCTCGACGATGTTCGATACCGTCTGCGTGCTGAGTGCCGTCAACCGAGCCAGTGCCGCCCGCGACAACGGCCCGTTCGTTCGGATCGCTTCGATCACGACACGCCGGTTGTGCGATTTCGCCTGCTCTAGGTTGGTGCCAGAAATTGCCTTCATATGCTCGACTTGCCGGAATTCAAACCAATCACCTAGCTTACCGAATAAGGGGTTCCGCCACGGATATCCAGCGGTTTGCGTTCGACGTTCAGGGCGAAACGGAGGGATTGCGCTACAGGATTGCTGCAACGACATGCAAGCGACTTTCGGGGAGTTCAGTCCCACGACAAGTCCGTGTTTCTTGGGCCGGGTTGACAGCATGGGGAGCGCATGTCACTTATGTAACTAAATAGTTATTTACTTGGGAGGAAGACGCAGATGGCGACGATTTCGCTTGGCATTATCATGCATGGGATCACCGGCCGCATGGGCTATAACCAGCATTTGGTGCGGTCCATTCTGGCAATCCGCGAGCAGGGGGGCCTCCAGCTTTCCAACGGCGACTACCTGATGCCCGATCCGATCCTCGTCGGACGCAACGCCGACAAGATCGAATGGATTGCCCGCAAGCACGGCCTGACGCGCACGACCACTGATCTCGATCGCGCCCTTGCGGATCCGAACAACAAGATCTTCTTCGATGCGGGCTCGACGCAAATGCGCGTCGCGCTGCTGAAAAAGGCAATCGAGGCGGGCAAGCATGTCTATTGCGAAAAGCCAATCTCCGAGACGCTCGAGGAGGCGCTTTCCGTTGCGACGCTCGCCGAGCAGCGCGGCGTCAAGAATGGCGTCGTGCAGGATAAGCTCTACCTGCCGGGTCTGCGCAAGATCGCATTGCTGAGGGACAGCGGCTTCTTCGGCAAGATACTCTCTGTGCGCGGCGAATTTGGCTATTGGGTCTTCGAGGGTGATTGGGGCGTGAAGGCGCAACGCCCCTCCTGGAACTATCGCGCGGCCGATGGTGGCGGCATGATCCTCGATATGCTGCCGCACTGGCGCTACGTGCTCGACAACCTGTTTGGCGAGGTCAAGGCCGTCAGCTGCTATGCATCCACCCATATCCCAAGTCGCGTCGACGAGAATGGAAAGACCTACCGGGCCGATGCCGACGATGCGGCCTATTCGACCTTCGAGCTCGAAGGGGGGATCGTCGCCCACATCAACTCCTCCTGGGCAGTTCGCGTGCGTCGTGACGACCTCGTGACCTTCCAGGTCGACGGCACCCATGGCTCGGCCGTGTGCGGCCTGACGAAGTGCTGGACCCAGCATCGCGTCAATACGCCGAAGCCGGTCTGGAACCCTGACCAGCCGCAGACGATCGACTTCTACAAGACTTGGGACGAGGTGCCGGAAACCCAGCTGTTCGACAACGGCTTCAAGGCGCAGTGGGAAGACTACCTGCGCCACGTCGTCGAGGATGCACCGTGGAAGTTCACCTTGCGCGAAGGCGCCAAGGGCGTTCAACTTGCCGAACTGGCACACCAAAGCTGGAAGGAACGCCGCTGGGTGGATGTTCCCTCGCTCGCCGACTCCTCCGTCCGCAAGGTTGCCTGACGACCATGGCAGCGACACTTCGTCTTCCCGTTACCGGCGGTACCCTGCAGGATTACACGGTTGCCAACACACCGCTTGCCGCACCGGAACGCCCGGCCGGCGGGCACGCCTTCAACCGCGTCGCCTTTGCGGCCGCGCACGTGGTGGTCGATCCGTTGGCCGACAACGATCCCTGGCTCGATCGCAACATCGACTGGGAGCGCACGATTGCGTTCCGCGAATATCTGTGGGATCTCGGCCTCGGTGTGGCCGAGGCGATGGACACGGCCCAACGCGGCATGGGGCTAGACTGGACGGGCGCCAAGGAACTGATCGCCAATGTCCAATCGGCAGCGCGCAAACGCCCTGATGCGCTGATCGCCTACGGGGTCGGCACCGACCATCTGCCCCCCGGTCCGGAGGTGAGCATTGACGATGTGACCCACGCTTATGAAGAGCAGGTCGCCTACGTCGAAGAGCAGGGCGGCAGGATCATCCTCATGGCAAGCCGCGCTCTCGCCGCGGCCGCCAAGAGCCCCGAGGATTACGTGCGTGTCTATGACCGTATCCTGCAGCAGGTTCGCCAGCCAGTGATCATCCATTGGCTCGGCGACATGTTCGATCCTGCGCTCGCCGGCTATTGGGGCTCGCGCAATGATATGCAGGCCATGGAAACGGCGGTCGCCATCATCAATGATCATGCAAGCAAGGTCGACGGCGTAAAGATTTCTCTGCTTTCAGCGGAAAAGGAGATCGTCATGCGCCGGAGGCTTGATCCGGCGGTCAAGATGTACACCGGAGACGACTTCAACTACGCCGAGCTTATCGCCGGGGACGAGCAGGGGTACTCACACGCGCTGCTCGGCATTTTCGATGCCGTCGCACCTGCGGCGAGCGCAGCCCTACAAAAGCTTACCGAAGACGATCTCGTCGGCTTCCATGATATCCTGGCTCCGACCGTGCCGCTATCGCGCCATATCTTCAAGGCGCCGACGCGGTTCTATAAGACGGGCGTCGTTTTCCTTGCATATCTCAATGGCTTCCAGAACCACTTCCAGATGCTCGGCGGCCAACAGAGCGCGCGCTCGGTGGTGCATCTTGCGGAACTCTTCCGCCTTGCCGACCAGGCTCGCGTCCTGCGCGACCCGGATCTCGCCACCGACAGAATGAAAACAATCCTCGCCACAGCAGGGATTTGAGACACCTCGGCATCCACTTCGCGCCGGCGAGGTGAGGGAGAAACACGCATGGCAGTCGACGGCCTTTCGATCAATCTCGCGACCGTTCGCGAGCAGTATAACATGAGACAGGCTGTCGAAGCCTGCCTCAAGCAGGATATCCTTGCAATCGCCCCGTGGCGCGATCAGGTTCACGCCATCGGCCTCTCGGAAGCCGCCCGCATCGTGGCCGACAACAAGTTGCAGGTGACAGGCCTTTGCCGCGGCGGCATGTTCCCCGCGGCCGACGCTGCGGCACGCGCCGCAGCAATCGACGACAACAGGAAGGCCATCGATGAGGCTGCCGCTCTCAACGCGGACTGCCTCGTCCTGGTCGTTGGCGGCCTGCCTGCAGGATCCCGAGATCTCGCGCACGCGCGCGAAATGGTGGCCGATGGTATCGCCGCAATCCTGCCGCATGCGCGCGCCGCCGGCATACCGCTTGCGATCGAACCGCTGCATCCGATGTATGCCGCCGATCGCGCCTGCGTGAATACGCTCGGGCAGGCGCTCGATATCTGCGACCTACTTGGCCACGGCGTCGGTGTTGCCATCGACGTCTACCATGTTTGGTGGGATCCGAAACTTGAGCAGCAGATCGCGCGCGCCGGCGCGTCTGGCCGGATCCTCGCACACCACATCTGCGACTGGCTGGTTCCGACAACGGATCTTTTACTCGACCGCGGGATGATGGGAGACGGTGTCATAGACCTCAAGGCAATCCGCCGCGCCCTCGAAACGGCCGGCTATCGCGGTCCGCAGGAAGTGGAGATCTTTTCGGCGGGGAACTGGTGGAAACGGCCGGGAGAAGAAGTGCTTTCGACGTGCGTCGATCGCTTCCGAAGCGCCTGCTGACGAGGTTGCGTTACGTCGACTAAACCATTGGTCAAGCATGCGTATTTTCGCTTACGGCAATTAAAGCCGTATTCGCTTCCGCTAGACCTTATTGCTTTGACCGGCGGCAGAGGCTGGAAAAATGTCGCCAAAGGTGCCTTGCGGGGGACATCGGGTCCAGAAATGAACCGCTTCGCCTCCTGCGAACGATCCTGCATCGTGAACTATTGACAGAATCGGGGACGATACAGTGATTTGTCAACCGCATTCCGCCGGCTATCTGCGAAATCAGCGGCCAGCAAAACCTAGCGTGGCGGGCTGTCGGGCGAACCGACGCCCCTTTCAACGGCAGCACAGGACCGATGGCTCCCCAAATGTTCCCCGCGGGGAACTCTGCCTAACTGCACAATGACAGCCACCCGTCTCGCCACCAATGAGCCTACCAAGCCCATCCGACACCAGCCGCAAACCAACGACGATGCCACGGCCTCACCCTACCTTGATGCCTCGCCAATGCACGCCTACGAACCGGTGATTCCCACTGTCGACCTCATCACTGGCGGCAGGCGAACGAAATGCCCCAGGCATTCCCGGTGATCGTATGCCGTGGCCTATGCGCCGAACATCTTGCGCTAGTCTGCCTGAGCGCCAGAGGCCCCTGCCAGGAAAAGCGTCCCATCAAAGGATCAAGATGACCGCCAGTATTCGCCAAAAGCAGCTTGCACATGCGCCTCAAATTCGGCACCCGGCCTACGTGAAATTGCGGATCCCTTTCAAACCTCCCAGGGCCAGGGAGGCCCACGGCTGCACCGCGTTCGCGCGGCGCCGGCTCAACGCAACGACATCGATGTAAGCTGAGATGATCAGCAAACAGCTTCTGCCGAGCCCGCTATCCAGCTTCAAGCAGATGGCGCGATCACAAACCGCGCAGCCAACCCAAGGCGCCGAGATGCGCACACTGCCTCGCGCAGGCCGACCCCACGATTGCATGGTATATCGCCAAGGCGGACGCTATGGCGACTACCACTGAACGCGCCTCATCAATCCGCAAGTGTCTTCGCTCGTGCCGACCAGAGTTCACCGTCAGCAACGGCTTGAAGCCCGGTTGCGGCCGGCAATCCGTCTTCTGTTTGCCTCGGCACCTCGCCCCGGCATACCACCGTGGCGGTTCCCGACAACACGACCCCTCCATCGGGTCACATCCGTGGATCCGCAAGGCGGGCGCATTTGGTCAACGCGGCGGAATATCTCTTGCGAACCCACAGAGGCCTTCAACGCCCGCTTGGATCAGGCCAATCGTGGCGGCCGGCGAGCGGCGACCCCACCTCGTCGATCGCGTGGCGGCAGCGAGCCACTCCCTCTCGTTCGGACGCCTTTCGCAGCCGCGTAGCGACCGGAAACGAAATGACGCTTGAGCTCCGGTTCAATGTCTGGAAAGCTGCTTCTAAGACCATCGCCGCCGCGATGCTGAGCAGTCAATCGGCCACGCAGGATACCTGCAATCCCCCTCCGCGAGACGCCTGAAACCGCTTGGCGACGCCGCCAACAGCAGCAAGGATGCTGCCGGCCAGATTATCATGATCCATCGTCTTCCAAACCGTCGGATAGATGCCGCAGACAAATCCACAGCCACGCGTGGCACGCACCTCGACAGCGTCGAGCGCAGGAACTATCTCTAAAATATGACTATTCATAACGACGACACGATAGCTGGCCGTATAAGTCGCGCGCTCGCAGAGCGCATCGTGACAGGCGCCCTGCCGCCCGGCTCCAAGCTCAAGCAGGACCATATCGCCGAGGAATTCGGATCGTCGCACGTCCCCGTACGCGAGGCTTTGCGCCGCCTGGAAGCCCAAGGCCTCGCCGTCAGCGAACCGCGCCGCGGCGTTCGTGTTGCCTCCTTCGATCTCAAGGAGGTGCAGGAGGTTGCGAAGATGCGCGCCGCCCTCGAAGGTCTGGCACTGCGCCACTCAGCCGAACACCTCACGCCGTCACGTCTCGATCAAGCCGAACAGGCGACGATCGACGGCGACAATGCGCGCGATGTCCGCACCTGGGAAGAGGCCAATCGCAGATTCCACCGGCTCATCCTCGAGCCTTGCGGTATGCCGCGCTTGCTCTCCGCCATTGACGACCTCCATGCCGCGAGCGCTCGATTTCTGTTCGCCACCTGGCTGACGGACTGGGAGCCGCGGGTCGACAACGATCATCGCACGATTCTCACATTTCTTCGTGCCGGCAAGGTCGAAAATGCCGTGACTGCGTTGGAGCGGCACGTGCAATGGATCGGGGGACCGCCGCGGCGACTGCAGCATGCCTCCCGCGAGCGGTTTGCGATCGTCGGCTAGTGTCGACGACCGGAAAGCCCGACGTGGTTTACACCCGGTCCAATGGTGCCACACTGCAGCGCCTGCAACGCCCGAAATGGATGAGCTCAGTCGACCGTCCTGCGGCACCCTTACCGCCAGTCACGGCATGCTCGCTCCTGGCAGGCGCGCCTGATCCCGGCTGTTGCGGCAGCCAGGGCCAGACGTCCTGATGCTGCAGGCCCGAACGAGCGCCTGCTTCGCGGCCAACTCCGGTCATTAGGGATGAGCAGAAAAACACGCTTGCCTAATACCGTTTCAGACAATTATAGATAAAACTGTCTTCTATCTACGAATCGAAGCTTCATGACGAGAGGATTTTGAACCAATGCAGCCCCCCTCAGCGAATTCGACGCAAGAGATCAAAGGCAGCAGCGCTCCCTTAGACTTCGCAACCGACTCAGAAGCTCAGATTATCTATAATTTGCCCTTCAACGACCTTCTCCATCGTGCTCACGGCGTCCACCGTGCCAATTTCGACCCGAACGCGGTGCAGATGAGCCGCCTCCTCTCGGTCAAGACCGGCGGATGCGCCGAAGATTGTGGCTATTGCAGCCAGTCCGCCCACTATCCGACCGGGCTCAAGGCTTCAAAACTGATGGAAGTCGAGCGCGTTCTCACCGAAGCACGAAAAGCCAGGGACGCGGGCGCCACGCGATACTGCATGGGTGCCGCCTGGCGCAGCCCCAAGGACCGCGACATGGATGCGATTGTCGCGATGGTCGCGGGCGTCCGCGCACTGGGGATGGAGACCTGTATGACGCTTGGGATGCTGACGCCGCAGCAATCCGCCAGGCTCGCCGACGCCGGCCTCGACTACTATAATCACAACATCGATACCTCCGAGCGCTTCTATAGCGAAATCATCACGACCCGCAGCTTTGCCGATCGGCTGGAGACCCTCGCCAATGTCCGTGAAGCGGGCATCAAGGTTTGCGCCGGCGGTATTCTCGGCATGGGCGAGACGGCCGAAGATCGCATCTCGATGCTTGTCACGCTTGCAAACCTGCCGACGCCCCCCGAGAGCGTGCCGATCAACATGCTGATTCCGATCGCCGGCTCGAGGCTCGCCAATGCTCAGCCGATCGACCCGATCGATTTCGTTCGCACCGTCGCACTGGCACGCATTCTGATGCCCACGTCCTATGTGCGCCTGTCCGCAGGTCGGACGGACATGTCGGACGAGACCCAGGCGCTCTGTTTCTTTGCGGGCGCCAACTCGATCTTCGTGGGCGAGACCCTGCTGACCGCGGACAATCCCGGCGAGGATCAGGATGCGGCACTCTTTCGTCGCCTGGGGCTGAAGGCCGAGCAACTGGAGCGAGCGGAATGACCACCGCCAGCCTTGCGGTCTATGAGCGCAAGCTCGCCGGCCTCGATCGCAAGGGGAGGAGCCGGAGCCTCGTCGCGCTATCCGGCACCGATTTCACCTCGAACGACTATCTCGGCCTGGCCGATTCAATGCGGCTCAAGGACGCGCTTCGCGACGCAATGGATCGCGGCGTGCCGGTCGGGGCAGGGGGCTCGCGGCTGCTTCGCGGCAATCATCCCGAGCATGAGGCGCTGGAGCAGGAGGCAGCCGCTTATTTCCGAGCGGCGCGGGCTCTCTACTTTGGCAGCGGCTATGCCGCCAATGTGGCGCTGTTTTCAACCTTGCCGCAGCGCGACGACATCATCGTGTACGACGCGCTGATCCATGCCAGCGCCCATGAGGGGGTCTCGAAAAGTCGCGCACCGTCGGTCGCAACCACACACAACGACGTGGACGCAGTCGCCGATGCGATCCGCACATGGCGTCGTGCCGGCGGCACTGGGCGCCCGTGGATCGCCGTCGAAAGCCTCTATTCCATGGACGGCGACCGCGCCCCGCTTCGCGAGCTGATGGATCTTGCAACGCAGCATGATGGTTTTCTTATCATCGACGAGGCGCACGCGACGGGCATCTACGGCCAGGGCGGGCGCGGTCTGTCGGAAGGTCTCGTTCATCCAGAAAACTGCATTACCCTGCATACCTGCGGCAAGGCGCTTGGCGCATCAGGCGCACTCATCCTTGGACCGGCAATCATCTGCGATTTCCTTATCAACCGCGCCCGGAATTTCATCTATTCGACAGCACCATCTCCGCTCATGGCTGCGACGGTGCGAGAGGCGTTGAGGATCCTCGCCGATGAGCCCGAGCGGCGCGACAAGCTTGCCGGACTCGTATCTTTCGCCAGTCGCGAGATGGAAGCGGCAACCGGGATGCACGCGAGCAAATCGCAGATTCTGCCCGTTGTGATCGGCGACAATCGTCGCGCGGTGCTCATCGCCGAGCGCTTGCGCAGCGCGGGCTTCGACGTCAGGCCCATCCGTCCACCAACCGTGCCCGAAGGCACGGCGCGGTTGCGCATCTCCATCACCTTGAACGTCGATGAAACGACCGTCTCCCGATTGTTCGAACACCTCGCCGTCACCCTGCGGGAGGAGCCGCAATGACGCAGCGCTTCGTCGTTACCGGCACCGATACGGGTATCGGCAAGACGGTCTTCTCGGCCGCTTTGACAGCTGCGCTCGGGGCACACTACTGGAAACCTGTTCAGGCGGGGCTCAACGAGGAGACTGATGCTGAAATCGTCGCCCGATTGGGCAGGGTATCACCCGACCGGATTGTCCCTGAGGCCTATCGGCTGAAGACGCCTGCATCCCCGCACCACGCGGCAGCGCTCGACGACGTGAGGATAGATCCGGACGCACTTGTGCCGCCGACGCCCTCCGGCCCGCTTGTCATTGAAGGCGCCGGCGGCGTTCTCGTCCCGCTGACATCAGACATCCTTTTTGCCGACGTTTTCGCCCGATGGCAGGCATCGGTCATCCTGTGCGCCAGAACCTCGCTCGGCACCATCAATCATACGCTGATGTCGGTGGAAGCACTGCAGCGACGTTCGGTTCCCATCTTCGGTATTGCCTTTGTGGGCGAAGACAACATCGAGACGCAGAAGATCATTGTCCACATGAGCGGAGCGCGCGCGCTGGGTCGCCTGGAGCCAACAAGCCCGCTTACCCACGACCGACTGATGGCGGCCTTTCATCGCGGTTTCGACGTCGCGATGTTTCGGAGCCCGAAGTCATGACACGCTCCCCCGTATGGCATCCATTCACGCAGCATGCCCTTGAGCCAACGATGAAGAAGGTCGTGGGGACCGAAGGTGCCTATCTCATCGACGAGGCCGGCAACCGCATTCTTGATGCCATCTCTTCGTGGTGGGTGGTCACCCACGGCCATCGGCACCCGACAATCATGGAGGCTATCCGCACGGCAACGGAGTGCTATGACCAAATCATCCTTGCCGAATACACTCACGCCCCGGCGGAGGATCTTGCTCGTGGACTGATCGCCGTAAGCCCGGCAGGGCTTGAGCACGTCTTTTATTCCGACAGTGGCTCGACGGCCGTCGAAGTCGCGCTGAAAATGGCACTCGGTTTCTTCCACAACACCGGGCAACGTCGCGACCGGATCGTCGTCATGGAGCATGGCTATCATGGCGACACGATCGGCACCATGTCCGTCGGCGAAAGGGGCGTCTTCAATGCGGCCTATGAACCCTTGCTGTTTGGCGTCGACCGGCTTGCCTTTCCAGAGCCAGGTACGCAGCAAAGCACGCTTGACGCCTTCGAGCTCACCTGCCGCTCCGGCCGTGTTGCCGCACTATTGATCGAGCCGCTGGTGCTTGGCGCCGGTGGCATGAAGATGTACGAGCCCTCGCTGCTTGGCGAACTCAGCAAGATCGCCCAATCCCACGGCGTGCTCCTGATCGCCGACGAGGTGATGACCGGCTGGGGCAGGACGGGCACACTTTTTGCCTCCGAACAGGCGGGCATTTGTCCCGACATCCTCTGCACATCGAAGGGATTGACCGGGGGCACTTTGCCGCTTGCCGCAACACTTTGCACAGGCGAGATCTTTGATGCGCATCTTTCGACCGACCGCCGCAAGACCTTCTTCCACTCGAGCTCCTACACCGCCAATCCGATCGCCTGTGCGGCTGCGGTCGCGAATTTGAAGATCTGGTCGCAGGAGCCGGTTCAGGCACGCATCGATCGCCTCGTTGCCCTGCAAGGGACGCGGCTAGCACGCTTTGCCGAAGATCGGCGCTTCAGGAATGTGCGTCAGTCCGGAACCATTGCCGCTCTGGACATGGCTGTTCCCTCAGACGGATATTTAGCCGACATAGGACCGCGGTTGCGCGCCTTCTTCCGAGAGCGTCAGCTTCTCATCCGCCCGCTTGGAAATGTCATCTATCTCATGCCGCCCTACTGCGTATCGGAAACCGAGAGCGACCGCCTCTATGATGCGATCGACGAGGCGGCAAGCGTCTTGATCGGAACTCCGGCATGAGGAAGGTCCGCTCCGCGCGCATGGCAGGCTTCGGGCACAGGGTCCCCGGCCGTTGCGTCGAAAACGCCGAAATCGAACAATCCCTCGGACTGGAAACCGGCTGGATCGAGCGCCGCACGGGCATTCGCACTCGCTACTGGGTCGAAGAGGGCGACACCCTGAGCGGCCTTGCCGCAGAAGCAGGAGCCATGGCGCTCGACAATGCCGGGATCAGCCGTTCTGAGATCGGCTTGACGCTGCTGGCAACCTCCACACCGGATCACCTGCTGCCACCAACAGCGCCGCTCGTGGCGCACAGGCTCGCACTAGAGCACTCCGGCGCAATCGACCTTGCCGGCGCCTGTTCCGGCTTCCTGTACGCACTGACGCTCGCAGACGCCTTCGTGCGCGCGCAGGGCAGGGCCGTTCTTGTCATCGCCGCCAATATCCTCAGCCGGCGCATCAACCCCGCAGAACGCGCCAGCTGCGTTCTGTTTGCGGATGCGGCGGGGGCAGTCGTGTTGACACCATCAAGTGATCCCGCCGCCGGGGTTCTTGGCGCTGACCTATGTTCGGATGGGAGCGGCTACGACCTGATTTCGATCCCAGCCGGCGGCAGCAACAGGCCTTTCGCCCCCAGCATGGCCGCCGACGCGTTTCTCATGACAATGCGGGATGGACGCGAGGTGTTTTCGCGGGCGGTCGAAATGATGAGTTCTGCGTCACAAAGGGCGCTCGAAAGAGCCGCCGTAGACGCTGGCGAAATCACTCGCTTCGTGCCGCACCAGGCTAATGTCCGGATATTTCAGGCGGTCGCAGCCAACCTCGGGATAGAAGCCGAACGGACCGTCTGTTCGCTTGACCGATTTGGGAACTCTTCGGCCGCAACGATCCCGCTCTCCTTATCGCTGGATGCCGCCAACCGACCTCTTCAGAATGGTGAAACCCTCCTTCTTGCGGCGGCTGGCGCCGGACTTACCGGTGCAGCTGTCCTCTATCGCGCCTAGCGGTGGGTCCGACATGCGGACGTCAAGGGACCTGACTGTCGAGGCGCCACAGCGGCTTTACCAGCAAGATCGTCGTCAGGCCGCGATTCCACTCCTCGTCCGGATAGCGCCCGGCCTCACGATAGCCTCCACTCATGTTCACAGGATGGACCTATCAGTAGGATCCAATCCAGCGTCTTGAGCCCGCGTATGGCGGCGGGCGCGACGGCGATCGAGTTTCCATTACGCAAGATAGGCGCGCCAAACTTAAAGACGCTAGCGATTGATACGCGTCGACAAGATGATCGACGAGAGCGTTTTCTCGACGCCATCGATATCGCCAATTTTGTCGATGACCATGTCGAGTTCGCTGATCGATGCCGCCGCAACGATCGCGATCATATCAAAGCTGCCGCTCACCGAATGGACGGAACGGACATGCGCAATCGACTGCAGTTCTTGCGTAACGCGCCCGAGTGCCTTGGCCGCCAAGGTGATGAGCACATGCGCCTTTATCTGGCCGCCCTCGAAATCATCCGATAGCCGCACGCCATAGCCTGCAATAACGCCGTCCCGTTCCAGGCGCTCGATTTTCGCCTGCACCGTGGTGCGCGACAAGCCAAGCCTGCGCGCCAGCACGGCGGTTGGCATACGGGCATTCTCGCTGAGAATCGACAGAAGTTGCCGATCCTTATCACTCATCGTCATATTGACTAATCCCACCGGCGATACGCCAACAAAATCCAGTCGATTTTATCATTCTCGCGCTGTGAATCAACCAAACAGACAGGAATAAAGAAGGCATAAAGATTTCTTGATCCAGTAGAGGGAACGCATATGAAAAACATCGTCGTCATTGGCGCCGGCAAGATCGGCTCGACGATCGCCCGTCTTCTCATCCATTCCGGCGACTACCACGTCACGCTGGCCGACCGCAGCAAACAGCAGCTGGATCACATGGAGGCGAATTCCGCCCTCAGCCTTGCGGAAGTCGACATTGCCGACCACGCTTCGCTGGTCAAACTTCTCTCCGGCAAGTTTGCCGTCCTGAGTGCCGCCCCGTTCCATCTGACGATCGCAATTGCCGAGGCCGCCGCCGAGGCGGGCGTGCACTACCTCGATCTGACGGAGGACGTCGAATCCACGCGCCGGGTCAAGGCGATTGCGGCCAGCGCGTCAACCGCCTTCATTCCGCAGTGCGGCCTGGCTCCGGGCTTCATCTCGATCGTTGCAAACGATCTCGCCAGCCGCTTCGACACGCTCGACAGCGTCCGCATGCGCGTTGGTGCCCTCCCGCAGTATCCCTCGAATGCCTTGAACTACAATCTGACCTGGAGCACCGATGGCGTTATCAACGAGTACATCGAGCCCTGCGAGGCCATTGTCGACGGACAACTGATCGAAGTTCCGGCTCTGGAAGAGCGGGAAGAGTTCTCCCTTGATGGCGTGACCTACGAGGCCTTCAACACATCCGGCGGCCTCGGCACCCTGTGCGAAACGCTGAAGGGCAAGGTGCGGACCCTGAACTACCGCACCATCCGCTATCCCGGTCATGCGGCCATCATGAAGGCGCTGCTTAGCGATCTTGGCCTGCGCCACCGCCGCGAAGTACTGAAGGATATTCTGGAGCACGCGCTACCCTCGACGATGCAGGATGTCGTGATCATCTTCGTGACGGTTTCCGGCTGGAAGAATGGTCGACTTGTGCAGGAGACCTACGCCAACAAGGTCTACAGCGCTGTCGTTGCAGGTCGCATGATGAGCGCCATCCAGATCACCACCGCATCGAGCATCTGCGCCGTACTTGACATGCTGGCCAAGGAAGAGCTGCCGACGAAGGGCTTCGTACGGCAGGAAGACATCGGTCTCGATGCGTTCCTGGACAGCCGCTTCGGCCACTACTATGCGCAAAAGGCTTATGGCGAAAAGATCGCCGGCTAAGCGTGTCGGTATAGCGTAGCCAATAAGAAACGCCCGGATAATCTCCGGGCGTTTTTGTGTCGAAGCTGTAAATCACTTGAAACGAAAGATGGAGGCAACGGAACTCCCTGCCTCCTTGCCAGTTTAACCAAGCTGACGGCACGCCGTCGCGATCCGCTCCAGTGCTTCCTTGAGATCCGATTCCGCCGAGGCGTAGGAGATCCTGAAAAAGGGCGAAAGGCCGAAAGCCGAGCCTGGTACCACCGCGACATTGGCCTCTTCAAGAAGGTAGGCGCAAAACTCGCTGTCCGTCGTGATCTTGCGGCCGTCCGGCGTCGTCCGGCCGAGAATTCCGCCACATCCGGAGAAGGTGTAGAAGGCGCCTTCGGGAGTGCGGCAATCAAGACCATCGATCGCGTTGAGGCCCGAAACGACCAGATCGCGCCGCCGCCTGAAGCTCTCCGTCCGCTCCGCGAGAAAATCCTGCGGCCCGTTCAGCGCCGCAACAGCCGCGGCCTGGCTGATCGAGGACGGGCAGGACGTTGCCTGGCTCTGTACCACGGCCATCGCCTTGATGAGCACTTTCGGGCCACCGGCATAGCCGATACGCCACCCGGTCATGGCGTAGGCCTTGGACACGCCGTTGATCGTCAGCGTACGCTCACGCAGGCGCGGTTCCAACTGCAACGGCGTGACGAAGCGGAAATCGTCATAGACGATGTGCTCGTACATATCGTCCACCATGAGCCAGACATGTGGGTGTCTGAGTAACACGTCCAGCAATGGTCGATAATCATCGGCGCTATAGGCCGCACCCGAAGGATTGGACGGTGAATTCAGCAACAACCAGCGCGTCCGCGGCGTGATCGCCGCTTCGAGTTTCTCCGCGGTTAGCCGAAAGCCGCTGTCTGCATCGCAGGCAACGAGAACGGGCTTGCCTTCGCAGATCTGAACAATGTCGGAGTATGACGTCCAGTACGGCGTCGGGATAATGACCTCATCACCGGGATCGACGGTCGCCATCATCGCATTGAACAGGATCTGCTTGGCGCCGGTGGCGACGGTTATCTCACTGACTTCGAAAGAGAGATTGTTCTCGCGCTGAAACTTGGTGCGGATGGCTTCCTTGAGCGTCGGTGTTCCGTCGAGCGCCGTATACTTCGTATCACCACGCTGCATGGCATCCCAGGCAGCCTGCTTGACATGGTCCGGTGTTTCGAAATCGGGTTCGCCGGCGCCCAGGATGATGACTGGCTTGCCTTCCCGCTTCATGGCTGCCGCGCGCGCGCCAATCTGCAGGATTTCGGAGACACCGATAGCGGATATCCTTGAGGCGGGCTTTAGGCCCGCCTCCTCAATTTTCACGTCGATCGTCATGGTTGCACCTACTCGATCTCGAAGGAGACGCCCTGCGCGAGCGGCAGCGCCTTGGAGTAGTTGATCGTGTTGGTGGCGCGGCGCATGTAAGCCTTCCACGCGTCGGAACCGGATTCGCGGCCGCCGCCCGTTTCCTTCTCGCCACCGAACGCACCACCGATCTCGGCGCCAGACGTTCCGATATTGACGTTGGCGATGCCGCAATCGGATCCGTCGGCCGACAGGAAGCGTTCGGCTTCCCGCAGGTCCAGCGTAAAGATCGACGACGACAGACCCGCACCGACGGCATTGTGCGCTTCGATGACCTTGTCGAAATCGGTGTATTTCATCACGTAGAGGATCGGCGCGAAGGTTTCCTCGAGCACCGGTCCGAGCTGCGAGGGCATTTCCACGAGGGCCGGCTTCACATAGTAGGCCTTGTCGTGGGGCAGCGCGACGCGCTCGCCGCCGTTGATTTGACCGCCATGGGCCTTCGCCTCACCAAGCGCCTTGTGCATGTTATCGAAGGCGAGCTTGTCGATCAGCGGGCCGACCAACGCCGTGCTTTCGAGCGGATTGCCGACAGAGACATTGGCATAGGCCTTCTTCAGGCGCGGCACGAGCTCGTCGTAGACGCTCTCATGCACGAAGAGACGGCGCAGCGTCGTGCAACGCTGGCCGGCCGTACCCATGGCGCCGAAGGCGATGGCGCGCAGCGCCATGTCGAGATCGGCAGACGGGCAGACGATACCAGCGTTGTTGCCGCCAAGCTCCAGGATCGAACGAGCAAAGCGGCGGGCGAGACGCGGACCGACTTCCCGGCCCATGCGCGTCGATCCCGTTGCCGAAACAACTGGCACCTTCGGATGGTCGACAAGCACCTCGCCGATGGCGCGATCGCCAATCAGCACTTCGCTCAAGCCTTCCGGCGCATCGCCGAAACGCGCAATGGCTCGCTGCAGGATGGCCTGCGAGGCAAGTGCGGTCAGCGGCGTCTTCTCGGAAGGCTTCCACACCACCGCGTTGCCACAGACCAGCGCAAGGGCAGCATTCCAGGCCCAGACAGCGACCGGGAAATTGAAGGCAGAGATGATACCGACGACACCGAGCGGATGCCAGGTTTCCATCATCCGATGTCCCGGGCGTTCGGTTGCGATGGTCAGGCCGTAGAGCTGTCGGGACAGACCCACCGCGAAATCGCAGATGTCGATCATTTCCTGGACCTCTCCGAGACCTTCGGACGGGATCTTGCCGGCTTCGATCGAGACCAGGCGGCCAAGCTCCATCTTGACGCTACGCAGCTCCTCGCCCAGCAGGCGGACGAGCTCGCCGCGCTTGGGCGCAGGAACAAGGCGCCAGGACTGGAACGCTGAAGCGGCCTTCTCGATCTTCGCCGTGGCTGCGTCGCGGCTGTCGGTTTTCAGGGCTGCCAGTTGCTCACCGGTGACCGGGCTGTAAGAGGCCATGTCTCCGCCGGTGTAAAGCGCCTTGTCGACACCGATCTTATCGAGAAGGGCAACGGCTTCCTGTGTCACGTTCACTGTTCTTGCTGCTACGGTCATGTAACGACCCTCTGTTTAAGTGTTTGAATCTTGTCGGTGGCGCCGTTTCACTCGGCCGCTTGGGCAGCGGTCAGGCGTGCTTGGCATTCGGCGATCGATTGAGCCTCGATACCGGCGTAATGATCGAATTCGTTGAGAACCGGGATGCCGAGGTCGCGCTCGAAGCGCTGCTGATTGGGGCTTGCGGTAAACGCCTGCGCCGCCTCGTCGCCGAGGTTGGACTGGAAGATGCCGGCTGCGCTGACCGGCAGGAAATCCTCGTAGACGATCGGATCGAAGCAGACGAGACCGTCCGCCACCAGCTGATCGATGCCGGCATCGGCTGAGGCAATTGCGCTCTCGCCCTTCTCCGTCAGCGAGTAGCGGAAATAGCCAAGGCCCTGTTGGCGGATCTCGGCCCAGCTATCGGGGAAGGGAACGAAGGCATCGGCAAGCGCCTTCTCATAGGCGGCTGCATTCGAGCCGTCCGCGGCCGGGCGCACGACCTTGCGCGAACCCGTCAGGAGTTTGTCGTAAAGGGCGCGGCCCTTCGGCGTCAGCGCAATGCCGCGGCTTTCGATCTCGCCGAACCGGGCCGTATGCGTGCCCTCCTGCCAGCTGCCACTTGCATCCTTGAAAGAGACGGCTTCCTCAAGCGCCTTGAACGACGTCTGCCGCAGCAGGATCGCACAGCGACGGCTGGGCGGACCTTCGACGACCGCCTTCGGCGCAATGCCATACTCCGGCATTAATCGCTGCACCTCGTCGATGTCGAGCGTACGTGGCGTCAGGTGGTTGATATGCGGCCCCTTGAAGGAAACGACGTCGGCAACCAACCGGTGCGCATCATGCAAACGCTTATACATGGCGAGGTCGACATTGGCGTGATGATGCCAGCGGAAGGTCTCCAGCACGTCCGCGACAAAGCGCTTGGCATCGTCATCATCGAGACCGCCCTGGCGCTCGGCCTTTTCCGTCAGTTCGATGGCACCAGCGGTAAAGATCTGACGCTTGCGCAGGATCGCCTCGGCCTCGGCGCGCAGTTTCTCCTCGGCAATCAGGTCGAGGCGCAGCAGGGACGTGAAGACACGGAACGGATTTCGCTTGAGCGCCTCGTCGCCGACCGGACGGAACGCAGTGGAGTGAACAGGGACCCCAGCTTCGCTGAGATCATAGTAGCCCACGGGGTACATCCCCATCACCGCAAAGACGCGTCTCATCATCGCGAGTTCGGCAGCGGTCCCGAGGCGGATGGCGCCGTGGCGCTCTTCGGAGACGCGCTCGAGCGAGTCGGTTTCCTCCAGCCTCTGCTTGAGAGCCGGATCAGCGGCAAGCGTCGCCGCGTTCACCCTGGCAACAATGTTCATCAGCGTACCGTAGGCGGGAACTTCGGTACGGTACATGGCCGACATCGCCGCGGAGAATGCAGAGCGGATGTCACAGGAAGAGACGAAACTTCTGGTCGACATATTTTATCTCACAGTACCAATGGAGAGTTCATTCTGGATTGCGATCATATCGTGCGTGGAGTAGATGAATAACGATAAATGAAGCTGAGATGATGCGGTTTTGGAATGACGTTGCCTCGAAAGCTGATGCCCGACCTGACCACGCTGCAGTCATTCGAGTCTGCCGCTCGCCACGGCAACTTCACGCGGGCAGCTCTCGAACTTAATCTGACCCAAAGCGCGATCAGCCGACAGATCAAGGATTTGGAGACCCAGCTCGGCGTCCTGCTCTTCGAGCGCGTTCGGCAGCGGGCGATCCTGTCGGAAGCCGGCAAGCGGCTGCTGCCGGAGGCACGGCGACTGCTGCATCAGACGGAAGAGATGATGATCCGCGCGGCATCCGGCGCGGACGCGACAGCAACGCTTTCGGTCGCCACCCTGCCGACTTTCGGCAGTCGTTGGCTGACGCCCAGGCTGCCGGATTTCCTGGCCGCCCATCCCGGCTCGCTCGTTGACATAGCATCGCGCTCGGAGCCGTTCGATTTCGATCAGGAGAGCTTCGACCTCGCCATTCACTACGGCCAACCGATCTGGGCACGGGCAACCTGCACGTTTCTCTGCGACGAGAAAATCGTTCCCGTCGCCAGCCCGACCTTGCTGCAATCGGATCCGGTTGCCCGTCCGGTGGAACTCGCACACAAGCCCTTGCTGCATCTGGCCACTCGCCCGCGACTTTGGCGACAGTGGTTCGAACACTGCGACATCGACGTTGATCCCTCATATCGTGGCAATCGGTTCGACCAGTTCTCGATGATCATCGAAGCCGCTGCAATGTCCATGGGGTTTGCGCTTCTGCCACTCTATCTGATCGAGCAAGAATTGAGCTCCGGAAAGCTGCAGATCGTCTTCGATCAGCCGATGTCGACAGAAAACAGCTATTACGTCGTGACACCCGACGGTAAGCGTGAACATGCGCTTGGCCTGGCATTTACCGCCTGGCTGCTCTCGCAGGTAAGCATCAAGGACCCGACCGAACCGTGAGTGACGATCAAACGCCGTCCGACCTCCCGACGGCACGGATGCTGAGCTGGGCCAGAAACTCGACCATCTATCGGCTTGAGCGGCGGATGCTGACCGAAAGGCAACTGTTCGATGCCATTGTCAGGAAAGCGAAACAGAAATTCGAGGATATCAGCGAGATGC
Source organism: Rhizobium sp. BK060 (assembly GCF_014193145.1). Lineage (NCBI taxonomy): Bacteria > Pseudomonadati > Pseudomonadota > Alphaproteobacteria > Hyphomicrobiales > Rhizobiaceae > Rhizobium > Rhizobium sp. BK060. The sequence goes on from NZ_JACHYW010000001.1 coordinate 233,825, forward strand.
AACTCAAGGCGGTTGCGAACTCGGCCGTGACCTTCGCCCGTGACCACGGTGGTCTGAACGACGCTACCTATGCCGAAGTCAGCGCGCGCTCTGGCGTTCGCAACGGCAGATCAAAACGGCGCATCGCTCAAAAGCTGTCACAGAAGGGCGTCGATCGAGAGGTCATTGCGACTGCGCTTGATGAAGCGGATGACTTGCTGGCTGCCGTCGTCTTTGCACGCAAGCGCGCCTTCGGGCCGTTCCGCCGTCCCGACACCGATCGGGAGCGCGCAACCAAAGAAATGGCCGCATTCGCGCGCAACGGCTTCAGCTTCGACATAGGAAGGATCGTGCTTGGCATGAGCCGCGAAGAGGCCGAAAACGTTGTGAGCGCGCGATCTCGGTAGGTCCAGAGGCCGTTGGACGCTTCACGCCGTCGATCCCCATCGCGCCGTGCAGGTTAGCGTAATGCTATGGGGGCCTTCCAGTTCGGCATCGTGGCGCTCGATGAGTTCCACGACCGCATCGATGAAGGCGACATGGTCGAGACTGAGCGTCGTCAAGTCGTTGCAGTCCCACGCCGCCATCGCAATCCCATCCTGACCGACAATGGCAATATCATCAGGCGTGCTCTTGCCGAGCACGCGCCGGGCCGCATCACGAGCGCCAATCGCCATCACGTCATTGCCGCAGATGATGGCATCCACCTTGGTGCGGTGGAGAAGCAAAACGGCCTCCTTAAAGCCGGAATCGTAGCTGTAGTCACCAAAGGCCTCCGCCTGCAGGGTCAGGCCACGTTTGGCCAGCGCATCGACAAACCACTTGCGCCGCAGCTTGTCGATCCAGCTCGACTTCGTTCCCGAGAGGTAGGCGAACCGCTTCTTTCCGTCGCCGACAATCTTGTCGATAATCTCGTCAGCGGCCGCCGACCCGTCTATCCGGATGCTTGAGACCTTCTCATTGTCGAGCGGTTCGAAGGAAACGATGATCGGCTTCGTCGTGTGGAAAATATCGACTGCATCCTGCATCGATACCATGTCGGAAAAGACGACGACGTGATCCACTTGATAGGTGGAGGCAAGCCGCATGAGCTGCAGCCGGTCATCATGGTCGGCGCAGCACAGAATGATTGGAAGAAGCTGCCGGGCTTGCAGCCGATGCACGAGAAGCTGCTGCTCTTCTGCCTCGCACGGATTTCCGATTGCATTGACGACCAGCGCCACCAGCCGCGATCGCTGATTGTTGAGGGAGCGGGCGATCGCGTTCGGCTGATACCCATACTCGCGAGCGACCGCCAGGATGCGGTCGCGGGTCGCGCTGCCGATTCTGGAATCGGGGGCGAACGCCCGTGATATCGTGGCGGATGACACCCCGGCGAGCTTTGCCAGTTCCTTCGAGGTGATCCGTCTCTTGTTCATCCAAGCATTCCAGCCATCGCTATGGTGCGGCAATCCTGACGGGCATCCCGTCCGCCGCAGCCGATTCCTTGATTGCATCCCAGAGCCTAGCGAATCGCAGGCCCATTTCAACGGAGCCGGTGTTTTCCATCGTCCCAGCGCGAATGGCGAGGAAGTTTTTCATCGGATTGTCGAGAATTTCCGCCTCTTCGCGCGGCTTCGACGTACGGCCGACGCTGATCTCCCGCCAGCCGCCCCAGGCGTCGATGCGAACGATCGCTCTTGAATAGAAGAAGGTGATGTAGGAGGCGCAGCCGGGAGGACCTTCGCCGGCCGCCGTCAGCGTCGCCAGCGCGCCGTTCTTGAGGCGGGCGGAAACGGCCGTGGCGATGTCAACCTTCTTGCCATGATTATTCATATAGGCCGACACACTCTCGAAATCCGAATTGGCAAGCAGGCACACGGTGTTCATCATATGCGCGCCGGTGTCGAACATGAAGCCGCCACCCGATATCTCCGGCTGCTGCTTCCAGTGACCGTCATAGTTGCTGGACCAGCTTTCCCAGATCATTCCCGATATGGCGATCAGATCGCCGAACTCGTTGGCAAGCGCCCGCATACGCGTATCGATCACCAGGGGAGAGAGACCGCCCTGGAAAGCGGTCACAATGGTCACACCGCTCTTCTTCTGTGCCGCGATCAGCCGTTCGGCTTCCGCTACCGTCGTCACCATCGGCTTTTCGAGGAAGAGATCGAGCCCGGCTTCTGCGACAGCCGTTGCCTGCTCGCCGTGAAACGCATGTGGCGTGGAGACATAGACGATATCAAGCTCGCCCCGGCAAGACGCCAGCATTTCTCGGCAATCATCGAAGCTTCGGGGCGCTGGCGCACCAGCGGCAATGCATACGTCGATCAGACGCTGGCGAGATGAAGGGGTCGTATCGGCAAGCGCGACAAATTCGATCTCGGGCATGCGGGCCCAGCTTGCCGCATACTCAGCCGCTTTCAGGCCTGCGCCAATGACACCAAGCCGCAATTTTCGTGACATGAAAAATCCTCCCGTATGCAGTTTGTATACGGTTACACAAATGGCACCATGAAGACAAGGTCTATTAAATGACGTAAATTCAATTAGTTATCAATGCATACAAAGTCCGATCAAAAACCAACTTGCCAGCAATTGGAATGCGTGTACATTTTCAGCTGTGGTGCTGGAGGGCGCCGCGAACCAAAAAGGGAGGACTTCCGTTGAAGAAGACGGTCATTGGTAGCCTGTGCGCCATTTTGCTCAGCGCCGTTTCGACGCTGGCGCATGCTGAGACAATCCGAATTGCCAATCATGGTCAGGCCGGCATCGACGCCATGAAGTCGACGGTCGAGAAGATCGAGAAGAAATACGGCGTGACCGTCGAGGTCGTCGAATACCCCGCGCCTGACAAGGACTATCTGACGAAGCTGTTGACCGAGCTCGGCGCCGGCAACGCGCCTGACCTCTTTTCCATCCCGACAACGGCCGCCGTCGCCGACATGGTCGAGGCTGGCTACCTCGCGCCGGTGACCAAGGAAATCAAGGCATGGGACGGCTATGCCAATTTCTATGATGTCGCCAAGCAGCTGGCGGTCAGCCCGGACGGCGAAACCTATGTCATGCCGTTCATGCTCGGCATCCAAGAAATCTACTATCGCAAGGACGTTCTCGACAAAGCTGGTATCTCGACCGAGCAGCCGAAGAGCTGGAAGGACCTTCTCGATCGAGCCGCTGAAATCAAGAAGAAGACCGGCGCCTATGGTCTGCTCTTCCCGGCCGGTGTTTCCTGGGGAAGCGGGGCCTTCGACGAGGGCTTCCAGCATTTGGTCGTTGGCTCCAAGACGCCGCAGCTCGTCGATGCCGACGGCAAGCTCGATCTTCGCGGCGAGGGCATCAAGGATGTCTTTGATGTCTACAAGCAGCTCATCGACAATGACCTGATGCCAACGCAGCCGTTGCTCGGACCGGAGCCTTGGGTCGTGCCGAAGTATCAGATGTTCCCAGCCGGCAAGCTGGCCGCAACCACCTGCGGTTCCTGGTGCTACATCTTCGACTGGGGCCGTGAAAGCAAGAACCCGATTCCTGAGGTGACCAAGGTCGTCGGCACTTGGACCGTTCCGGGCCAAACCGGTGGTCAGTATGTCCTTGCCAACCTGGCAGCGCCATGGGCCGTCAACTCGAAGTCTGCCAACGTGGAACTCGCCAAAAAGGCGCTGATAGAGATTGGCTCGGTGGAGACACAAGTCTCATATGCAGCCCGTATCGGCAACATTCCATCCAGCAAGGATGCGGCTAAAAACGCCGACTTCCAGAAGCTGACGGAACTCGTTCCGATCCATGCCGCAGCAGGAAACGGCACCTTCCTCAAGCAGGCCTCCGGCTTCGGTACCGTTTCGGAAGGTGTTGCGCGCGCTACAGAAGCGCTGCTGCGCAAGGAAACCGATGCCGCCGGCGCACAGAAGATTCTTGTCGACTACGTCAAGGAAACACTGGGCGACGACGTCGTAAAGTAAGCTGTGGCTTACCCCTAACGCGAGGGAGACGTGGGTAAGCCCACGTCTCCAGATTTCCGTTCGAACGAGTTATAGAGCTTTCCATGGCCCGAAACGTCCACGAAAGGCGCGCAGAACGGCAGCTTCTTCTGATCCTGTTGCCATCACTTGCCCTGCTTCTGGCCTTCGTGATCTATCCCGCGCTTTACTCCGTCTATCTGAGCTTCACCAATGAAGCGCTGACCGGCGCTGCCGCGCTTCGTCCCCGCTTTGTCGGCATTCGCAACTACGCACGGTTGCTGAACGACGCGAAATTCTGGAATGCCTTGCTCGTCACCTTCCTGTTTGTCGTTGGCTCGGCGGTGATCGGCCAGTTCGTGCTCGGCCTGGTCTGTGCGATGGCGCTTCGTCGTCGCATCCACTTCCGGCGGCTCTTCTCCTCGATCATTCTTCTGCCGAACGCCGCGCCGGAGGTTGTTGCCGGCTTCATGTGGATCTCCATGCTGGCGGGAGGCGAGCAAGCGACGCTCAGCCGCATCGTCAGCTTCTTTGGCGTAACGCCGGCCGACTGGCTACAGGTCTTTCCGCTTTCGATGATCATCATCGTCAACACCTGGCGTGGGATCGCCACGGCGATGATCCTCTTGACCGCCGGCCTCAGCACGATCCCCAACGAGATTTATGAGGCTGCCCGCATGGATGGTGCAACACCCTCGCAGATGTTTCGCCGTATCACCCTGCCGTTGATGATGCCGACGATCCTGCTCTACATGCTGATCTCCGCCGTCTCGACCATCGCCGTCTTTGGTCTCGTCTACGCGCTGACCCGCGGCGGCCCGGGCGGGGCGACGGAATTGGTCAGCATCTATATCTACAACCAGTCCTTTACGGCATTCCAACTTGGCTACGGCGCCGCTGTGGCGGTAGTGGCCCTGTTGATCTCGCTTGTCCTCGGTATTGGCTATGTCAGAGCCATGAAGGTGGAAGTCTGAGATGGCTGTGATTTCCCCGAGCGACAATGCCAACAAGACCCGGTCTGACCTGCTTGCTTATGCAACGCTGTCACTGATCTCGATCTTTTGCGCGGTTCCCTTCTTCTGGGTGCTTCTTGCGTCCTTCGATGGCAACGCTCAACTGTTCCTTCGTTGGCCCGAGCAATGGAGCTTCGCCAACTACCTGCGTGTCTTCACCAAGGAAGACGGCGCCAAGTGGCTGTTCAACTCGCTCTTCGTGGTCGGCAGCGCAACCGTGCTGGTCATGGTGCTGGCCGGCCTCGGCGGCTACGCACTGTCGCGCACCAGGGCCTGGTGGAAGCTGCCGTTCCTTTACGCCATCCTCTTGATCCGCGTCCTGCCGCCGACGGCGCTCGTCGTTCCGCTTTATAAGTTCCTTCTAACGCTAAACAATGCCGAAGGCGCCGTCCTGCGACCAATCTTTGGCGAATACACCAGGCCGATCATGCGCTGGACCGGTTTCATCGATGGCTATCTCGGACTGATCCTCGTGCTTGCGACAATGCAGTTGCCATTGGCGCTGTGGATCATGAAGACCTTCTTCGACGGCCTGCCGCGCGACTATGAAGAGGCGGCGCTGATGGACGGCGCGACACTCCTGCAACGCATTCGCCGTGTGCTCATCCCTCTGGCGCTGCCGGGACTGGCGGCCGCCGGACTATTTGCCTTCATGTCGGCTTGGGGTGATTTCCTGCTACCGCTGATCTTCCTCTCCTCGCCGGAACTGCAGACGCTGCCGCTCGGCCTGTTCCGCGCATTCCTGCGCATCAACGAGATCGACTATGGTCTACTTGCCGCGCTCGCCTTCATCTACCTCCTGCCGGCCGTCGTCGCCTTCGGCTTTGCACGTCGCTTCCTCGTGCAGACATTTGCCGGCGGCGTCAAAGGCTGACACCAGAAAGAGTTTTACGATGATCAATCTCAGGAACGTTCGCAAGTTCTACGGCGCATTGGAGGTCATCAAGGGCGTCGATATCACTGTGGAAGACGGCGAGTTCGCGGTGTTCGTCGGCCCCTCGGGCTGCGGCAAGTCCACCTTGCTGCGCATGATCGCGGGTCTTGAGGGCATCGATGCTGGCGACCTCATCCTCAATGACAAGCGCATCAACGATGTTCCCCCTGACAAGCGCGGCATTGCCATGGTGTTCCAATCCTACGCGCTTTATCCGCATATGACGGTTGCGGAGAATATCGGCTTCTCCCTCAGCCTGAAGAAGGTTCCGGAGGCGGAAATCCGCCGCCAGGTCGAAGCCGTCGCCGAAATTCTGCAGCTCACCGACTATCTCGATCGCCGCCCCGCTGCCTTGTCGGGCGGCCAGAGACAGCGCGTCGCCATTGGTCGCGCCATCATCAAGAAGCCATCGCTGATCCTTTTCGATGAGCCTTTGTCCAATCTCGATTCGGCATTGCGGGTGCAGATGCGTGCCGAGCTGCAGCGCCTGCATCGCGAGCTGAAGGCGACTGTCGTCTACGTGACGCATGATCAGGTCGAGGCCATGACGATGGCCGACCGCATCGTGGTTCTCAACAAAGGCGTCGTTGCCCAGCAGGGCGCGCCAATGACCCTCTACCACCAGCCCGACAACGACTTCGTCGCGACCTTCATCGGCTCTCCGAAGATGAACACCATTCCGGTGACGGTCACGAAACCGATCGCCGGCAAGGTTCATGCCCGAAGCGCGCTCGGTCTGTCGCTCGACCTGCCCGATCCCGGCGGAATTGTGCCGCAGGGCCAGGCGACACTTGGCATCCGTCCGGAGCATCTGAAGATTGCAGCGGACGGGCAGGGCGACTTTTCGGCAGAGGTTATCATTGTCGAACGTCTCGGCGTTGAAACCTACATGACCGTCGGCTCGCAAGAGCAGCCGATCGTCGTCCGCGCCGAAGGCGACATCGCGCTGCGGCCGGGCGACCGCGTGTCGCTCACAGCCGATACATCCGCCTGCCATCTGTTTGATTCCGCCGGCCGCGTCATCCGTCCGGCCCAAGCTTCATAACATCGAGGATCCCATGTCAATCAAGGTCACCATCTGGAACGAAGGCCGCCACGAACAGCTGCACAAAGAGGTTCAGGAAATCTACCCTGATCGGATCGACGGTGCGATCGCAGCCGGCATTGCTCACCCGGAATTCGAGATCCGCCGCGGCACGCTCGACGATCCGCACCAAGGGCTGCCGGATTCCCTGCTCAACGACACAGATGTGCTGCTGTGGTGGGGGCACATGGCGCATGAGGAAGTGAGCGATGGCCTGATCGACCGCATCCAGCAGCGTGTTCTCAGGGGGATGGGCCTTCTTGTCCTGCATTCCGGCCATCACTCGAAACTGTTTCGCCGGCTGATGGGCACCAACGCCAATCTCTCCTGGCGCGAAACACCGCAAGGCGATCTCGAGCGGGTCTGGGTGATCAATCCGGCGCACCCGATTTCACAGGGGCTGCCGCCCTATTTCGAGGTCAACGCCTCGGAAATGTATGGCGAACCTTTCGACATCCCGCAGCCCGACGAGCTCGTCTTCATCTCCTGGTACTCCGGCGGCGAGGTCTTCCGCAGCGGCTGCACGTTCCAGCGCGGTCGTGGCCGCATCTTCTTCTTCAGCCCTGGACATGAGACCTATCCGATCTACCACGACAAGACCGTGCACAAGGTTATCGCGAACGGCATCCGCTGGGCCAAGCAAAGCCACACCGATGGTCGGATCCTGGAAAACTGGCACCGCGCGGAACCCATTCACGCCCGCCCGGCGTAACGATCGCCTACCACCTTCGGTTATGCCGGCCGTCCCGCGCGGGCGTCCGGCTCCGGCAGTGCAAGCAGACGACGCAACGCCATCGACGGTCGGGTAAGGTCTGCCAGCGTATAGCCATCGAGCACATCGAGAAATGCAGCCGCGGCGGCGGCCAACGCTCGTTTCAACACGCAGGCAGGCTGCACGACACAGACAATCTCGCTGGTGTTTTCCATACAAGGCACGATCGCAAAATCAGGCTCGCAGGCCCGAACGATCTCGCCGACACCGATCTGCTCGACACCACGCGCTAGCCGCATGCCGCCCTGACGACCGCGCACCGTATCGATCAGACCTTTCTGCCCGAGCTCATGGGTGATCTTCATCAGATGCGCTTTGGAGATATCATAGGCTTCGGCGACTTCTGCGATCGTCGACAGCCGCTCCCCTTTAAGCGCCAGATAAATCATGAGCCGCAACGCGTAGTCGGAATAGACGGTCAGACGCATTCGCAGATCCTTCACGAAAATCGTAGGCACTGGCATAAAGATATTCAAACGATGCATCAATTAGCGAAGCGGCCATTCCTGACCGCTTCGCCGTTTCGAATGCCTATGCGGCTTCGAGTTCGTCGGCCGGGCCGAAGGATTCGTAGTGGATCCTGTCCTGCGGGACCCCAGCCTTTGCGAGACCGCTCACAAAAGCGGCCAGGAAAGGTCTTGGGCCGCAAAGGTAAAAGTCTGCTTCCGCGATCGGTGTATTCTCGGCCAGTCAATCGACAGTGATGTAGCCATCGTGGTCGAAGTAAATGCCTCTCTCGTCTCGAACATGCGGATTGCCATAAAAGATTGCCGTTCTAAAAGACTTCCAATCTTTGGCGATGTCGCGTACGTGCGATATCGTCGCATGGACCCGCCCGTTCTCGGCACCATGGACGTAATGAACCGGAAAGTCATGGCCGCTGTTTGCGATCGTCTCCAGCATGCTGACCATCAGTGAAGCGCGATCAGAAAAGCATTTTCGCGCACTGGTGCGGTGATGCCAGCATTGCGACGTTCGCAATTAAGTTCGAGGAACGCCATGCCGGTGCCCCGAGCGCGCGCGTAATCAACTCCGGTGCGTCAGGCAGACCGACCGCTGCGCATGGCTCAGGGCCGATGTGGTTTGCTACTCCTTCATCGTGACGGACTTCCACCATCTACGCCTTGCCGGTCTCCCGGCGCACTGTCATTTCGCCCCTGCCGGAATCGACCCCTCCAGATTCAGATTCGCGCCATTTTGGGAAACCATGAGAGTCCGGAAACGGCGCTCGTCGGTATAATAACACTTCGAATAACCGCCCTATCAAGGGTTCACAACGCTTCCGACCTGGACGGCCGCCTGCAACTGCGTGTTGATCCAGCCTTTCGGCACGCCTTCGGGCAGAATTTCCGGTGTGGTGAAAAACACTCCGTCCTGGGTTGGATTGGGAGTTGGGGTCACCGCAGCTTGAGGCGTGCCAGCGACACCGGTCAGCAGCTGAATCCGCGCCAGCATCGAGAAATCCTCATGCACCGTGTTGTGGCAATGGTTGACGTAGGCGCCGCCGAATTCGCCAAACTGAACCTGGAAGGTGACGCTGCCGCCTTCGCCCAACCTCCAGACGTCCTTCCTCTGCAGGTTCTCGGTCGCATCGAGTTTCATTCCGTTGCGCGAAATGGTTATCCCCTCCTCGAAATGAAGGTGAATGGGATGATCCCACCCGCCGCCGCCGTTCTTGTAGGTCCAATGTTCAACCTCGCCAGGCTTCGGGATGAGCAGGGAAATCCTGTTGGCGTTCATCGAGTGGGAAGCCTCGCCGTTGACGCGAATGGTCCACGGAAAGCTGACGAATTCGCCGCAATCGGGCACGCATCCGTTGACCCCGCGGGCATCTCCCTTCCCCGACCTGCCGAATTCGACGAGTCTTGTGCGCACCGGAGCGACGATCGGAATCTGCTCAGTCAACTTGGGCGGAACCTGACTGCTGTCCGGGTCCGTGGCGCGGTGGATGACACCGGGGACATCCACGCTTTCGACTGCGCCAACCACGCGAAACTCAAGCATTGGTCCGACGACCGGATCGGAGGAAACGCCCCGCAGCGCGTTGGCCAGGCTGAGCTCCTCCTTGGGACCACGACCGTCTTCGTGACGAATCAGATTGACCACCTGTATTCTGTCACCAATGCGGAAACCGGAAAAATCAGCGACGAAGTCGTAGCGTTCGGCGATCCCCTGCAAAGGAAGCGACTTTAATGTCAGGGTGTTGACAACAAGATTTCCATCATTGGCAATAAATTTGATGGGGACGGCATTTCCCCTGGCATCCGCGAGTGCGAGTTTCAGGAATCGCGACACGCACGCGTTCAGGGTGCGGAAACGGTACTTTCGCGGCAGCACTTCGAAGAATGGCGCATAGCCGAAATTGACCAATGGCACGTCCCCGAGCATTCCGTCAGTGTCGAAAATGTCGAAGAAAAGCTGGCCCGCAGCGTCGCATACGGCATCGGAAAATATCAGATTGACGTCAAAATCGACGTTTCCCCAACCCAGCAATTTGCCGCTCGGCAGCCGTAGATTGACGCCGTCCGACAACGCCTCGTTGCCACGGTCGGGGCCGCTATAGTAGTTGATAGCGCCAAGGTTACCTTTATAGACGTTCTCCGCCGTGAAGAAGAAACGGTGATCATGCGCGAACATGCTGCCCTGCAGTTCGCGGAAATCTCCAGAGACGTTGACAAGGCTGGTGTTGTCGTCCGGTCCTGATGCCCGTCGATCGGTTGCCTGCGTGTTGATCTTGTCGCGCCGGGCAAGCGTCGTGCTCCAGCGGTAATCGTAGAACGTGCCGGGGAAATGATGCACATTCGCGGCACCATCACTCTCAGCGCCATTGTGCGCGTTGTGGAAATGAAGCTGGGTTTCGTTGCGCCCGAAGCCGTTGTTTTGGGCCCGGTCGACGGGCAGGTCGTTGTAGACGCGGGTGATGATGGGTTCGCCGTACCGGCCCTTGATCAGGAACGGGGGCAGCGTGCACTCGGCAGCCCTGCCATCGCCATAGGTCCAGACGCTGTTTGGCTGCTGGTGCGGAAAATCGTCGTGGAGGAATCCGCCGGTTCCGCTTTGGGTAATCTGGCCGAGCCTGAGTATGTAGCCGACCTTTGGAAAAAACTCGTCCCAGCGCTGATGTGCGAAGATCTCGCCGGGCGGGCGGCCTTCAATCGGCCCACGGTGTGTCAGCGGATTAACAAATGCCGGGTTCGTCGGATCGGCCGAAAAGTCGGTGTGGTAGGACAGGCGCTTTGCCGGCCGCTCGCCCAGGCGGGCGGGAAAGGCGGCATGGCCGTCGGGCGTCCGGACCATTGGCAGCGGCTTGGGCAGATGTAGCCGGCTCAGCCGCTGGGAGAATTTCCTGATGCCGAACAGCGGTGTCCGCGGCGCGCCGGTCGGAACGGCGGCGTAAGCGCTCTTGGCAAAAGGACTGAGGCCGTTTTTGCAGGCGAGATATCCGCTCGCTGTGAAAATACCCCAGCGCAGCAATTCGCGACGGGTAACTTGTTGCTGATTTAGCGCTCTGACGATCTCGGCTCGGTTTTCCCGGGCGAGGCTCGCCTCTCGCTGGCGCACATGCGACGCGTCGTGGGAAATATACATCGATCTACCCCCCCAAAAGTGGGCTTTGGCGCTCCATTCTGCCCTAACGCGAATTCTACTCTCAAAACGTAGAAGAGCAAATGCGGGCCCACATCTTTGGGGCCGTCTGCCCGCGGAAGGGAAAGGGCGCGGGCCTCATCCTCGCCGAGATCAGCCGGAGCCGATGACGGCGCGCATGCGGTGCTCATTCTCGATCAGGACGTCTGGCAGACCGTATGTTCATTGCATCGATTGACCTTCGCGTGAAAGTTTAAGTGGTTGAGGCTTGCGACCGCACGGCCTCTCTCAAGCGCGGATAGGAGCAAAGGCATGCAAGCAAACACTTGTGTATTTGTTGGTCTTGATACGTCGAAGCTAAAAATCTCGGTCGCCTTGGCTGAGGATGGGCGCCTTGGTGACGTGCGATTTATGGGTGATATCGACAGCAGCCCCGATTCGGTGCGGCGTTTGATAGAAAAGTTGAGCCGGAAATATGCCAAGCTTTCGTTTTGTTATGAGGCTGGCCCGACAGGATATGGGCTACATCGCCAGATCACGGACCTTGGACATGAGTGCGCCGTTATCGCGCCGTCCCTCATTCCCAAGAAGGCAGGTGAACGCGTCAAGACCAACCGTCGTGATGCTTTGACACTGGCCCGGCTCCATCGTGCCGGAGAACTTACGGCAATCTGGGTCCCTGACTCTGGCCATGAAGCTGTTCGCGATCTTGTTCGGGCGCGCGAAGCTGCCATGCAGGATTTGCGTGAGAAGCGACAGCATCTTCAGGCGTTTCTCCTTCGCCATGGTCGTATATATCCCGGCTTGAGACCCTGGACCAAGGTGCATGCGCGCTGGCTTGCCAATCTCATCCGTCTGAGCATTACACCCGTGAAGGCCGTCATCTCCGGCGAAGGTGAAGTCCTGGCCCAATCAAGCAGACGCAATGATACCGAGAATTCGCATTACCGAATTGCTCAACGAGGTTGTCGAGCACACTGGTTTCCTCGGCACATTCACCAATCTGCGGACCGGCGGCACGTGCCGGAACGAAAGTCCTCTTTTGGCAGCGATCCTGGCGGACGCAACGAATCTCGGGCTGTCACCCATAGCCAATGCCGACCAGGGTGTGGCGCGAGCCCAGGTCATCTGGGCCAACGACGCCTAGCAGGCATGATGTTCCCAATTGAAACCTCGCTGGATGTGCCAGCTCCGCTGCCGCTACCGTTTCGCGTTACCTGATTAGGCGACCGATCACCAAACCACGAACCTTCTGCGATATCTGCAATGCCGCGGTTCCGGCCCGGATCGATGACACACGACCCTCGGCCCGTTTCCGTTGTTGCCCATCCGCATGTGCCGCTACCCAGCCCTTCTCGTTCCGCCACCTCGCGCGCGCACAAGCGACATCAACATCGGCCCGACCGAGAATTCGCCTTTTTCCGCGCGACGTGTCAGATCTCTGAGATAACCGCCCGCCGAGTTGATGTGGCCGCCGCGCTCAAGGATGCATGCCATCACTGTTGCTGCATTCTCCGGTCCCATCGTCGTGGCTGCCTCCTCATAGGCCGACGCGCTGACAGCCAGCATCCCGCGGACAACGACCGCCGCGGCCATCATGTCCCGCCAATTGGCAATCTTGCCACCAGGCCCGTAGCTCACCATGTCGGGGCAAGCCTGCAGCACGAGACCGAGCGGGAAGGACTTCAGGCCCGAGCCGTCGTCTCTTGCACTGTTTTGCGGCCGGGCCGCACCTCGATCATCACGCTCTTGCTTTTGCCCCAGCGCAACGGTGTGAGGCTCAATCTTGAATGCCGAGTTTTCCCCCTGCTTTGTTTCTAAAGCTGGTTCAAGGTCAAAAATAGAGTCGGGGTTTGAATTATGTATGTGACGCTCATTTTGAGCGGGATTGCCGCTCGTATTTCTTGTTTTTAGCAGTGTTTCCAATCTGTTAGTGATGTCGTCGCGCAGCGTCGTCATTTCTTCAAGCGCCGTTGCAATCTGATCGGCCGTCGGCGTGCGCGGTATGGTATCGACCAGTTCCCTGAAGTAGCTGAACGCAGTTTCCCAATCGCCCGCCAGGTCTTCTTCCATCGCGGTCTCAATCAGCTTCGCAACATCCCGGCGACAAAGGCTGAACTGCTCGCGCAAACGCTGCAGGTGAAGCCGTTCCGCCGCCACCTCCGCTGCCAAGCGTTCGATTTCCTCGCAGCGTACGATCAACGGCGCCAATGAAAAGCCAAACGCCTCTCCGATCTCGCCTTGCCTGGCCCTACGGGCATAGCGTTTGCCGTTTGGACTGTCTTTGCGGATGATCAGTCCGGCGTCTACCAGCACCGCCAGGTGGCGACGGATCGTCTGTTCGGCCATGCCGTGCGAACGCAGCGAAAGCTGCTCGTTCGATGGAAAGACAACAAGACCATTTTCTTCCGATAGGACATTCTTCGGATAGAAACTGAGCAGCGCATTCAGGACTGCAAGAGCGCGATCCGTCACGCCAAGCATAGGCTTGGCTGCACACAATGACCTGTAGACTTTCCACTTGTCGACCGATTGATCGGCCTGAAGCTCGCTCGCCGCCTTCTGGCTGGCGAGCATGCCAAGCGTCATTGAACGCCGCCCAAAGGGCGTCGTCACATTTCCTGATTCCATCACCTTCACCTTGTCGAAGGCAAAAGAAATAGGCCCACCAGACTGGTGCCAACTCTTGACAGCGATTCCCGGAAATGCGATTCTCTAGCTGCTAACCTATGAGAAGGGCTTCCGTGACGGCAACGTTCGGGAGCTTTTTTCTTTTGCGGTGTTATCCTTTGCTGCTGCGTTGTGTCGACTGCACGAATTCGCTGTGAAGCGCTTCCATACGATCATTCAAGAAATCGACGAAACTCGCCGGAACAGCCTTGGTAAAGCTGATCTTGGCGCCCGTCTTCGCGTAGCTGACAGTCGCCAGAAGAAAGCCATTTGCTCGTATTTCCGTCACGGCAGACTGCGCAACCGTCGGCGCCGCTTCAGCCTTGAGCGCGCCAAGAGCGATCGCAAAGCGATCCTTTCCGGTTCCGGCCTTGTCCTCACCCAGTGATTGCCTGATGCGTGTCGCACCGTCTTGGCGCGTGGCAAAGGCATCGGCGAAGTCGATCCAGCGGCGGCGGCCGATCTCCGGCGAGGAGCCAATCGCAAGCAGTACATCTCGTGGGATCGCGGTTGCGATCCTCAGCATCTCCGACACGTGCGACTTTCCTGTTGCCAGCGATGCGCAGATCACGTCACGCCGATATCCGGCCTGTTCTTGCGACAATGCGAATGCACACTTCTCGATGAACGACAGATCATTGCGATTTGCGTTCTCTTCGCCCTGGAAGACGATTGCCTCTTCGTCACTAAGTTCCCGCACAATGGCACGGAACTTCAGTCCAAGCGCCTTGACTGCCGCCAATCGCCGCCGACCGAACACGATCTGGTAGGGCAGCCCATCGCCTTTGTGCGGCCTGATCAAGCCGGGGACAATCTGCCCGCGCTCCCTGATGGATGTCGCAATCTCTTCGATCGCCGCCTCGTCATAGGCGCCGTCGAAGCGGTCCGGGATGGTGGACGGCGCAACGTCATCGGGGTCTACCTCAACGATGTGGTCGCCGTCCTTGAGAAGCCTGTCGAGCACCTCGCCCTTTTCTTGTATCTGCCTGACGCCTGCAGCGACCTTGAGAAGGTGCGGAGACGTCGTCGGCTTGGCGACCGGCGCAGCGGTCGGTTGTTCAAGCTGGCCAAGAACATTGGCAAACATGCCACGGGAATCTTTGCGGCTCATTCGCGCCCCCATGCTGCCCAGAGCAACTTCTCGATCTCAGCATTGGCCGCGTTGATCGACTCCATCGCACGGTCGTAGGTTTTCGGTGCCGAGAACCGGGAGCGCTGCACCTCGTAGAGACTCTGCTTCCATGTCAGGGCGTCGGCAACCGCAGTTGATTTCGCCACCATGTTCAGCAACAGGTCTTCACCGAAAACCTGTCGCATCAAGGCGGTCATATTGGCCTGCGGGTGATCGTTGGCCTCGAACTTCGTCACCAGGAACTTCGCGAAATCCCACTGCGCCGAGGTTCCCATCTCGCTCAATATCTGCATGTATGACGAGGCAAGTTCGAGGAATTTCCCAGTTGAATCGACATCGAGCATGTGGGCGGGAACCGGTATGACGACGCCGGTGGCGGCGGTCAGCGACGAAAGCGTCAGGAAGTTCAGCGAAGGCGCCGAATCCATAAGAATGACATCGTAGTTGTCGGCGACCTGTTCGAGCGCCTGCGAGACCCGCAGGAGGAAGCTCGTGCCGCCGTTCTTACGCATCTCGAGAGCGACCGCTGTTTCAAACTCCGTCAGATCGAGACCCGCGCAGATCACGTCAAAGCCGGCAATATGCGTGTTGTGGACGAGCGACTTCGTCGGCTTGGGATCTAAGAAGCGGATGGCAGCATAGAGCGTTTCGTCTTCCCGAGGATCGAAATCAGGAAGGGTACCGTGCAAACTGGTAAGTGATGCCTGCGGATCAAGATCGACCGCCAACACCCGGTAGCCCTTGAGTGCCAGGTAGTGACCGAGATGGATGGTCGTGGATGTCTTGCTGGAGCCGCCCTTGAAGTTGGTGACCGCAATGATCTGGCATTCCTCGTCCTCGACACGGCGCGGGTTCATCCATTTCTTGCGCCCCTTTTCAGCCAGCATCAGGCGAAGCTCGAGGATCTGCTCGAGCGTATACATGCGACGGCCATTTGACGTCGTCTCGGGCGACAGACCTTTGTCCTTCAGAACGATCTGCCTGATATAGGCTTCCGAGACATCCAGGAGCGCTGCGACTTCCGATGAGGAGAATTTCCGCATCTCGCGGCGCGCATCGGGTGGATATTGCGCCATCGAGAGATTTTGCAGCGCGAGTTCCAATTTGGTGGAAAAGCTCTGCATGAAGTCGAGGCTGCTTAAGTGCCGGTTCACGATTCTTTCCTCAGTTCGTTTCAATAGCCTAAGCGCCGATATCGTTCGTGAAAGGTTGATGCGGTTGTTGTTTCGCCCTGGGACGATAATTCGCCCTTTTTGCGTAGTTACAGAACTAACTCGATTCGGGAGATTCGGCAAACCCTTCGCGGATGCCTGGTGTCGCCTGCATGGTGGCAGGCGCGCAGCAGAGCGCTCCTCAGCGCCTTGACGAGGAGCCTAGTGCAATTGTGGGAGTTTGGAAGAGCCTAGCAGGTGGCAGCTACCGTGACCTAGTTGTCCTCGGATTGCGACGACACGGGGTGGTAACGACGTAAAACGACGTCAGTTGGCTTATGAACCGGAGGCGCAATCGGCCCACAAATGTCTTAGGCAGCAAGATGGTTCATAGCAGGCGTAGGTAGCAGGCCACCGCGGGGCTCCTCATGTGAGTGCATCCCGCGATGACCTTGCATTTCGTAAGCCTCAGGGCTGCACGACGATCACGGCCGCTGGCGCCTCGTTTTCAACCGGCTCGCTGGCATCGGGATCGGACACAGGTACTTTGACGGGAAGAGTATCTCTAATTTGATCAATCTTGCCGACGGCTGGGCCGACACCCAAGATGTCCTTCGCGCGTGCAAGAGCTGCGTCCGTCACAACGCCATCCTTGGTGAAGCCCGAAAGCGCGTCGCGCAGCGCTTCGTCGCCAAGAGCCGGGTCTGTAGGAATGGCGTCGGGCCCGTTCTCGGCCTCGAACTCGGCATAGGCCATCACGTAGGCCGAAACCGCCGCCATTCGCGGATCGTTGGAATGCATGTAGGCGTGGTAGTTTCTGTTGAGCGAACTCATTCCGGCAAAATCGGACTTCGGAGCTTTCGCACTGGTCGACGTGACCTTGGTCTTTGTTGCTGCTCCAGACTTCTTCTCATGCGTGAACAACGACCTCAACGTGGGGCGCTGGCTGCTGTCGCGATCCTTGCTCTTTCCATGGGTACCAGCAGCGCTCGATTTTCCGTGGTTGGAGTTGCCGCCGGCATGGCTTCCGCCACTGCCGTTGCCGCCTCCATTCCCGTTTCCACTGCCACCCCCGGAATTGCCGTTGCCGTTACCGCCCTTCGCATAGGCGATATTGGGCAAGCCCATTGCGGCGCCTGCCAACGGCGCAACTGCAATTGTTAGCGCAATAAGGCTGCGTCCAAGAATAGTGGAAATGCTCATATTAACCTCCTGGCTCAATGCCACTTCGCAATGCGTTGTTCCTTCGGCCGGAAAGCATGACGGAGAGCGGGGCGGGCTCGAAGCCAGCTTTCCGGCCTGGCGCGGTCACCCCGCGTTCCAAATCAACAACGACGTTAGCTTGCGTTCGGCATCAGTTCCACGGCGCTCAGACCATTGCTCAGCCATCTAGGACCTAGGTCTGATCCGTCACAGACCAAAGGTCTGAAAACCACTCGCTGTGACGCGATATTGTTTGACCCCTCCGAGGAAGGCGGTAATTCTGCAATTTCAATGAACTGAAGAGCCGCCGCTGGGCGGTCGATCCGAGATATCTCGTGCGGCCCCGTGAACTCATAAGACGATGGAATTCGCAATCGCTTACCAAGCAGTTTCTGCTCACCGGAGGTGTCGTATCGCTGGTGGCGATGGCTTTCGTCGGCGCGTTCGTGAGCAGTCTAATCGAGGACGCGGTCACCCGTAATTCCGCGGCGTCGACGGCCCTCTATGTCGACAGCGTGATCGCGCCCCTCCTGCCTGACATGCTCGCGGGCCAGGAGCTCGACGATACTGTCTCCCGCGCACTCGACGAGACCCTCGGGCAGGGCGCACTTGGAAACCGCCTGATGTCGTTTAGGCTTTGGCGCGCGGACGGCACCGTTCTTTACTCGAACGACAAAAGCATGCAAGGAAAGCGCTTCGAACTAAGCGACGATCTCAGGACGGCTTTTTCCGGCAAGATGGTCGCCCAATTCGATCGCCTGGAAGACCCGGAGGATCAGGCCGAGCGGGCCAGCGACAAGCCTCTGCTTGAAATCTACAATCCTGTTCTGCAGCCATGGTCGGGGCAGGTCGTCGCCGTCTCCGAATTCTATGAAGTAGCCAACGATTTCCAGCGCAGCCTCAATCGGGCGCGCTTGCATAGCTGGATGGCCGTTGCGGCGTTCACGCTCGCCTTTTTCATCGTTCTGTCGGCCATCGTCTTGAGAGGCAGCAGGACCATCGAAGAGCAGCGGCGCGCTCTGAGACGCCGCATTGATGATCTTTCCGCACTATTGTCGCAAAATCAGGCGCTGCGGGCGCGCGTCCAACGCGCGTCTCAGCGCGCCGCGGCGCTCAACGAGAGCCACCTGCGGCGCATTGGCGCCGACCTTCATGATGGACCGGCGCAACTGGTCGCGTTTGCTTCGCTGCGCCTGGACAGCAATATGCTGGTCGATCCTGCGACGCCCGCGACATTACGCGAACGCGAAATTGCAGCCATCAAGGCAAGCCTCGACGAGGCCATGCATGAGATCAGGACGATCTGCAACGGCCTCGTGTTGCCGCAGATCGAGGCAGCGAGCCTGCCAGAGATATTGGAGCGCGGCGTCCGTGCGCATGAACAGCGAACCGGATCACGCGTTGATTTATCGATAGCAGAAGCGCCCGAGCATCTCTCGCCCTCCGCAAAGATCTGTATCTACCGCTTCGTGCAGGAAGGGTTGAACAACGGCTACCGCCACGGCGGCGGCATAGAACAACGCGTGGTGCATCGCATGGAAGGTGACCGCATCAGCATTGAGGTTTCTGACGGCGGTTCCGGTTTTAATCCCGATGACGTCGGGCCCGCCAGCCTCGGCCTTGCGGGTCTCAGAGAGCGGATCGAGAGCCTTGGGGGGACCTTCCATCTCCAATCGTCCGCACAAGGCACCATTGTCAGCATGTCGCTCAGCAACGAGGAGATTACCCAGGCATGACAACAGCAATTCGCGTCGCGGTGATCGATGACCACCCGTTATTCAGGGAGGGGGTAACTCGCAGCCTTTCGGAGATCGACGGATTTCAAATCGTCGCGGAAGGAAGCACGAAGGACGATGCGATCAACGTGGCTGAGAATCTGCAGCCGGATGTCCTGCTTATGGACATTTCCATGCCTGGCGGCGGTTTGAACGCGATCGCTCCAATTCTGGAAACAGTACCCTTACAGAAGATTGTCATGCTCACGGTTTCCGAATCCAGCGACGACGTTACGGCTGCATTAAACAGCGGTGCAAAAGGGTATGTGTTAAAGGGCGTCGGCTCCAGGGCACTTGCCGAAATCATCCGTAGCGTGGCGGCCGGCGAAAGCTATGTCGCCCCGGCGCTATCAGCACGGCTGCTTTCCAGTCGCTCTTCGCCCGCTCCCAGGCGATCCTCGGCTATTGTGGCACTGACCCCGCGTGAACAACAGGTCCTGCAACTCGTCGCGTCCGGTTTGAGCAACAAGCATGTCGCACGCAAGCTCGATCTTCACGAAAAGACCATAAAACATCACATGACCCAGATCATGGCCAAGCTTGGTGTCGCCAACCGAACGGAAGCGGCGATGGCACTGCGAGATGCCATCGACGGGCGCGAGGATCAATGAGAAAAGGATTCGAGGCGCGTTTCATCCGCTGAGGTCGCGCGCCGGTTGACAATCGTGCGCCCCCTGGCGTCTTTCATGATGTAACGGCCATTCCTTATAACTTCGCTCATGCCATCCCGGTGACGAACTTCCATCGCTGAGCTGTCTTCATCGTCGGGATCAGTCGTCGAGCCACTGCCGGTTGTGGTGCCGCTGCTCGATCTGCCGCCGCTATTCCCGTTGCCGTGGGCATTTCCTCCACTGTTGCTGCTTCCTCCACCGTTGCCATTGCCATTGCCATTGCCGCCGCCACTATTGCCTCCGCCGCTTCCATTGCCGTTGCCGCCGCCACTATTGCCTCCGCCGTTTCCATTGCCGTTGCCGCCACCATTGCCGTTGCCGCCTTTGGCGGCCTCGGCAGTCTGGAGATCAAGCCTAAGCGAGGCGCCTGAGACCACGATCTTGTACGGCATCGCCACCAGCGATAGCGCGATTGATGTGCAGCACAGGGCCGCAACAAATTTTCGACGTGCGAGTATCGTCATTCCTATGCATTCCAAGATTCCTGCCTGGAATTTGCCCATGGCTCGACCGGATCGTCAATTCGCAATCGCCATTTTCAGACCTTTCCTCGATGGCGGCAGGACGTTTGTCCGGCTAGCCTAGGACCAAGGTCCGGGGATTTCAGTTGAGGAAACACGACTGAGGTAACGCAAGACATCGACACCTTGTAAGATACGCCGCTCACACCGGCACCGACGTCGAGTACTTGACCCGCTTCAAGGCGAAATGCGACGAGGATGTCGATACTGCGTGGTGTGTCAGAATCCCTTGCATAAGCAGCCGTTCATAGTCCTGAACATCGGCGACGGCGACCCGCAGCAGATAGTCCCAATCGCCCGACATCGAATAGCATTCGAGCACCTCCTCGTGACTTTCCACGAAGCGCTCGAACTCACTTCTCGCGACCGGATCATGTGCCTTCATCCGCACTTGGCAAAACACGGTCAGACCACGACCAACGGCCTCGGGGCTGACTAGCCGCACAGTCGGCCCAAGCATGCCAGCTGCCTCCAGCGCCTTGATGCGCCGCCAGCATGAGGCGCTCGATGCCCCGACCCGCTCGGCCAACGCGGCGTGGCTGAGACTGCCCTCACTTTGAAGCAGTCTGAGAATCTTTCGGTCGACATTGTCGATTTCGGGCATTTTCATCGGAATCTCTCATTTCGCGACACGTACGTTTCTCATGCTACGACACTTCCGGCGAAACTCTGCATTCAGAACGGGTTTTGCATGCCGTTCCGTTCACAGAGTAGCGCGGTTCGTCGGAGATGAAAGTCTGAATGGGAGAGCTTTATCAGAACGCGCTGGACCTGCCGCGGTCAGCCGCACGCCTTTGCGCCGGAGGAACAGACGTCAGACCGGGGCGCTGAAAAAAGTAAAATAAGCCCATGCCGCTAGGAACAACGCAAGAATCGCCACTGCAATCGCGAGCTTGCGAAGGCCTGGCCGCGGCGGCTTGCGACGTTGGAATTGAATGACGTTATCGTTCATCTACAGTTTCTCCTCGTGCCGCATCGTACGCTGTTTCGGGCGAGCAACAGCAGATGTCAAAGAGAAAAAGGCGCTCAACCCTTTCGGGGAGCGCCTTTTCTGTCCCGGACAGCGAACGCGACACATCCAGAGGACATGTCTGCAGGCTATCGATACGGGTGGTGAGCGCTAAATGGCATCGTTGCCGCCAAATATCAAGTCGGAACCCAAACTTTTTACAACATCCGTCGCTCGGCCCGCGTTGCACAGGCAGGCTTGCGTTGTCTGCTGCCTTTTTGCCTCGCCCTACTTGTCGCGCCAACCCTCTTGGTCACGGCCCGGCGCAAGCATGCGGGAACGGGTAAGGAAGCGCTTTTCTCGGCCGTTTTCGAGCGAGAACATGCCGCCGCGCCCCGGCACCACGTCGATGATCAGTTGTGTGTGCTTCCAGGCCTCGAATTGACTGGCGCTGATATAGACAGGGACGCCTGCGATCTCGCCGAGCTTGACGTCCTTGTCGCCAACAATGAAATCATCAGCCGGATAGCACATCGGCGATGAGCCGTCGCAACAGCCGCCAGATTGATGAAAGAGTATGTCCGGATGATCTTTCCTGATCTCCGCGATGAGTGCGATCGCACTGTCTGTTGCGGTCACGCGTGGCTGGGCATTATTCGTTGTTTCCATCACCATCTCTCCTGAAGCGGCCCGCTCCCGTTATGGGAGCGAACCGTTGATCGCGCGCAAACGACTGCTCTCAGAAGAAGCCGAGGGCCTTTGGGCTGTAGCTCACGAGCATGTTTTTCGTCTGCTGATAATGGTCGAGCATCATCTTGTGGGTTTCACGACCGATGCCCGACTGCTTGTAGCCGCCAAAGGCTGCATGCGCCGGATAGGCATGGTAGCAATTCGTCCATACACGACCGGCCTGGATGTCGCGACCGAAGTGGTAGCAGCGGTTGGCGTCGCGGCTCCAGACGCCGGCGCCGAGACCGTAGAGCGTGTCGTTGGCGATCTCGAGTGCTTCCTTTTCATCCTTGAAGGTGACTACGGACACGACCGGCCCGAAGATCTCTTCCTGGAAGATCCGCATCTTGTTGTGGCCCTTGAAGATCGTTGGCTTGACGTAGTAGCCGTTGGCGAGCTCGCCGCCGAGATCATTGCGCGTGCCGCCCGCCAGCACTTCAGCGCCCTCCTGCTTGCCGATGTCGAGATAGGCGAGGATCTTCTCCAGCTGCTCGTTCGATGCCTGAGCGCCAATCATCGTTGCCGCGTCGAGAGGATTGCCTTGCTTGATGGCTTCGACACGCTTGACCGCCCTTTCCATGAACCGGTCGTAGATCGATTCCTGGATAAGTGCACGGCTGGGGCATGTGCAGACCTCGCCCTGGTTCAGCGCAAACATGGCGAAGCCCTCCAGCGCCTTGTCCAGGAAGTCGTCATCCTCGGTCATGACGTCAGCAAAGAAGATGTTCGGTGACTTGCCGCCGAGTTCAAGCGTCACCGGGATGAGGTTCTGGCTGGCATACTGCATGATCAAACGACCGGTCGTCGTTTCGCCAGTAAAGGCAATCTTGGCGATCCGCGGGCTGGACGCCAGGGGTTTGCCGGCTTCAAGACCGAAACCGTTGACGATATTGAGGACACCCGGCGGCAACAGATCACCGACGAGTTCGGCCCAGACCAGCAATGACGCCGGGGTCTGCTCCGCCGGCTTGATCACGACGCAATTGCCGGCGGCCAGTGCGGGAGCAAGCTTCCATGCCGCCATCAAGATCGGGAAGTTCCAGGGGATGATCTGGCCGACAACACCGAGCGGCTCGTGGAAGTGATAAGCTACGGTATCGTGGTCAATCTCGCCGATAGAACCTTCCTGCGCGCGAATGCAGGAGGCGAAGTAGCGGAAATGGTCGATCGCCAGAGGGATGTCAGCAGCCATCGTCTCGCGGATCGGCTTGCCGTTGTCCCATGTTTCGGCTTGCGCGAGGAGCTCTAGCTTATCCTCCATGCGTTGGGCGATCTTCATCAGAATATTGGACCGCTCGGCGACCGACGTCCTGCCCCATTTCTCCCTGGCGGCGTGTGCAGCATCAAGTGCGGCATTGACATCCAGTTCACTGGAGCGGGCCACCTCGCAAAGCTTTCCTCCGGTAACGGGCGTGATGTTGTCGAAGTAGCGCCCCTCGATCGGCTCGCGCCATTCTCCGCCGATGAAGTTGCCATATCTCGTCTTGAACGGCGACTCGACGATCTTCTGATGCAGCATTTGATCCTCCTCCTTGAAAGGGCCAGGTTCGGAGCGAACCGGTGAGAGGAAACTGCGCGCGTTTTACAACGGGAGAAAGTTACCCTGGAGAATACCGCAGTGCACAGTGTCGCACCCGTGCGACAAGCCAGCGCCAAGGCTGTCAATGCAGATTGAGCCGCTTCATCTTCCTGTGCAGCGTTGCCCGGCTCATGCCGAGTGCAACGGCAGCCTGAGACACATTTCCGCTTGAGCGCGAAAGGGCGCGCACCAAGGCTGCCCGTTCTGCCTCAACAAGATCCTCGTCTGCGGCAATGCTCTGCTCCTGAAGGGCATCGGCGGCGGGCAGCCCCACCGAAATACGCCGATCATCAAGCTGCAGGGCCAGCCGTGCGGCGCGGGTAGCGCCGAGGACGAGATCATGTCGGTTGACAGCGAGCAGCGCTGCCGTTGGGTTGCTGGCGGCAGGTACCATGACGAAGCGGGCTCCGGCAAAGGCGCTTCTGAAGAGATTGATTTCAATGCGCAGGGCCGCGTCACGAACCATCTGACCGAGGATTCCCAACGTGCCCTCGTTCACCTCGTCGCGACACGTCGATATGTCGAGCGCGGCGGCCAGTTGGCCACGATGATCCCTGATCGGCGCCGTCGTGCAACTCAGATTGATATTCGAACTAAAGAAGTGCTGATCTCGCAAGATCGTCACTGAACGCTCGTCGGCAATCGCGGTCCCGATGCCATTGGTGCCAATGCTCGCTTCGGTCCAAACGGAGCCGGTCCACAGGCCCAATTCATGAAAATGCTTATCATCGCCAGCCACACCGCGGCGTTCGAGCGCCACGCCGTTGTGATCGGTCAATATGAGGCAACAACCGCTCTTGCCCACCGTCGCAAACAAACGATCGAGTTCGGCAGACGCGTCGGCAATGAGTTTCCCGGAGGCTTCCCGAGCCTTTTTCAGCTCCTGTTCGGAAAGTCGAAGCGGCGCGCGCATTTGCTCCGGGGCGAGCCTGTGCATGGCAATGCACCGCCGCCAGGACGCGACGATGGATGAGTTGGCTGCCGCCGAATCCCTCTGGGTACACGTGTAGACGTGCTCCGCATGCGCAGCGAGTTCACCCATTGGCTCCTCCAACCAATTGTGAGACCAATTTGGCGCAAAGGCGTCGCTTTGGCAATTCCAGGCCCGGGGACGCAGGAGGTGATAGAAAAGATTGCAGGGCGCCAACTGTCGCAGTATTGCGACAGACAGCCCATCGCGCCCCTGGTGCGACCGCCTGAGTGCCGCTGGCGCCAAATTCCGGTCTACCAGGCGCCAGGTTCTTGATGCAGTTGGAAAATTGCGCGATAGGTTTGTCGGTTGCGCGTGATCTATCGCCAGCGTAGCTGCAGCTTATGGGATATCGCTTGCTTGAAAACACTTCGACGCCATTCGATCTCCGGCGTAGCCAGGCAGCGGTCCCGACACGATGATCGTCCCGGCATCAGTCCAGTCGATATTGCCGAGCACAATTCACGAACGACCCTGAGGTTGCTACGGCGCCGTGGTGCGCTGACACGTCAGGAGCTTTCCAGGGAGCTTGGCCTAACAGAACCGGCCATCACTGGAATTGTCCGCCGCCTTGGGCTGGCGGGACTCGTCACCGAACGCAAGCGCTCCACGACCGCACACTACACTGCCGCCGAATTCGGATTGCGTGCCGAAGCTCGCTACTCACTCGGCGTCCGTATCGGCAAGCTCAATGGTGATGTCGCCTTGGTGGATTTCGCGGGCGAGGTCGTTGGCCAGGAAGCTTTCGCGACGCGCGACGATCTTGTCGCCGCGGTCGCCGATCTTCGCCGAACCGCGGGTCCTTCCAAGCTTGTCGGCTGCGGTATCGCAACGTCGCCCGACACTTTCTTGGCTCGCCAAGAGATAGAAACCGTTCTGGCCGGAGAGAGCGAGGCGCTTTTCTTCCTCGATGACACCGAGGCAGCAATCGAAGCCGAACGCGCGCTGGGTATCGGAGACCCCGAGGGCGGGATGGTCATGATCCTTACCGATTACACGGTTCGTGCAGGTCTCCTGATAGGGGGCAGGGTGTTCCGGGGCATCCATGGACGCGCCGGACAAATCGGCGAAATGCGCTCCGGGATCGACGGAGCCAGTCTGAACGATGTTGCAACGTTGCCGTCGCTGGAAGCTGGCTCAGCCGACGAGGACAGCTGGCTCGCGACCGCCGCCCGCCATCTGCACGAGGCAGTGCTCGCTGTTTCAGGCTTTATAGCGCCGGGTGCCATCCTCCTTGGCGGCGCCTTGCCCAATAACGTCTTGGATGCGGTGGTCGAGCGCATGTCGCAGGAACGCGACGACAAGATCCGCGACCTGGTCATTGCGCCATGGATCCAACAGATCAGACGCGCGACGTTTCCCTGGGCGGGTGTTGCGCTCGGTGCAGCCTTGCGCCCCCTGGACGCAATGGCGCTACCGGACACACGAGCTTAAGCCTCAACGACAGTCATGCCGTCTTACGCCGGTGCCAAGTTCGACGTCTGGGCCGGATGTCCGCCGAGCGGGTTGCGAACCCGTTGTGCCGGTTCGGCCGAGGGAAGTCCGAGCCGGTGCGCGAGCGGAATTGCGGCGGCGCCAAGTGCGGCCGCATCTTCTGATCCTGCCGCCCGGTGTAGCGACGGCGCCTGCGCACCGATGCGGGCAATTTCTTCGTGCACATAAAGGAGGAGTTCGTCGATCAGGCGAACCGGAAAACGGCCTCCTATAAGGACCCCCTCAGGGTCGACGATCATTCCTATGTTGACCACCGCTTGCGCAATCTTGACGCTCACCTTGCGCAACCATGCGCTTATGAGATTGCGGCCGGCCTCATCAAGCTCCAGGAGATCGGAGGGCGTCCTCGCCTTGATCCCATTTCGCTGTAGATAGTCAAGCAGGATGAAGAGCGAAAACATCTCGCCGAGCGGTTGGGTGCTGCCGGCATAGGGTCCCTCATCAAAGACAACAGGCAGCCAGCCGATTTCTCCCCCGATACCACTGGCCCCCTTGTGGCGAACACCGTCGATCACCAGGCTGCCGCCAAGGCAGGCATTCGCCAAAATGTAGAAGAAACTGTCGATTTCAGTGCCAAGGCCATATTCGATCTCGCCGAGCGCAGCAGCATTGGCATCATTGTCGATGAAGACGGGATGGTCGGAGAGTGCCTCCAAAGCGCCGCGTACGTCATAGCCATTCCAACGCCGATATTGCGCGGGAAATCCGATCACCGGCACCTCGCCAAGCCAGTCGGGGATGGCAAGACCAATGCCTGCGAGCCGGCTTTCCTGAATGATCTTGCGACGACGAAAGGACGAGAGCGCGTCGCCCACGAGCGCGACGAAGTCGTCTGGCAACAGAAAGCGACGCTCGTGGTGGATGCGCCCACGTACAGTGCCGACGGCGTCCACAGCAACGATCGTCAGATGGTCGCGATCGATGTTCGCGCCGATCGAGAAGACGCCGTCCGGATCGATCTCCAACTCAATGGCCGGCTGCCCCCTTAAACCGTGTCGCCGCCGCGCCTCCATAATCAGGCCTTCATCAAGCAGCCGCTCGACAATTCGCGTCACGGCCTGTTTGGTCAACCTGGACTGCTCGGCCAGTTCCGTGCGTGAGATCGGACCACCACGATGGATCGCGGAAAGGATCATGGCCCGGTTCGCGGCTGCAGCCTGCTCCGTGTTCGAGCCCGACACCAACACCTTCAATCTCCCTTCTGCATGGCCCAAGCCAGTCTCAAGCGACACTATGTGATCGGCTCCAACAGGAAAAGGGGCCATTGCCGGCCCCTTTCTCATCATCCCTTGATTCAAGCCTTTGAAATTCGCCAGCTTTTGACCTCAAAGGGTTTCAACCCGGTGGCGGGCGTTTCAGACATCGGCTCTTCCAGGATGCTGACCGCTCCCTGGTTGCGCCAGTTGGACGGGAGCTTCAGCTCAAATGCGCCGCGGCGCCCCGCCGGTTCGTAGACGCGCACGATCAGCCCGTCGCCTTCTTCCGCAGCCTTCACGGCCGAGAGTGCCGCATCGATCCCGGTTGCCCCGAGCGGCTGCCAGTTGCCGATCGCACGTCCTGCCACAGGCGCCGCCAAGAGCGGTTGGTTCAGGTCTTCGGCTTCCTCCCGGATCCCGCCGTCATACCACGTCCCTTCGTGCGGCATCAGCGCATAGGTGAAGGTCTGCACTCCTTCGTCGGCAAGCGGATCAGGATAGATCGGTGAGCGAAGAAGCGACAGACCAAGGACATTTCCCCGAACGCTATGCCCATATTTCGCGTCGTTCAGAATGGCGACGCCAAATCCCGGTTCCGACAGGTCTGCAAATCGGTGGGCGGGCGCCTCGAACATGGCGGCATCCCAAGACGTATTGGAGTGCGTCGGCCGTTCGACCACGCCATAGGCGCATTCGCATGTTGCCCGACCATTGCGAACGGCCACGCTCGTTTCGGTGCGCAAAAACGCGCGGCGATCGTGCCAATCGAGTTCGGTCTCGATATCGAGACGCCGCGCATTGGCGCCAAGCGACAACACTTGCGTGATGCGTGAATGCCGCCACGTTCTGACGATCCTGATCGCCACCCGGTGTGGCCCGTTCTCGATCACCTCGAGGCTATCGAGTGCGGTGATCTCTTCTGCGCGCTGGGCGTAGTCTTCCTCGACGTCCCAGGCATCCCAGTTGCGCGGTTTGTCTACCGGGTAGACGAAGAGGCGATTGCCACCACCCTCCAGCGCTTCGCGACCAGTCGCCTTGTGAACAAGGCTGGCGATCGAACCATTTTTGGCCAAGGTGACCTTCAGAACGGCATTTTCCAAATGCTCACTGCTGACGGAAAGGCCGGGCGCGGGCTGCAGCGCCTGGGGGGCGACGACAGCAATGCCGAGCGGCGCGATCATCGCCTCGCAGGAGACCGCTTTCCCGTCGGGAAGCGTCAGCCGCAGCGGGCGTGCGGACAGGGACGGATTGACAACGAGTACGTTGTCGCCGGTGCCGGCCGGCAATTGCCCGGCGATTGCTTCCATCGCCTTGGTCTGTGCCGTGTTCCCCGCGGCGATGACGGACTCGAGTTCGTTGGCGGCATCGACGTAGACTTCCGCGATGGACGAGCCAGGCAGGATATCATGGAATTCATTCTTCAGGACGACCCGCCACTCCGGCTCCATCGATCTGGGTCGGTCGGCTCCCATCAGATGCGCAAGTCCAAACAGCGTCTCGGCCGTAATGAGGCTGCGTTCAGCTTTGCGATGCAGTCGCTTTACGACGCTCTGGCTGGTCAGGGTCGCGCGGTGCAGTTCGAGGTAGATTTCGCCGCGCCAGGTTGCCAGATCCTTCTCCGTTGCGCGCTCATGCGCGCCTTTGAAGAAGTCGTGCACCTTCGTCCAGCGCGCCTTCGGTAAAGTGGGAAATGCCCGCAGTTGTTCTTCGCGCACGATCATCTCAGGCGTGACGCCGCCGCCGCCATCCCCATACCCCACCGCAAGCAGGGTCGTGTCGTGCTTGTCCTTGTCCTTGAAGTTCCGCCAGGTTGGCACAAAGCAATCCGGCCGCACGAAGCCATTATAGCCATGCATTGGGTTATCGAACGTATGGGTAAGAACCCGGCTGCCATCCAGGCCCTCCCACCAGAAGAGATCGGATGGGAATTTATTGGTCTCCGACCAATTGACCTTGATGGTGAAAAAGCTGTTCATTCCGCCCTGGCGTAACAGCTGGGGCAGGGCGCCGGAGAAGCCGAAGCAATCCGGTAGCCAGCAAACACTGTGGCGAACGCCGAATGTCTTTTCGAAATAGCGCTGCCCATAGAGAATCTGCCGGCTAAGGCTTTCACCGGTCGGCATGTTCGTATCAGGCTCGACCCACATGCCCCCCACTGTCTCCCACTGTCCCTCTCGGGCACGCTCGATAATCCGCCCCAAGAGTGTTGGATCGTCCTGCGCGATTTGCGCGTAGTAGTGAGCAGTCGACTGATTGAAGCGAAAATCGGAAGACTGTTCCATCAGAGAAAGCGCGGTATGGAAGGTGCGGCGCATCTTCCGCCTCGTTTCGCCATAGGGCCAGAGCCAGGCCAGATCGATGTGCGCGTGTCCCGTCAGCGCGATCTCGCCCTGTGGCGGGAACCGTTCACGCAGTCTCTTCAGCCGCGCAAGCAGCGTCTCGTAGGCAAAAACCACGCTGGCGCGCTCGGCCTGATTGAGCCCCTCCGGTGACACTTCCAGCGGCGGCAATTGCCAGATCTTTTGCTGCATCGGGGAAGGGGCGGTGCGCGCCACGTAGGCTGTGGTTGCCGACGGCCATTCCAATCCACGCATCGTATCCTCGGCGATATCGAGCAAGTGCGGAACCACTTCATGCTGTTCGAGAATATCCACTGCCTCGCAGATCTGGCGCAGAAGCAGCCAAAGCTTGTCGACTGCCGTATCCAGCCAGATCAGCGCTGCGCGCTCCAGCTTCGGACCGCGCACGGGCTCCCCGAACGGCAAGCGTGCCACCGTCTCCGATGCGATCTGGACATTCCGCGAAGGGAGGAGGAATTCCCGGTGATATGGATCGAGGCCAAGCCTCTTTTCGTTCCCTGCCTCATCGGTGATCGTGATCAGGCTTTCCCCGCCGAGATCGAGCCAAAGACGAGCATCTTCCAGCGGCCAATGGCCGGGCAGTTTGGCAGTCGCCGCAAAATGAACGGTACCGTCGCTGCGCGGCCATGGTGCGCCGATGGCAATCGGCTCTCCACCGAATGTCCAGCCGTCGATCTGGACGGTTTCACGCGAGCGCCAGTATTCGAGTTCCGCGGAACGGGCGCGGATGCGTTCAAGGCGTTGGAGCAACGTAAGCGTCATAATGATATCCTGCGATTTGAAACAAAGATCAGCCCTTGACGGCACCTGCCGTCATCGCACCGAGGATGAGCCGTTGAAGGGAAAGGAAGGCGACGATCGCCGGTACGACCGATACCAGGCAGGCCGCGGCCAGGAGTTGAATGGAAGAATCATTCTGCGTTCCGGCATATTGGAAAATCCCAACACCGATCGGCATCAGAGATTCCTTGCTGATAAGCAGAAAGGGTACGAGGAACTGCGACCAGCCGGCAATCACGGTAATGATGAAGGCAGATGCAATGCCGGGACTCGATAGCGGCAATATGATCCGCCAGAAAACCGCGAAATGGCTGCACCCATCGATGAACGCGGCCTCGTCGAGGCTGCGAGGAATGCCGTCGACGAAGCCCTTCAGGATCCAGGTTACCATCGGCACCGCAAGCGCGATATAGACCATTGCCGCGCCGAAATGGCTGTCTGTCAGACCGATGGCTGCCATGTAGCGATAAAGCGGCACCATGATGACGAGCGGCGAGATCATCTGGAAGGCGAGCAGGACCATCATCCATGGGCCCTTCCCGCGGAACGGAAAGCGCGAGAAGGCGTAAGCGGCCGGCAGTGCCACCACCAGGCAGCCGATGGCGCTTGATGTCGACAGGATCAAGGCATTCCAGAGGTATCCGGCAAACTTGTCGGAGGACAGAATGGTCGCGAAGTTATCGAGGGTAGGGGCTTTCGGAATGAACCGACTGACGCCGAGAAACACTTCCTTGCGCGTCCTGAGCGCCAATGAAAGAAGCCACAGCAATGGCCAGGCAAAGAACAGGAACGTAGCAGCCAGAAAAATGTAGCTGAATAGATCGCCGAGCCTATCTTCTCTCGAAGTTTTCATACCGGCTCTCCTCGTGGAAGGAAGCGCGCGTAAACAAGCGCCAGGCTGAGACTGATGACGAGCATCAGGATCGATAACACAGCGCCGGCCGCAAGGTCGTAGTTTCGAAACACGACATTGAACGTGTAGAGCGAAAGCACTTCGGTTGCTCGTCCCGGCCCGCCGCCCGTCAGCGAGATGATGGCGTCGAAGGTGTTCAGCGTCTGGATCGTGATGAGGATCATGTTGACCAGGATCGCGGTGCGCAGTTGCGGCAGGGTGATGTAGAACATGCGTTGCCGTGCATTGGCACCGTCCATCTCGGCAGCCTCGTAGAGCTCGGGATCGATCGCTTTGATGGCCGCATACATGACGACCATCGAGAAGGCCGTCCCGCGCCAGACATTGGAGATCACGACGGACCACATGACCATGGCGGGATCGGAGAGCCACTGTACCGGCGCAGCCCCCACCATCCGTAGCAGGCTGTTCAGGCCGCCGAAGGGCGCCTCGTTGAACAGCATCTTCCAGATAATGCCACCGGCAATGCCGGGCACGACCCATGCGACGAGCGCCGTGGTTCGCACGATGGTCGATCCAAACAGGCCCCGCTTCTCGCTGCGCACGACGACCTGAGCGATGAAGAACCCGAGCACCTGTTGCGCAACGACACTGGACGCCGTGAACACGAAGGTGACCCACAGTATCTGGACAAGTTCGGGTTTCGATAGGGTATGGATGATCGTCTGCAGCGTATATTGCTCATCGGTACCGACGAGCGAAATGTTCGTGAACGCAAAGCGGAACACGTCGAGCAGCGGATAGAGGTAGAAGACGCCCAGCACGAAAATGAGCGGAACAAGCCAGGGCAGGGGCGAAGGATTGCGCCGGCGCAAGGTACCTGCGCCAAGCCTTTGGGGGCGTTCGGCCGCAATGCTAGCATTCATCATCGATCAATCCGGTCCATTGTCCTTAAAGGATGCCGTCCAGTTGGAGCCGGCGGCGCAAAGGAGGGACTCTGCGCCGCCGATCGATCCCTCAGCTCCGCTTGAAGGCGCTGAGAGAAGCACTGAAGGCCTCGTCAACGGCAGCCTCGGTCGCCTGGGTACCAGTCAGGACTTTGCCCATCATGATCTGGATCTGGTTCGAGATCTCCGGATAGACAGGCGCTCCAGGCCTTGCTTGGCCGACCTTCAAGGCTGCAGCGAATGTCTTGTTCGCCTCGCTCGAAAACACCTCGTACTTGTCGTAGAGGTCAGCACGTGTGGGAAGCTGCTCCTGCAGTGCGTTGGCCGGCCCCATGTAGACCTCGCGCACGAGATCGGCGCAGACCTTGACCTTGGCGGGATCCTTGCTGAACGCGGCGACGGTCCAGCCACCAGTACCGGTCGAGCGCTGATCTGCCGTTGGTCCTGGAAGCGGCGAGAAGCTCCACTTCGCAAATTCGTCCGGATCAAGCGCCGTCTTCAATTGGGCATACTGCCAGTTGCCGCCGACGAAAAGCGCGGTCGTGCCGGCTGCCGCGGCCGCATTGAAGTCGTCGTAATTGCCGATTGTTGCTACGCGCTTCGGCGCTGCCCCGGACTCGACGAGGTCGCGGTAATAATTGACGGCCTTGATGAATTTCTCGCGATTTTCGCCCTCACCGAATATCGGCTTGCCTTCGTCGTCAACCAGTTTGCCGCCCTGCGCCCAAAAATTCGCAAGCCAGTCGAAGGTCGTTCCTTCATAGCGGCTGCCATTGAACAGAACACCTTCCATGCCTTGTTCGACAGACGACAATGCTGCCTTCTTCAGGTCATCCCAAGTCTGGGGAGCATCCGGAACGATTTCCTTGTTGCGATAAAGGACGCGCAGATCCGTCGACCACCACCATGCATAGATGTTGCCATCGGTGCCGGTTATGCCATCGCGGATAAATGGAAAGAGTTGCGCAATCTCATCCTTGCTGAAGTAGGGCGAGAAGGACTGCAGTACACCGGCCTTCTTGAAGAGTGGCAACACGAAGGAATCGACCGCGGCGCAATCGGGAGCCGAACCGGACTTCGCCTGCTCGAGCATGCGCGCCTGCTCCTGCCCGATGTCACCCGACATCATCTGCAGTTCGATTTGCCAATCGGGGCGCTTGGCAATGAAGTCGTTGAACAGTTTGCTATAGCCTTGAGCATAAGCCGGCTCGTTGTTG
This sequence comes from Rhizobium sp. BK060, assembly GCF_014193145.1. Lineage (NCBI taxonomy): Bacteria > Pseudomonadati > Pseudomonadota > Alphaproteobacteria > Hyphomicrobiales > Rhizobiaceae > Rhizobium > Rhizobium sp. BK060. The sequence goes on from NZ_JACHYW010000001.1 coordinate 267,324, forward strand.
CGCGGGCCGTCCGTTGTCATGCGGAAAACCATCTTGTTTGGCGCATCGGGCTTGCCGACGATATCACCGGTGATGGTGTCTTGAGCGATGCTGAGCTGCGGCAGTGTGAAAATCGTGCTGGCAGCAAGCGCAAGCGTAATTGCCTTCTTCCTCACCCTATTTCCTCCCTGAACAGGATCCAGGCCGAGCTCGTTGCCTCCACACATCGAGCATCTCGGATCCGAAGATTAGATTAAGTCACTTTCTTTTGGTGTCAAGGTCGTGGGCGTCGTCCAGCGCGCTATAGCGCAAGGGTTTAAACGCTGGCGTGCATATGTCACTATACCAATCGAAAAGTGCTCGTAATTTCAATCTTTGCCTGCCCGCAATGCGCGTGTCACGATGAAGTCACAACACGGCCCGCCGCGCCTGTGCTTTAACGTCACGGGGTGGAATGAACAGGAAGGCACCATGACGCGTGTTCACGCGCAGTTATGGTGACAGTGATGTGAATGCCGATCATTTATAGACGCATGACCCGGGATGAGGCGCTGCAAAGCGCTGACATCATCGTTCAAGCCTACGCCAAGCCGCCTTGGCACGAAGAATGGTCCATTCAGAACGCCATTTCCCGCATCGACGAACTGACAACGACGCCCATGTGCCTAGCCGTGGCAGCGTTTGACGCACAAAGGCCCGTCGGCTTTGCCTTTGGCTTGCCGCACACGTCTGTGATGGGTCGCGGGATTCACGTCGCGGAAATCGCAATACGGCCACAGCACCAGCGCTCAGGAATCGGTTCGTGCCTATTGAAACGATTGGAGGAGGAGGCGCGCATCATGGGCTACGTGCACGTGTGGCTTGTCTCTCGCTGTACCGGCGGCGTTGCGGACTACTATAAGAGCAATGATTATCAGCAGTCTGAAAAGCTCTGTGTCTACTCCAAGAAACTGACATAGGCCGGCGCATGGCGCCGGCCTATCCCGCAGTCCCCTCAATAATGTCAGTTCAGGCAGATCGCCCCTTTAGACGCCAGCACGTCCGCCAAACCCTCATGCGGACCGTCGCCAATTTCACGCAGAACTTCATTCAGCGCCATCCCAAGACAGTGCATCGCCCCCACCAGGTCGACGTCTTCGGCCGCGTATTTTGCGTAAGCGATCATGCGCGCCAGTGCGACGAGTTCTTCCAAATCGTCGGAAGATCGCTCACTGCTACCCAGGTCGATCGGTCTGTTCGCCGATGCTGCACTCATTTTTGTTCTCCCTCGAACGGGGGAGAGAATATTCAGGATACGCGCAAAAGGCCCGTGAAAAACACGTGACACACTTTATTGTTGCATTTCATGTGCTGGCCGACAAATTACAGCTTTTCCGACAAAATAAAGGTCTCGTTGAACTGCCATGTAACTTCAGCAGGCACAGGGTGATCATCCGCAGCCCGAACGGCCTCGATCAGGGCGAGAGCGTCTGCTCGCTTCTGATCGACCTCGCTCGATCGAAGCAGCGACAGCAATTGCTGCCTGTCTGCCGCGGGAACATCGACATTTGCCACGATTGCTCGCCATGTCCGAATCTTGAAGAACAGATTGGCCGCAGCGGCCTCAAGCGCCATGCGAAGCCCTCGCGTCAAGACCTGATGACGCTCAAGCTCATCGAGAGTCGCCCTGACGTTGACCAGCGGTACTGTCAGCGCCTTGTATCCAAGTTCTTCCGGTCCATGCAGCAACGCAACATCCGAGTCGTCTACTGTCGCAGCTGTCGCATACTCGCTGTAGATGCGACCAATGCCGACCATACCGAAAACCCCGCATTCAACCGCCCGCAATGCGCCCATGCTTGCGGCGCCGAACACTCGAACCTGCCGCGAAAGCGCATAAAGGATTTCCTTGTGCCATACCGGCGCGATGTATTCGAAACCGCCATCGACGAGGCCAATTACGCGGGCGCCCCTGCCTACAGCGGCCAAGACGTCGCCTTGAACGGCAGGCGGGCATATGGTGACCTCGTTCCCGACAAAGAGGGCGGCATCCGGCAGGCTTGGCCCGACAAAGACGACCTTCATGAGAACACCGCCTTGGCAACCGCGCGAGTGCCAAAACGACGCGCCCGCGCGCCCTCGGGATTTTCAAGATTCGGAGCAAATATTTTGACAACGTGAAAGGGAAGGCGCGGATCGCTGAGTGGCAGCGCGATGACGGATGTGATCTGTCGGTCACGTAACGCATCGAGGACCTCCGCGAGGTGCGATCTGACGCCATGCTGCTGCGAGGGTACGTTCCTGGTACGAGCGACCGGCATGGCATCGAGGGCGCGCAAGGTCTCTGCAGGCACAGGCCACTCAAACGCCTTTGGCGATAAGTCGTCGCGTGCGCCGCTGATATAGGTGACCCTGGATTGAACGGCCTCGGTCATTGCCCGTATGGCCGCCCGCAAAGGTGAAAGATGCGCGCCGCTGCCACCAGTCACTTCGACAAAGCGGATGTTTTCCTTGCCTCGCTTTGCAGGCCCGAGGATGGCGGTAAAGCAGGCAACAGCGATATCACTTGTCATGTCGAACAGGCGCACAGCGAGCCCTGCCGCCTCGATCTTTCGAACAAGTTCGTCCACCACCGGATCGCTGAAGCCCAGCGGATCGATACAGCGCTCAAGCCGATCCTCTTCGCTGCCGATCTGCCAAAGACAATAGGCATCGCGTTCAATACGCTCAAGCACCCCATGCAGGATTGCCTCCTCTTGCGTGTTGCCGGAGGCAAGACCATCAGAAGACATCCAGAAGCGGTTGCGTCGCGTCCTGTCCAAAAGCGCCGCCTCGAATGGGACATAAATCTCCCGATCCGTCAGCAGCTCCCTGCCGCGCGCCCAGTCGATCTGCTCGTCCGGCCGGATGTCCTCCTCCTGGTGGCCGATCAGGCAGGAGAGCGTATCGAAAGACAAGCCCGCCGCGTGAAGATCCTGAGCCGACGTACGCAACGTTGGAACGGCCGGCCTGTTGGCAACGACGCGCTCCAACGCTTCCATGACGGCCGAAGCCTTGGCATCGTCATCGGTCAAACCCTTGCCCTGAGCGATCGCGATCGACCGCCCATTTGGCACGTAAGCACACCACACCGGTATGCCGATGTTGTCCAGGCCCGTATGCCGGGCCACCCGCGTTATACCGAAATCCGCCAGCAAGGGCCCGGTGCGGGCAAGGGTTTCAGAGGGTGGGATCGTTCGATCGCAATAGGCAGCCAGCTCAATGACGGTCAGGGTGCGGGCTCGAAGTGACCGGAGAACGCCGCCTTCGCTGTAGAGACCGCAACCGCGAAGTCCACCTTTTTGACGACGGCGGCACCCGCCTTGCGCAGGTCCACGATCTTCGCCAGTTCACCGGTTGGCGCGAGTTCCTTGACGGTCCCCGCATCGAGGTCGGCAATCCAAAGTTTCGCATCCCCTGCAATGCCAAATACAACTGCCCTTGACATGATGCTTCCTTTCGTTGGTGTCAAAATCCAGCTTTCAAAAGCCCCTCTCTGTAGAGATCCTTCTGCCACTGCTCCTTCATGGGAACGAGGGAGAGCCATTTTTCCACATCGAAGACCGGGTTCAGCGTTTCCGCACGCTGCCGATAGAACTGTGCCCGCCTGCGGTCGCCGATCATTGCACAACTCGCAGCCGCAATGCGGTAAGCCGGCGCCTTGTCCTTCATGGCTTCAACATAGGCAATGGCGTCGTTGTACTGCTCGAGGAAGTAGCTTGCGCCTGCGGCACACCAAAGATAGCTGTCCGGCGAGATAGGATTGAGTGACATCGCCTTCTGGATCTTTGCCAGCGCGTCCCTGGGACGTGAGGCATGCACCAGTGTGTCGGCGTGGCTGTAGATCACGTCGGCGAAATGCGGGCTCAATTCCTCCGCGTGACTGAGCGCCGCCACGCTCTGATCGACGTCGCCGAGATAGAGTTTTGTCACGCCGAGTTCGCGGTGGCCGCCGGCGAAAACCTCGTCCCGCTCTATTGCCTTCAATGCGTTCTGCTCAGCAAGACCCAACAATTCCGCATTGCCTTGAGCGGTCACCAGCCATTCGCTGGTATAGGTCCGTGCCAGGCCGGTAAACGCGGGCGAAAAATCGTGATTGTATTTCAACGCCTCCTTGAAGGCCGCTCTCGCCCTGCGAATGTGCGGCAGGGTCAGCTTGCCCATCAGGCTCGCACCCACAAGATAGGAATGATAAGCTTGCGGGTTGGCCTCCAGGCTGAGCCGGGCTTTCTCCCTCCTGGCAAGCTCATCCACGACAGAGGATGAGAGGTTTAGAGCAATGAGCCGCCGCTGGGTCGGCAGTGTTGCCGCGGTCATGGGAAAGCGCGTCGCCCAGATGATTTCGTCGGTCGGGAAGTAGACGAGCTGTGCGTATAGGCCTTCGCCTGAAAGTCTCGTGTCGAGAAGATAGGAGATCGAGTGGCGGGCAATAGCGGCCGCTTTGTCAGAGTCCCGCCGGATTTGCTCTGCGGTGTGCGGCGCAACGATGGAAACGTTCCTAAGAGCACATAGCTCGATCGTGACATCCTCTATCAGCGCGGCGGCAAGCGACAGCCCCACAACACCGCTCTGTGAGGTTGGAGGAAGCAAGACCAGTCGCGGCAGGGTCGAAGCAGGCCGCTCTTCCGGCTCGCGGCGGTTTGCGCTCCGTGCCCGCGCCGGGACCACATGGTTGGCTGTCTCGCCTTCGCTGACAAGCAGTACGCCCGGGCCGGCAACGCCCGGCAGCCCGCGGAGCATCGCCCGAACCGGCTCATCAGTCGGATCCTGCTCGAGAAGCAGCAGGGCTGCGCCGGACACGGTTCGGTAGTCATCTGCACACAGTGCAGATTTCGCAGCCTCGATGAGTATCTGGCGCAACTTGACCCTATGGCTTCGCTGCTCCCGTGCGATCCAGTTGTCGATCGCCTTGCTTGCTGATCGGACATTGCCTGCGAAATCGCGCTGAAGCAGATCGCTGCACGCTTTCAGCCCCTTCATCGCCGGCCCCGGCTTATCCAGTATCTGCATATCGACGGTGAGGCGGTGCGCGCGCAGCGCCACCGACGTCGCGGTGATTTGCAGCGGCGCGGTGTCGCTGTCATCGATCTGGCGAATGCGGGAAATCAGCTTTCGCAGATTGAGGCCGGCCTGATCAGGCTCGGCATCCGACCAGAGAAACGCCGCTACCTCCTGGCGAGTGAGCGCGCGGCCCTTGCATGTGAAGAGATACGCCATCGTCAACAGCGCTTTGGCGGGATATCCCACGGCATTGCCGGCCTCGTCCGTCAGACGCAGTTCGCCAAATGTTTGGAGATGCAGCACCCGTTATCCTCGTGTTTCGTCCGCATGCTCCCAGCCATACTCATCCGCGACCGACTGCGTGGAGCCGAGGCTCCGTGCAAGTGCAAGCAGCTTTCGACGAATATTCGGATCTTCGATCGCAACGAAGGCCCGTGTCAGCGCCAGTCCCTCTTTTGAAGCGATGAAATGCGCGACTTCATCGGTATCCGCGCTCAAACGCAGGCCGGCGGCCTGCGACTTCTCCTCGTCGAAAAAGAACCCAACGGGCACGCCAAGGACCTCCGCAAGCCGCTGCAGGCGGCTGGCTCCTATGCGGTTGACACCTTTTTCGTACTTTTGGAGTTGTTGGAACGTAATGCCCAGCGATTCCGACAGGCTAACCTGGCTCATGCCAAGTAGCTTTCGCCTTAACCTGACACGCTCACCCACATAGGCATCAATAGCGTTTGGAGTCTTGGCCTTCATGGCACCCCCCGTTTCCTCGTGTCAGACTGGCATTATGATGATGTTTGGACAAAATACAACCAAGAGTAAATTTTTTCAAGAAACTAATCGCAGGTCCACAACATTTTTGCTGCCGCATGGCGAATTTGCCTCTGCGCGAAAATGTAAGCCAAGACTGAGAGGTTGAAGCTGCAAATATCGCCTTTATCATATTACCGACTTTGGGAGGTATATATTTTATCTGTTCTATTAATGGTAGTGTCACGTCAATTTCACAAGCCATTCCCAATTTCTGTGACTATCTTCGAGGCACGGTTAAGTTGAAGCGTTAGACCTTAGCTCCCGCGCAGGAGACTATGGGCCGCAATGCCTTTTCGCTGAACTGATCGATGGTTGGGGTGTCATTCGACAGCATCTCGGTTGTCACGAATAGGTGCGCTGCTTAACCAACATCAGCATTCAACGCACATCAAGAGCGTGTGCCGCATCGACCGGAGACAAGGGCCATGGAATTACGTCCCATCATCATCAATCACGCCGACAGTCTTTCTGCCTGCCGGGAAAAGATTGAAGAAGCCGTATACCTGATCATCCAGGGGGAAAAACTCGTCGGCTTTTCGTCGACCGAAATCGCCATGGCGATCGCGGATATTGCGGACGACTATATTCTTGCTGCCTCGAGGAAGCGCACGGCGACGCACTGATCGATGCGTACGCCGCGGCCAGCTCCTCAAGGGCTGCTGCGATTAACCGCGCCCCATACGGGACAGAGCGATACGCAGAGGCTCATCTGACACGTAGATCAGACCGCCGTAAGGGTGAGCCATGTCGATGACGATGAAGATCGCACCTCCGACGGATATCGCACAGACGAGAACGATCGTTATGACCGTGCCATTGTAAGGCGACAGAAGGCCGAACGTGAGAAAAATCACGATCAGCCAGAATGTCAGCACGACCAGGAAGGCTGCCGGCAGCCCTTCGCTCCCCGTTTCCAGAACGAGCCAATGCGCCTCGGCAATGGCGCCGCTGACGTCGAGCGCGCGTGTCTTGAGCAGGCGGTGTATGTCGTCTTCGGGTGTCAACGCCCTCAATATCGTCTGGATAGGTTCGACGCCGAGATCATCCGGTGTTCCCACCGAAATGGGCACGCCAGCAATACCTCCCCAGCTCTGCTCAATGCGAGCCCCGACGAGATTGGCAAGCCTCCCGCGCGCCTCTGCCGTTTCAGCGCCATACTGCGCCAATACGCGGTCAAGGAGAACGAGGCGAGCGGCCGATGTCTTCAATTCTGTTTCCGCATCGTCGAAGGCGGTCTTGGCGGATGCAACCAGAAAGCCGAGCGCAAGTGCTGAAAGGGTGCCGACAACGGCGGTAGCGAGCTTGATCGCTTCCTTGGAGTCTGTGGACAGGTGATGGCCAGGCAGACGACGGCTAACACGCGTGCCAACTAAGGCCGCGCATGCCAACAGCAGTGCGATAATGCATCCGGTTTCAAGGGCTGTCATGATCGAGGTCGCCTGTTTCGGCGCCATCGAACTGAAAGGATCGGATTTCGTCAAGCGCGCTCTTCGCTATTTGCCTCACCCGGCGGCGATTGCTGCACAAACTCGCTTTGTCTACGCGTCCTGACACTGCTGCTGGCAGCGGTGCATCCTTCATAAATCGTGCGGGCCGAGGGCTTTGAGGGGGCAAGCCAGCGTTCGACAAAATGCGGGAGCCTCTCCAGAGAGGAGGCTCCCGCTCTACAATATGCTTATTGCTGCGTGGTGCCGCCCGTTGAAGGATTGGCCGGGGCTGGCGTTGCCGGCTCGCTGGACGGTGCAGCCGGCGCCACCGGCGGCTTCATCGGCTGAGATTCAGTCGTCGAAGCGGTCGGATTCGGGTCTGTGTCAGACCGGCCGAACCATTCCGTGATCGCAAACGCCGCAACGAGTATCACTGCGATCGCAGCAACCCATCCGATCCAGGTGCTCGAGCGGCCGCGTGGGGGCGCTGTGCGCAGGTCGGGATCGGTACTGGGGTTGCGGACGGGATCATTGGGGTCGTACGTCATGTCGTTCTCCTCTCTGTGCAGCAAGCAAAATGAATTGCGTCCAAATTTGTTCCCGACGTGCGGGCAGGTGCCCCTGAGAGGTCGACCGCTCAGCACCGCCCACCACGCAAAATCACTGCGGCTCTTGACCGGGGTAGTTTCTGTGCTCATGCGACTTTCTTTCAGACATTCTTCAGGATCTGCGGGCAGAGTGCACCAGCGCGTTGAGCTGTGCGTTCGCGCTACCTCATCCGACTGGAGCGATCGAAAGCCCGCAAGCAACCCGTCATCCGCGGAAAACCCCCTTCTGGACCAGGGCCGACGTTGGCTGCGTCATCGACACCTGCCAATTGCATACTCCCTGTGATCGATGCGTCAAAAGACTGGCCGGGCCCGCCGGTCAAAATCCGCCTGGGGGTTTAAACCGCAGCCGCATGACGGGCTGGTGGAAGGTCACATGTGACAAGCGCAAGCCGTTTGCACTGGCTCAACCGCATGTCGTGTGTCAAAGTGACGACTACAACCGCAAACGTGGCAAGGGTCGCGGCGTCAGTAGGGGTGACATATGTCGGTGATACAGGTCCCGGGACTACTATCCTTTACCATCGCAATTCTCGTATTCTTCGCTGGCGCCAACCTCAACCGATTAATCCCAATCCTTATCCACTGGAGCATTCCGGAAGCGGTCACTGGGGGCCTTCTGGCGGCACTTTCGACGCTCATCGCCTATGAGTTCTTTGGCGTCGAGATCAGTTTCACCCTGGCCGCGCGGGACATGCTGCTTCTCTACTTCTTCACGGGTGTCGGGCTGAATGCCAGACTGTCCGATCTGGCGGCAGGCGGAAAGCCCTTCCTCATCCTTCTCGGCATAACGCTGGTCTTCCTCGTCATCCAGAATCTTGTGGCCATTGGCACCAGCAACATCCTTGGTCTTGCGCCAGGCACTGCAATATTGCTCGGATCGACGTCGCTGATCGGCGGACATGGTACGACCATTGCCTGGGCTCCGATCATAACCAACCGTTTCGGTCTTACGAACGCGCTCGAGGTTGGCATTGCAAGCGCAACACTTGGCCTCGTCATCGCCAGCCTGATCGGGGGGCCGATCGCACAGTTTCTGATTAAACGCCATCGCTTGAGCGCTCGCGCAAACGAGGAGCTGACGATAGGTGTGTCACGCGCAGCAACAAGCAGCCATCACGATGACGTCAGTTACGTCAGTCTGTTGCGAACCCTGCTTGTAACCAATCTTGCTATCCTCATCGGCTATGCCTTGCATGAGATCATCGTAGACGCCGGCATCAATCTTCCGCTGTTCGTCGTCTGCCTGCTGGTCGCAATCGTGATGACGAATACGGTCCCGTTCGTGGCGGCGAACCTGCCTTGGCCGACGCGCACGCGCGCGCTCTCGCTCATATCCGATCTCTCGTTGAACGTGTTTCTAGCCATGTCGTTGATGAGCATGCAGTTGTGGGGCCTGAGTGGGCTTGGTCTCGCGCTCGTCATAGTGCTCGCGATCCAGACGATCGTCGCCGTAGCCTACATCCTGTTCGTCGTGTTCCCGGCAATGGGGCGCAGCTATGAAGCCGCCGTGATTTCTGCCGGTTTTTGCGGCGTCTCGCTCGGCGCTACGCCCACAGCGATCGCCAATATGACCGCCGTAACCAAAATCCATGGTGCGGCAACGATCGCATTCATCATCCTGCCGCTCGTTTCGGCGTTCTTTATCGATCTGGCGAACGCAGCGGTTCTTGGCTTTCTTGTTCGGTGAGATTGCGCTCTTGTTGGTCGCAAATTGGCCTGATGGATCGCTTCCTGGGCCTTTAGCTTACCCTTGCAGTCTTCTGAGAAGCACGCCAAGTCGCTCTTCCGATGGGCAATCCTCAAGGTCCGAGCGAGCTGGGATGCCACCGCCTCCTCGGTTCCTCACCTCGCTCGGGCTGTAGCCGAATGCTCGCTTGAACGCACGGCCAAATTCTGCGCCGTCGCTGAACCCCCGCTCTTCGGCGATCTGGAATATGAGGCGCCGATCATTGGGGTCTGTCAACGCGGCGTAGGCACTGAGCAGTCGACGGTGCTGAATGTAGTGCATTACCCCACCGAAGGGCTCGAACAGGTTGTAGAGCCGCGTGCGCGAGATGCCGAGCTCCCGCCGCACCAACTCACTCCCGAGTTTGGGGTCGAGCAACCGGCTGTGCACCAGTTGGCGTGCCCTTTCGAGGAGCACGTTGGCAATCGGTCCTTCGGCCGCCTCGATATGGTCCGCAGATGGCTGCACGCAGGCAAGGATCATAGCGCGTGTGGCTGCCGCTAGCCCGGGCAGATCGGCTTGAACGAGCATCGGCAGGCGATTGGCGACGTCAACCAGATAATCCGAAAACAGCCGCCCCATGCCTGTCCCGAGCGTCGAAAACTCCGCCGAGCCGAGTGTGGCCGATGTCTCGAGGGAAAGATCACGCGGCACGAACAGCATGAGCATCTCGCTCCTATCTACGACGCCGTCGAAGGAGCGGCCGAGTGAGTGGATCTGAACCTCACCCGGGCCCGCGGTAAACGCGGTTTTTACGGCATCCGTGCGGGTCCGTCCGGACAACAGGATCGTCATCGTCCAGTGATCGACCGGATCGCGCCGAACATGTCCCGGCAGGCTCGAAAATGCGAGGCGGTCCGTACTGATTTCGGCAAGGACAAGACTGCCAAGATCCCAAAGCTTTTGCCGACCGCTGAAATTTGCGGTCATGGGGTCGATATCAGAAAGTTCGAGCATGGGCGCGAAACTGTTGTGCCATGTCGCAAACTGATCCGCTCGCGGCAGGCCCGCGGTCGAAAATTCAAAGGAAGGCAAGGACGATGCCCTCCCGTCTACTGAGATTGCCTCAACGGCCCCGCAATCCAGGCCCGCGAAGCCCTCGCGGTCCGGCACGCGCTCGGGTAACCTGGCATGGTTCGTGACGCCTTCGATCATCTTCACATCATCTGTTTTTTGGCCGCAGGCAAGGCGGTGCAGTAATGTGTGGCTCGCCCAGCAGACATCGTGCGGCCGTGATTGCCGCCGATCATGCCCAACATAGTGCGAAAGCGTTCCCGGCAGGCAGTGCCGTCGGATGTCGCGGAACTGTGGGCAATGCCACCGCTCGAAATGGAAAGGATCCTTTGGAGCGTGATGCCGTGCGCCGGGTATGCCGCGATGGAAAGGCTGCTTGAGTCGACAGAAAAAAATGTGCAGTTCATTCGTACTTTCCTCTTGGGCCCAGGAGCGAGGCAGCGTGACGTCTGAATGATGCAAGCGAACTGATTTCTGCGGTTCAGGGGGACAACCGTTCGCACGGCCGATGCGGAATCTCCAGCGCTTGTTCCGGTATATTTCGGCAAGCTGCCTGGGGCACTCGTTGTTCCTCCCCGTCGCAATTTAGCCCTTTCGACCTCTTTCCTCAACCGTCAGATGCACGATCCGTGAACGAGGTCGCTATACGGTGGTCTTATGTGGTCGTTCTGTACCCTACATCGTCCTTGGCTGCTGAGCCTGCTTCACGACCCGCGATCGGCGTCAGCCTTGGAACTGCCCGAGAGCAGCGTTGCAATCCACATTCCAGACGGCGTACCGGCGCAATACACAATGAACGCGATAAGGATGGGCACACCGATGAAGGCACCCGAAATGCCCCACATGAAGCTCCAGAAAAACACCGAAAAAATTACGGAAAATGGGGATATTGCCAGCGACGCCCCGGTCAATCGTGGCTCCAGATAGCTGCCGATGATGAACTGGATAAAGTTGAGGCTGGCGAAAATGACGACCGCCGTCTGCCATGCTTCGAATTGGGCGATGGCAAACAGCGTCGGAAGCGCGGTCGCGACAAAGGGCCCGAGAAAAGGGATGTAGTTGAGCGCGAATGCGATCGCTCCCCAGGCTGGCGCAAGTTCTAGCCCCGCACCCAGCGCAAACAGCCAGACCACCAACCCAGTGAGGATACTCGCGAAGGTGCGAACGATCATGAAGCGGCGCAATTTTGCGCCAAGCACTCGATTGGCCGCCAAGATGCGCATTCCGTAAGGTTGTGCTGCGGGGGCGACGAGACGCGCATTGAAGTCTTCCACTTCGAGCAGGCCCAGCATGATGAAGATGAAGACCAGAGCCGCGAAACCGGCAAAGCTGTTTAACCGCCCAGCCATCCCCTGGACAAAACCGACCAGCCAGGCAACATCGAAGCGGTCGGCCAAGGGACCCGCGACAGCCAGGCCGTGCTCTTCCAGCCAGTTTGTCCAGTCAAGATAGACAGCCTGGAAACGGTCGGCATTGACGAAGAGCCATTGCGCGAGCTTACCAAACCCCCAGGCAACCGATGATCCGATGACGACAATGGCGACCATGGTGACGCTCAGCGTGATCAGGAGCGCAAGAAGCTTTGGAAGAAAGCGCTGCAACGCGGCCTGACACGGCCAGACGAGCGCGATGACAAACAAGGAAAAGATGAGCGGTGCGAAGATCGATTGCGCGACATAAAGCAAAGCAAGCACAAGGATACCGGTTGCAACTGAACCGATCATGCGATTGCCGCCCGCTTCCTGCATACTTGCCCCTGGAATGTTGTCCTATCTTCCAGCCTCCGTCAGAACTGACGGGGAGTGGCATCGCGTGAGAATTCCCCAGGCCGGGGCCCATCGTTTTGGCGCGCACCAGCCTGCCTTCTGGCCAAATGCGCGCACTGCCCGACATGCTTGATCATTGTAAACAAACTAGCTGGCAGCGGCCGCCTTTTGCAATGCGTCGCGCAAGACCTGCTCTTTTGTTTCATCGAGGGAGGTCTTGAGCACGACGCCGCCAAAGGCTGATATCTCCTTCAAGACCTTGTCCGCTGTCATCTCCTGGATCAGCACGAACAAGGCGGCCTTGCCTGGATCAAGATTGGCGGCGAGCTCCTTCATGAAAGCATCGTTGATACCAACGTCGGTCAGAGCGCCGCCGATGGCGCCGGATGCCGTGCCCACCGCCACACCCAGAAGCGGATTGAGAAATAGAACACCGATCAGCAAACCCCAAAAGCTGCCCGATGCTGCGCCGGCAACCGTGGTGTTGACCAGCTGATTGAGTTTGATCTTGCCGCTGTCGTTCTTCGTCGCGATGACGGCATCTCCGACTTTGATCAGGTATTCCTTCTGCATCTCGAACAAGCGCTGACGCACTTCCTCGGCTTTGGCTTCACTCGGATAAACAATTGCAATCAAAGTAGACATGATCAATTCTCCTTTACTGGATGTGCTTGCACCAAATCGGAAACGCCGGTCATTCCCCCAATGCTTCACCGACACGACCACTTCCCGCCATGCGCGGGAAGTTGAAAAACGTGACATGGAGTCAATGGGATAAACGCATCTTTACGATCGCACGCGGCACTTCGCGTGCTTGATGCAGCCAAGCTTATCGATGACAAAAAATGCAACCCGGCTGAAACGGTATCGCCAAGATGTCGTGGCCGCGAAAAAATGCCCCTTTCATTCGTCGATCCATTTGTCTCGGTGGTCAACGCGAAAGGTAGAAGTCCTGAGTAAGAACTCAAGTGATGATGCTCCCCTAAATGCCCTGCTCAGCTTGCGCAGTCCTCCAGAACCCGAGGACGCGGTACTCCGCTGCGAACTATAGAGCGGTTCAAGAAGCGAAGTGATCAGCATAAAATCCCGCAACCATGCCCGCAGTCCAGATTTGGCAGTCTCTCGTGGAAGGGAACCCGATTTGTGCGCGATTGAAACGCCGTCGGTTTGTCACCTGAACGACACGCAACTCTGTTTTGAGCAAGGACACCCGGAATTCAACTACCGCGCCCGGGCGCAGACCAACGCAAAGAGAATAATCGTGGTCGGCCATTCGATGGGCGCCTTCGTCGTCACCGAAGCCTTACGCGATCTGGCCCTGAGGGGACACACCAGCAGTCTGAAGCGTTTGGGTGGCGTCGTTCTTGCCGCACCTGATATCGACGTCGACGTCTTCCTGAGCCAGCTTGACGACATTGGCGATATCCCGCGACCGTTCACAATCATTGTTTCGCAGCGCGACCGCGCGCTTAGGTTTTCCGGCGACTGGCGGGCGGCCACCCACGTGTCGGCAACGGCTCCGAGGTCGCTATCCTTCAGAAGAGAGATCGCGGTCATCGATGTCTCCAATATCGATGGCGGTCGCCACAACGTCTTTGCGAGCTCACCGACACTGATGGAGATCGTCAACAACGATGCCCTGATGCGCAGCGTTGTTAGAGAGGACCAGGGGCCGGTCGGCCAGACAATGCTCGCTAACAGCGCATCGGTGGTAGAGGGTGCCACATCCCTGGGGATCTTTCTCCCAAGCCGTGTACTGAGTGGGCTCGCGCAGGCCTCCGCAGAACAATCGCGGAGATACGGGAGGGCCAGCGACTAAGACTGGATTTCGCCTTATCGACGGCGCGCATTTGCTGGCGATCAGGCTGACAGAAGCCGTATCGGGGCTAGAGCGCAAGAAGTTTGCCCGTTGCTGCTTTAGAAACAACACACCAAGCCCGCCTGGCAATGTGGTAGCCCGCTGGCGCGAATTGGCCCGACGGCGGTTGCATGTTCGTCACCCGTCAGCGCGGGCAGGCGGCGATGTAGCGCCGACCGTTGCGATCCTGGAACTCGCATTGTCCCGGACGACCGGCCACGTTACCGATCACAGCACCGGAGGCTCCCCCGATCGCAGCGCCAACGGCGGCGCCACGCACGTTATTCGTCACGGCGCCACCAACCACCGCACCTGTTGCGGCACCTATACCGGCACCCTGCTGTGTCGGCGTGCAACTTGCAAGCGCCAGACCCGCCAGCGAACACATCAGCAATCTCTTCATCACTCGCCCCTTTGTGAGGTTCATCTAGCACCGAAGATCGCGGCATCAGCCTAAATGCGTCATTCGGACTATAGTGTCGCGCAAGAGCGTCTGTGATCGGCACAGAATCCCAAAACCAAGCTTTGGGTTCAAATCTCTTGGACAATCACAGCGCTAAACCAGTCTGCCGCCAGCATGAACCTGCTTTTACGAGCGAAGCTCAGGCTTTCCCGGATCAGCGTCACCGCAAGAAGCGGCGTGATGCGCGCCGGCTCAGAGGCGTGAAAATAGTCAACGCTCGGACAAAGCTGCCAATGGCTCAACGATAGCGCCTACTTATGGCCCGTCACTGCCGGGCTGTAGACCAGAAGGCTCAGGATCTCGAACAGCACCTGAGCGCCCGCCTGCGCGGTGTTGGTGGTGCTGTCATACTGCGGGGCGACCTCGACGACATCGCCGCCGACGAAGTTGAGACCCTTCAGACCGCGCAAGAGTTCCAGCGCCTCACGGGTGGTCAGGCCACCGATCTCGGGCGTACCGGTGCCGGGCGCAAAGGCCGGATCGAGACTGTCAATATCGAAGGACAGGTAGGTGGGGCCATCGCCGACGATCTGCCGCGCTTTCTCGATGATCGCGGGGATGCCCATCCCGTTGATTTCCTCGGCATGGATGACCGTCATCCCGGATTCGTAGGAGAACTCCCAGAGATATTCGGAAGGACCTCTAATTCCGATCTGGATCGTACGGGTCGGATCGAGAACGCCGTCGAGCACAGCGTTGCGCATCGGACCGCCGTGATGGAATTTGGTCTGGTCGAAGGGACCACCGGTATCACAATGGGCGTCGATATGGATCAGACCGACGGGTTCCTTGGCGCCGACCGACTTGAGGATTGGATGGGTTATAGAGTGGTCGCCGCCGACGGAGAGCGGAATGACACCGGCCTCTGCGATCTTTCGGATCGCCGCCTCGATATTGTCATGGCATTGCTCCAGCCGGTAGCGACTGCCAAACGGAATATCACCGATATCGGCTGCCCTGAGATCGTAAGCAGGAGCACAGTCAAGGGCGTGATTGTAGGGGCCGATCCGCTCGATGCTGCGCACGGCCCTCGGTCCAAATCGCGAGCCCGGCCGATTGCTGACGCCGAGATCCATCGGGATGCCGACTGCCGCAACTTGCAGGTCGCCGAAATCGGGAGTGGCGAAATTGACCTCCTTGTAGGGCAAGCCTGCGAAGGTCGAAATGCCGGAATAGGGCGCGGCACGGGTGCCGCCCTTGAAGATCTTTTCGGCCACGCGCCGGAAGCGCGGGTCGAAGAACTCCGCGCCGTCTCCAAACTTCTTCCGCAGATCCTCTAGATGCTTCTTCAACTCGGCCATCGTCCTGTCCTTCATCCCAAATTGCTCGACAATATCACTGACAGGTGCAGCCCCTCTCGTGAAGGGGCGGCACCCGATCGGCTGCTCTCAAGACCGTGGCGAGAGGTGCTCGTGAATGGCCAGCCACTCACCGGTTGGCTGCTTCTCGAAAACGATGGTCTCGCGCTCGATGCTCGTCGAGGGTTCGCCGTTGAAGCTTAGGTCGGTCTCGACGGAGTGGGTGAATATGGCGATGGGGCCGGCGATCTGAATATCTCTGTCGCTCGAACGGCAAGCGCTGACGCGAAAGCCGTCGCGCGTCTCCCAGAGGGCCCATTCGGCCTCGTACTCGGCGCGCGTGGCGAGCCGGCGGTCAAGATTGTGAAATATGAAGGTGGCATTGGGCGCGAATGCCGAGAAATAGCTGTCGCGATCGTGCCTGCCAAAGGCCTCGACGAGGCGGTCTGCCGCCGCAAGCACGGCATATTGCTGATGGTCCATCCCTTATGTTTCCTGCTATTGAATTTTTGGGCTGCTGATCAAAACGGCAAGCGGCCTGTTCTGCCGCGCCACACGCTCCTTGAGTGTCTCAAGTGTCATCGCTTCATCTTTGACGAACTCAAGGAACATCATGTTGAGATTGTTAAAGACCATCTGGCCCACTGCCACCGCGTCGATCCCCGGCATGACGGCACCGCGAAGCTGCAGTTTCTGGACCAGCATCGAAACCTGATCGCAGAGACGCCCGTCGAGTTCGGTGTATCGGCGACTGAACGGGCTTTCTGGCTGTTGGATGGACGTCGCCATGGCGGTGCGCCACATCTCCTTGCTCAGATAGACCAGCGAGTGATCGAAATATTGATCGATAAGCACCTGTAGTGCTTCCAATGTCGTTGGCGGTGGATTTTCGACGATTGCCTTGCCCGATTCCAGGACCTCTTCAACTTCCATGGACACCGTGGCGACGAGAATGTCTCCCTTGTTTTCATAGTAGTTGTAGAACGTGCCGACCGATACCTCCGCGCGCTCCGCTATGTCCTCGATCCGAGCACTGTCATAGCCAACCTCGCGAAACAGGCTCGCCGCCGCCTCCAATATGCGACGATTGCGATCGGCTTTCTGCTTGGCGCGCAGTCCCGTCATGTCCACTCTCTCAAATAATGAATGCCCTCAAAAATCATATTGACTTAAAAAATGAACTCATTCAATCTTTTTTCATGAAGACGCCGGAACGAGCGTCACCGACCAGAGGGCAACATCATGACTGACTTTATTGAAGGCATATCTGCGCGCAGATTTTGGACCTCCGCCGCGACATTGGCGCTTGCCGCCGCGACTGCTGCACTTACCTCTGCGCCAGTCCTGGCGCAGGAAGAGTTGAACGCGCTTGTCTGGTGCGACCACACCGATCCGGCATTGATTGAACCTTTCGAGAAGGCGAACAACGTCAAGGTCAACTTGAAGGAATACGAGGGCACCGGTGCCGGGCTTTCCATCATCGATCAGTCGCGTCCGGGAGATTGGGACGTGCTCGTTATCGATGGCGTCGACGTGCAGCGCGCTGTCGACAAGGACATCCTTGCGGAGATGCCGGCCGATGCGCTCCCGAACGCGGATATCTTCCCGGAAGTGCGCATGGAGCCCAACAATACACGCGACGGCAAGACCTACGCCGTCACCGAGAAGTTCGGGTACAATACCGTTTCCTACGACAAGACGAAGGTCGATCCGGCCGACATGAAGGACATGTCGAAGCTCTGGTCGG
Source organism: Rhizobium sp. BK060 (assembly GCF_014193145.1). Taxonomy (NCBI): domain Bacteria; kingdom Pseudomonadati; phylum Pseudomonadota; class Alphaproteobacteria; order Hyphomicrobiales; family Rhizobiaceae; genus Rhizobium; species Rhizobium sp. BK060. The sequence goes on from NZ_JACHYW010000001.1 coordinate 285,039, forward strand.
AGAAATACAAGGGCCGGATCGCCGTTTATGACTACTATCTGCCGATGATCGGTTTGACCGGGATTGATCTCGGCAAAGCGACGGCAAGCCTGACGGATGCCGATCTGCCGGCGATCAAGGACAAACTGTTCGCTCTCAAGGCCAACGCGAAGCAGGTCAGCGACGTTGTCTCGTCGCAGACGGCGCTTGCGACAGGTGAGGTCGATATTGTCTTCGGCGGCGGGGAATGGCTGACGGCTGGACTGGTGAAGGACAAGCCGAACCTCGACTGGACCATTCCGGAACAGGGCGCGCTGCGCTGGGCGCAATCGATCGGCGTCATGAAGGATTCCACGAAAAAGGATCTTGCTTTGAAGTTCGTGCAATACATCGTCAGCCCCGAAGGGCAGGCGCGGCTTGCGACGTCTTCGTGCTACTGGGCGATGCCGGCGAACGCCAAGGCCGGCGAGCATCTGACCGGCGAACAGAAGACCGCTTTGCGCTGGAACGAGCAGGCTGACTATCTCAAGCGCACGCAACTTTATCCGATCCCAAGCGCGGAACTGGATGCGAAGATGCAGGACGCCTGGACCGAGATGCTGCAGAACTGACGGCTTCGTGTCATCCGTCATGCCATCATCACATCCCTCTCCCTTATTGTCGGGAGAGGGCATTCGGAGGCTTGTCCGTGGCTGCTTTTCCTCTTGAAGATGCCGAACGCCGCAAAGGCTGGGGTTTTGTGGCTCCAGCCCTTGTCTGGACGATCGTCTTCTTCGTCGCCCCTTTTCTCTTCATGGCGGCCATGAGCCTGTGGGCGCAGCAGGGCGGATCGATCGTCCGCGTCTGGAACTTTGGCAACTACATCGCCTTCTTCGAGAAGGACGCGCTGTTCCGCGGGCTGACGAATTCGTTGGAAATTACCGCCATCGTGACGGTTCTCTCGATCCTGCTTGCCTATCCTCTGGCCTGGATCATCGCCGAGCAGGTGCCGCAAAAATATCAACGAACGGTGTTGATTCTTGCGATCCTGCCGTTCTGGACCTCCTACGTCGTTCGATCCTATTCCTGGCTGCTTGTGCTGTCGCGCAATGGCGTAATCAGTCAGACCCTGATGAATTTGGGCGTCATCAGCGAGCCGCTTGAGCTCGCCAGCAACCGCACGGCAACGGTGATCGGCTTCGTCCATTTCTTCGTCATGCTTCTCACCCTGACGATTTATGCCAATCTTGTGCAGCTCTCGCCGAACTATCGCCGCGCGGCAGCCGACCTCGGAGCGAACGCTTTTCAGACCTTCTGGCATGTCATTCTGCCGCTGACCATGCCGGGGATCATGACAGGTGCGTTCCTCACCTTCGTGCTCTGCATCGGTGACTATGTCACGCCGCAGATTCTCGGAGGCAACAATGAGCTTGTCCTGCCGCAGATCATCATGCTGCAGCTCGGCCGACGCGCGGATTTCCCGATGGCCGCAGCGCTTTCGATCATCCTCATGCTCGCGGTTACCGCCGCCTACGTCGCCTGCGCGCGTTGGCTGAAAATCGAGAGGACGTAATGACGCGCGATAGGCTCACAAACATCGCCACCAGCGTCTACGCCGTCGTGATCTTCGGCTTCATCTTCCTGCCGGTTATTGTGCTGGTGCTGTTTTCCTTCCAGGATGGACGCCTGCCAGTGCCGCCGTTCAATGGGTTTTCCCTGCAATGGTATGAAGCCGTCTTCGCCGATCGCAAGCTGATGTCCGCGCTGCTGCACTCCTTCCTGGTGGCAACGTTATCGTCTCTCGTTGCCTGCCTTCTCGGATTTCTGGCGGCCTATGCGCTCGCGCGCTTCAAGCTGCCAGGCTCGGCTTGGCAACGCGGACTGCTCATCGCGCCGATGACGGTCAGCTACCTTATCATCGCGCTTGGGTTACTGACCGTCCTCAACGTGCTGGGCATCGGTCTTTCGCTCTGGACCGTGGGCATCGGTCACGTGGTGATCAATCTGCCGCTCTGCTTTGCGATCATCTATTCGTCGATGGGCGACCACCATATCAACATCGAGCGCGCAGCACGCGATCTCGGCGCCAGCGACATCAAGGTCATGGTTCTCGTGACCGCGCCAATGCTGCTGCCGTCGCTGCTCGCCTCTTTCTTCCTGTCGATGACGTTCAGCTGGGATGAGTTCATCATCGCTTTCTTGCTGTCGCGCTTCGACGTGACGCTGCCTGTCGAGATCTGGAGCCTGCTTCGCTCCGGTCTCAATCCCAAGACCAATGCCATCGGATCACTGGTGTTTCTCGTTTCAGTCACTTTGCTGATTGTGTTGGAACTGTTCCTGTTTGGAAGGACAAAGAAATCATGACCGCGCCAGTTTCAATCGAGAACGCGACGAAGACCTTCGGCAGCTTTACCGCGCTGGACGACGTTTCCCTCGACATCAATGCGGGTGAATTCATCGTCCTGCTCGGGCCCTCCGGCTGCGGCAAGACCACGCTCCTGTCCATCCTCGGAGGCTTCCTGTCGCCGACCAAAGGGCGGATTGCGATCGGCGGCAAGGAGATGACCAACGTGCCGCCGGCAAAGCGTCCGACGACGACGATGTTTCAAGACTACGCGCTTTTCCCGCATATGAAGCTCAAAGACAATGTCGGATTCGGCCTCAGAATGCGCGGTGTCGGCAAGGCGGAGCGCGAGGAGCGCGCGAAGGGATTCCTTGACCTTGTGGGCCTCAGGTCCTCCGCCGACAAGAAGCCGCACGAGCTATCGGGTGGTCAGCGCCAGCGCGTGGCGCTCGCCCGGGCCCTGGCTGTCGATCCCGACGTGCTGCTGCTCGACGAACCGCTCGGCGCGCTGGATCTCAAGCTTCGCCGACAGATGCAGGACGAGTTGAAAGCAATCCAGAAACGCGTCGGCACAACCTTCGTTCACGTCACCCACGATCAGGAAGAGGCAATGGCAATCGCCGACCGGATCGTGGTGATGAATCAAGGGAAAATCGAAGACTTTGGCCCACCGTCCGAAATCTACATGCATCCCCGCTCACTGTTTGCAGCCGGCTTCATGGGTGAGGTGAACTTCGTTCCCGGCACGCTCGCAGATGTTGACAGCACCCAAGCAATCGTCGAGACGACGCTGGGGAAGGTCGCATTGCCGAAAGCCTGCTTCACGGCAGGCTTGCCGTCCGTCGGGCAGGCGACGACACTTTGCATCAGGCCAGAACATTTCCGCCGGGCCGGCGAGGGGGGTGGCCCTGTCACCGCGCTGGGCCAGGCCACCGTTGCCGGCAGCGCCTTCTTCGGAACGCATTATCGCTGCCATCTGACGCCCGCCGGCGCTCCCGAAACGAGCATCGTCGCGCACATGCCGCAATCGGCGGCGGTGATAGCAGGTCAGCCCGTCACGCTCGCTGTCAATGTCAGCGATATCGTAGCCTTGCCGTCGAAACAGGCATAGGCTGAGACCATGGAACGTGTCGCCCCGGACAAATGGTACGAAGTGAAACGGCTGGCGGACGACGTCACCCTTATTTCGGAGCCCTTCATCCAGGAATTCTACCGATGCAACATCTGGCACGTGCGCGGGCGCGATCGCGATATGCTTGTTGACAGCGGTATGGGCGTCGTGTCGCTGCGCGAATGGGTGCCTCTCGTCACCGAGCGCGATCTGATCGCGGTCGCTAGCCACACCCATTTCGACCATATCGGCTGCCATCACGAGTTCGAGTGCCGGGCGGTCCACTCAGCGGAGGCCGACCTGCTCGCCGATCCGACGCGGGCAAACACCCTTGCCGACCCCTACGTCACCGACAGCATCTTCGACGCGCTGCCGCCGGAACCCTACTGCTCGAAATGCTACAGCGTGAAGAAAGCGCCGGCGACGCGCATCCTGGAGGACGGGGACATAATCGATCTCGGCGACCGGTCCTTCGAGGTCATCCATACGCCCGGCCACTCGCCGGGCGGTATCGCTCTTTGGGAAGCGCAGACGGAAACGCTTCTATCCGGCGATATACTTTATGACGGGCCGCTGATCGAGGACAGCTACCATTCCAACGCTGCCGGTTATCTCGCCTCGATGGAGCGGCTTTTGACCGTGCCGGCCCGCGTCGTGCATGGCGGACATTTTCCAAGCTTCAGCGGCGAGCGATACCGCCAGTTGATCACGGATTGGCTGAACGAAAAACGGAAGAAGATCTGACGGGAGTGACGATATGCTCGACAAGCGCAAATTCTACATCAATGGTGAGTGGGTAGCGCCGTTGGTGGCGAATGATCTCGAAGTCATCAATCCGGCTACCGAAAAGCCGGTTGCGGCGATTTCGATGGGTACGGCCGCCGATATCGACCGTGCGGTAGCGGCTGCGAAGAAGGCGTTTGCGACCTACAGCCGCACAAGCGTCGAGGAACGCCTGGCGCTGCTCGAAAGGCTGCTTGAGATCTACAAGTGCCGCTACGAGGAGATGGCGCAGACGATCACACTCGAGCTCGGTGCGCCGATCACCATGAGCCGCGAACAGCAAGCCGACGTCGGCGTCGGTCACCTGCAGGGTTTCATCGATGCCCTGAAGCGCCTGAAGATTCGCGACACGCTGCCGAACGGCGACGTGCTGCTGCGCGAGCCGATCGGCGTCTGTGGGCTGATCACCCCCTGGAACTGGCCAATCAACCAGATTGCACTGAAGGTGGTTCCGGCACTTGCGACAGGCTCGACCTGTGTGCTGAAGCCTTCGGAGTTTACACCGCTCAATGCCATGCTCTACGCAGAAATGATCCATGAGGCCGGTTTCCCGGCTGGCACCTTCAACCTCGTGAACGGTGACGGCGTCAATGTCGGCGCCGCGCTTTCGAGGCACAGGGACGTCGATATGATGTCCTTCACCGGCTCGACACGCGCCGGCATTGCCGTCAGCAAGGACGCGGCAGACACAGTCAAACGCGTAACCTTGGAGCTTGGCGGCAAGTCTCCCAACATTGTCTTCGAGGACGCCGATCTCGAGGACCGCATCACGGGAAGCGTCCTTGAATGCTTCAACAATTCCGGCCAATCCTGCGATGCGCCGACCCGCCTCCTCGTTCAGAGATCGGTCTACGACAAGGTCGTCGAGATTGCCGAGCGTGTCGGCCGCGAAGCCAAGGTCGGCAATCCCGAAGTAGAAGGTGGCCACATCGGCCCGCTTGTCAGCGATGTCCAATTCGGTCGCGTGCAGGCACTGATCAAGGCGGGCATTGCCGAGGGTGCACGCGTTCTCGTCGGCGGAGCCGGCAAGCCCGAAGGCTTTGAGACAGGCTACTTCGTCAAGCCAACCATCTTCGCCGATGTCAACAATGACATGCGGGTCGCTCGTGAGGAGGTATTCGGGCCAGTGCTGGCCATCATGCAATTCGACACGGAAGACGAGGCAATCACGATCGCCAACGATACCAACTATGGACTGGCTGCCTATGTTCAGAGCGGTGACCCTGCTCGCGCCGAGCGCGTAGCGACAAGACTGCGCGCCGGAATGGTCCACATCAACGGGGCCCCGCATCGCTATGGAAGCCCGTTTGGCGGCTACAAGCAATCGGGCAACGGGCGAGAAGGCGGAATGTTCGGACTGGAGGATTTTATGGAATTGAAGACACTCCACCGTCCCGATGCTGCCTGATCAAATCTCATTCGTATGTTTGGATGGCCGGTGGCGTTGCTGATGGCACTCGGCGCGACTGCAGGCGCGCTCAATACGATGATGAGTTCGGTTTCTGACCGGGCGGTCGAGATCGCTACGGTGCGCGCCCTGGGTTTCAGCCGCCTGTCAGCCTTCATTGCCATGTGGGCAGAGGCGGTGGCGCTGGCGGCGGTCGGAGTGATCTTCGGCCTCGTGGTGTCGTGGTTCGTATTCAACGGATGGCAGGCCAGCACCATCGGTGCAAACAACGCCAGCATATCCTTCGAACTCACTATAAACGAGGGCGTACTCCTGACACCGGGGCTTCTCGGTTTGTCAGTCGGCATCGTTGGCGCCGCTCTGCCTGCCTTTTACGCCACTCGCTTGCCTTTGACAGCCGCTTTACAGGATGATGTCGTTTGGTCGGCGGCGCTGAAAAACAACGAGGAGTTTCTGTCGCAAAAGTCTCTGGCGAAAGTCAGAGATTTGCGACCGACTTTTGCGAGGGCAAGGCCATTTCGGTGAAGGATTAGCGACCCACACCGGCCCCGAGCCGTGCGTTGGCGTCAGTGAGGGCGTCGGCAGGGGAGTGCATAGGCCAGCCGTTGAGCCGCGAAATAGTCTTGGTTCCGGGGGCCGACGTTGTTCGCAAGACGGAAGGCAATACGCACGAGCACGCTATAGCAAGTGCTCGGACGACCCGGCACCTCACTCGACCCATGGATCGATGAGTTCGATACCGAAGCCCTCGAAATCCTTGGTGTTGCGTGTCGCGAGAGCGAGGTCGTGGGCAATCGCGGTGGCCGCGATCAAGCCATCCATCGATGACATGCCTCGGCCGCTCCGCTTTGCGTCGCCCATCAAATCACCCCAGGCCAGAGCCACACGTTCGTCCACTGGAATGACACGGCGTTCGAAACGTTGTGGCAGATCCCGGGCGAGCCACTCGACCAGTGCATCGCGCTTTCGTCCGTTGTCCATGAGGGCAACACCGCGACGAATTTCCGCAATCGACACGACGTTGATAAAGGTGCGGTCCTCGTCAAGGCCATCCAACCATTCGAGAACGCGGCCCTCGGGACGCGGCTTTGTCACTTCTGACAGGACATTGGTGTCGAGCAGCAGTCTCACAGCGGCAGATCACGTGGTTGGTCGCGTTGACGGTCGAGGTCGAGATCGGCACCGCGTAGTGGCGACTCCATCAGAAACTCAGCGAGCGTGCCCTTGCGTGCGGTCTTCCGCTGCCATTCTTCAGCAGAGACGACAACGACGCTAGGCTTGCCGTTTCGGGTGATCGTCTGCGGCGTGGTTTGCGCGCGGTCAATGACTTCTGAGAGTTTCGCCTTCGCGTTGGCAACGGTCCAGCTTCTCTCGTCGTGCGGTGATAGCTGCATTGTACATCTCCTGACTATTGTGACTATCGTGACTATATAGTCCGCTAGCGGGCGGACGCAATCGTGCTGTGGAACGAGTTCGGTCTGGTCGAAAGCCTCAATGCGGCTGTGGCAGGATGGGCACCGATCCCGCAATCCGCAACGATGCGTCGCGCATGCAACCTGGGTTGCCAACCGCCATCGCCGCCGAAAGTACGGCTGCGCTTTCTCGGCAAGACATGGGGAGCAGAACTGCAGCCAGGTCGAACTGTCGCGACGAAGCGGCAATAGCAACGATTTCGATGAGCGCGTCAGCATCATCGTCGAAAGCCGCTGTGGTGAAATGCCGCGCAAAGCAGGTTCTCGACGTGGGCCGGAAGCCTGAGGTCCAGCGAGGCCCACCACATCCCTGCATGAAGCCCGAGCCAAATCCCTTTTCGAGGTCGGCGGAAACCGGAAGGGGTGTCGCCGACACCAGAGAACGGCAATGGTTCAAGGTCTCCTCCCGAGACGCTTGTCCTTCAGCAACGCAAAAACGCCATGCCGGCGCTCGTTGTTGCCAAAGCTCGAAAGCCCAAGGCTGCAAGTAGTTTGGCTGCTCCAACGTCCCACGGATTGGGAATGATGAAGGCGCCCGGTTCTTCATGCAGCAATCGAAATTCAGTTCGTTTGTCTTTCATGATGCCTGTATCCCTCCACAGCCAAGCTTGCCGTAGGCTGCCATAGGCACCAGAACAAATAAAGAACCAAATCGCAAAGTCGCTTCGCGTGCCTGGATGACCGCTATCTGGGAGGTATATTGCTTCTCCACGTTCAGGATCACGTCTTTGGCATGTAACAATCGGCAGGGAGTTGTCGCGTTATCGAGCTGTGATGAACTTTCGCGCGGCTGTTTGAGATCAGGCAACGGCGCCCGTCACGGGCCGCCGAAGTACTTAGGCAAACCTGAATGCGACGTTTGCATCAAGGGCCGCCGCCAGGAAAGATAGTTCGGCTTCGTCCTGGGTCACTGTGCCGGTGGCTGTCCCAGCACAGGCCTCCATCGCAAGGACGAAGGCGGCGCCACTCGCGGTCGGCCAATTGGCAAAAAGCATGTCAAGGGCTTCCTCTGCAGATCCAATGACGTGGAAGGCTTGATGGCGCTCGACGACTAAGACGAGCCAGTCCGGGGTCGACACAAGATCTCCGATTCGGCTTACGAGCGACGGGCAAATGGTGGATCGCACTTTGGCCAGCGCTCGACATTTGAGGAGAAAATTCTCACCTGGCGATCCACTCTGTAAACCCCAGCCGTGACACATTGTTCCACGCTATTAGCCTGCCGTATCAAAAGGCGAAGTAGTCCCGTAATTCCCCGAAGTTTCTACCGGAGGGGGCGGCCCTGAATAGAGGCGCGCGTCCGCTCGAAACTTGGCGGAGATACTGCCGAAATCACCTTGCCAAAATGCCTTTCCAGTTCCCTGGATAGGTCGTCGGCAGAGGTCATCCCGTGCCGGAAACGTTCGATAAGCAGTTTCGCCGCGACGTTATAGCCTTCCGGATTGGCAAGGCTACTGGTGAACAGTATCCTGCCGCGTCGATGTGATCAGCGCCTCTACGCATTGGGGCGCCGTCAGATTGTCGATTTCCAAAGAACGATCGACAGCTCGAGCTTGCCTTGCGACGTCAAGCAGATCGCGTGGACCCTCATATTCGAGGACAGTCCTGACTACGCCGGCGGCAGTCGATACTTGGTCACAATGATAAAGAGCCACTTGAGCGAGCCCTCGTTGAATATGCTGTCTGCACGCCCCGACTACGCCGGCTCACCATCCCAATTTCGGTTTCGTGCGGGGTGCTCGGCACTCGCCGCTGACCGCTGGCCCGCAAGCGGCGGGCGATGGGTATGAAATTGGTGGGCATTCCCGCGATTGGTCTGATGCCATAGGCAATGTTTCAAAGAACGCGAACATCCCCCCTTCTCTTCAGGCATGGGCTTGCGCGCGCGACATGAGCATCGCAGATTGCGCGACAGCCATTGCGGACACAGGACAGAACGATGAGTGGACCTTTCTTTCAACCGGTTGATGCTGCTGAAGTTCCACGCTTCGCCGGGCATTCTACCTTCATGCGCCTACCCGCCGTGCAGACGGCTGCCGGGCTTGATATTGCCCTTGTCGGTATTCCCTGGGACGGCGGCACAACGAACAGGGCGGGCGCCCGGCACGGGCCACGGGAGGTTCGCAATCAGTCGAGCCTCATGCGGCGCGTACACCATGTCTCAGGGACCGAACCGTTCAGTATCGCGAATGTCGCCGATGTCGGCGATCTCTCCGTCAACCCCATCGACCTTATGGACGGCCTCAAACGGATCGAAGAGGGGATGAATGAGATTGTCGCCGTCGGCGCCATTCCCCTGTCGGTGGGCGGTGACCATCTGACCACGCTCCCCGTGCTGCGCGCGGTGGCGAAAAACCGGCCGGTTGGACTGATCCATTTCGACGCGCACTCCGATACCAATGATCGCTATTTCGGAAACAACCCGTACACGCACGGGACGCCGTTTCGTCGAGCGATCGAGGAGGGACTGCTGGACCCGAAGCGGATGGTTCAGATCGGAATTCGCGGTTCGATCTACGATCCGGGCGAACATGACTGGGCGAAGCAGCAGGGCATCCGGATCATCTACATGGAAGAATTCGTCAGCCGTGGGGCTGACGACGTGATGCGCGAGGCGCGAGAAATCGCTGGTGAACTGCCAGCCTACGTTACCTTTGATATCGATAGTATCGATCCATCCATGGCGCCGGGAACGGGAACGCCAGAGGCGGGCGGCTTCACGACCCGCGAGGCCCAGCAGATGATCAGGCTGCTTGCCGGAATACAGATCGTGGGTGCCGACGTCGTTGAAGTCTCCCCACCATTTGATCTGGCCGGCATGACGGCGCTTGCTGGCGCCACCATGATGTTCGAACTTCTATGCGTCATCGCCAAACAGGTCGCGGATAGGCGCACTGCCGGCGGTCAGGGGTGGATGACCGCCTCTTCGGACAGCCGTCGGTAGCCGCCGCGCCAGTAGAGCAGGGGTTCGACATCCTCGCGCGTTTCGATCGCGCAAACGCGGCCGATAAGGATCGCGTGCGAATGGTGATTGAGCACCGTTTCGAGCTCGCAGTCGAGAACCGTCAGCGCATCTTTCAAGGCTGGTGTTCCAGTCAAAAGGCTATACCATTGCGCGTCTTGATAGCGTTCGACGCCGCGCCGGCCGCAGAACCCCGCAAAGGATTGCGCGATATGCTGTTGGTCGGCGGTAAGTACATTGACGCAGAAGCGGCGATACCGTTCAACCACGGGCCAGGAGGACGATCCGCGATTGAGGCTGACGATCACCGACGGCTGATCTGCGGAAAGGGAAGAAACCGAGGTCGCGGTAAAGCCTGTCCGTTCTTCGCATTCACCAACGGTGACCACGCTCACGGCACCGGCCAGGTGGCGCATCGACAGCTTGAACGCAGATTGATCGACGATAGGCTTGGTTGCCACCTTTTCCATCTGCTCTCTCCCTTGTTAGCTCGTGACCTGTGCCTTCGCAAAACGGTTGGCCGGCATTGAAAGGCCGAGGTTTTCCCGCAGCGTCTTGCCTTCATATTCCTGGCGGAAGAGCCCACGACGGCGCAATTCAGGCAGGACGAGCTTCACAAAATCATCAAGGCTCGAGGGCAGTGTCGGGAACATCAGAATGAAACCATCCGCCGCGCGGGTCTCGAACCACTCTTCCATGAAGTCGGCAATCTGTGCCGGCGTGCCGGTGATGCCGTTGCCCGTATGCTTCTCCGCATAGTGCCGCACCAACTCGCCGACGGGGCGCCCGCTCTTGACGAAATCGGTAAGCTCTTCGAACAGCGCGCGCGACCCCTTGGGTTGCGTCGGCAGAAGGTCCATCGGAAACGGTTTGTCCAATGGGACGCCGCGCAAATCGGCTTCCAGAAACTCGGAAAGCATCAGGCGACCGACGTCCGGATGCATCTTGTCGATGAGGTAATTGACCTTGGCCTGCGCCTCGGCTTCCGTTTCGCCGACGTTCAGCACAACACCCGGCATGATCTTGAGGTCGCAGGGATTGCGACCGTAGGCGGGCATGCGTCCTTTGACGTTTTCATAGAATGCGCGATTTCGATCGATGTTCGAGGCGAGGCTGAAAACGATCTCGGCCGTGCGCGCTGCCATATCCATACCGGGTTCGGAGCCGCCGGCCTGCGCGATGACGGGCCGGCCTTGCGGTGATCGCGCGATGTTGAGCGGCCCGCGCACCTGGAAGTGTTTACCCTTATGGTTGAGCGTGTGGTGCTTGGTTTTGTCGTAGTAGACACCGCTTTCGCGGTCGAGGAGCAACGCACCCTCTTCGAAGCTGTCCCACAGACCAAAAACGACGTCCACGAACTCGTTGCCGCGCTCGTAGCGCAGCGCGTGCGGGTCCAGCCCCTCGCGATTGAAATTGTAGCCCGTCTCGTCGTGGTCCGAGGTCACGACATTCCAGCAGGCGCGGCCGCCGCTCAAATGGTCGATAGAAGCAAAGAGGCGCGCGACATTGTAGGGCTCGTAGTAGCTGGTTGAAACAGTGGCCACGAGCCCGAGATCTTTCGTTGTCACTGACAGGGCTGATAGCAACGACAGCGGTTCAAAGCGGTTCATCTTGGTCGGAATGCGGGCAAGAGCGTCGGGGTCGCCGACGGCGGCAGCCGGAGAGTCGGCCATGAACATGAAATCGAACTTTGCCGCCTCCGACCGTTTGGCAACGTCGAGGAGATGACTGAAATCGTTGGCGCCGTGGACATTGCTTGCCGGATGCAGCCAGGAGGCCGGATGAAAGCCGAACGTATAGACGAAGGTGCCCAGTTTCATCTTGTCGGTACGCGCCATGACATTCTCCCGCAGGCTTTGATCTGTGAGCGCCTAAGGTAGCGTCACGCGACTTTTTTCATCAATATCGCAGCACTGACTTCCGATTTAGTTTTTCTAAAGAGTGAGAGGCGCCGAGATCTGCGCCTGTCGTCGAGAGATGGCAATGAGCCAGTCGCGAAACTCCGAGCCGTAGGGTTTTTGCAGCGCGGAGCGATCCCAGGCAAGGAAATAGCTCTCGCGCAGCGGCATTCTGATATCGACGGGAATGACCAATGTCTGCGCTTCCAGTTCGTCTGCGATCATCGACATCTGCGCAAGCACGATGCCTCGCTTGTTGACGGCCGCGTCGATAGCGCTACTCGATAGGGTAAACGACAAACCCGAGGGTGGGCCTTTGACGTCCGCCCCGATTTTCGCGGCAAATTCCGCCCAACTCGGGTAGGGCGTGAAATGTCGCTCCCATTCGACATGCAGCAGCGGATAGGACAGCAGATCGGCGGCGGCCGGTCTCCTGCCTTCAATTAGGGCCGGCGAGCAGGCCGGAACGACCCAATCGCGAAACAGTTCGGCGTAGTGGTCATGCTGCAAGACGTCGGATCCGTAACTGACGCGGAAATCGACTTCATCAAACCCCATTCGGGGCTCCTTGTCGCGACCTGTCACCCGCACATGCGCATCGGGATGGAGCGCTTGCCAGTCGAAAATGCGCCTGCCGATCCATTTGTTGACAACGGACGACAGTGCGCTGAGAACGAGCGCATTTTCGTTGCGTGCACGCTCCAGCACCTGCTGGGCGAGCGCAAATTGCTCAAAGCCCTTCGATATCTCGCGGTGGTAAAGCCGACCCCATTGCGTCAGCTCGACAGTCCGGCCGCTCCGTTCCACAAGCGTGATGCCCAGAAAACTCTCGACCTTGCGTAACTGCTGGCTGATGGCACCGGGAGATACGTCCAGCTCCGCTGCAGCGGCCATCACGCTGCCGCAGCGGCCGACAGCTTCGAATGCTTGCAGCCCTTTGAGGGGTATTCCCCGGAATATCTGTTCTTCGCTCAAAGCGTTCCTCACTATGGCTGTCGACGTGACGCACGCTTTTCGGCCGGATGAAAAATGCCTGCAAACTGGAAGCGATCGCCAGGATGCGTGATCTCGACATAGGTTACCATGCGATCATTCTGCCAGGTCTGACGAGTGAGGGTGAGGCAGGGCTCGCCACGGTCAATCTCAAGAATGCGGGCCGTCGCGGCATCGGCCGAGACTGCCCGTATCACATGCTTGGCCTTCGACCACGGCACTTGCGACAGGAGCCATTTCGCAGGAGGCGCGCCCGCAAAGCTCTCGTTTCTGGCAAGCGGCACCGTATCCAGCAAAATGATGCGTCGCTCTATTGCCGTGGGCCTACCATCGACGATATGCAGACACTGGATCCGAAGGATTTCGGCTCCCGAGGTGCTGTCCAACCGGGCAGCCTCGACAGGGTCTAGGGTCTCGATCCTTCGCGTCAAAATCTGATGGCGATGCTCATAGCCCGCCAAGGTCGCCTCGGTGCCGATATCCTGGATGTCCATGACGGTGCGGTCGATCTGCGGCGAGGCGACGAATGACCCGGTTTTCCGCTTCCGTACGACAAGACCACGGTCGACAAGCGCCGTCAGGGCCTTGCTCACGGTCATACGCGAACAGCCGTAGTCATTGACGAGGTCATGTTCTCTTGGAACGCGATCACCCGGGCGCCATTCTCCGCTGAGGATCTTTGCCTCGATATCCGTGAATATCCTGAGATAAATTGGCTCCAAGACGCGACCTCATCACTCTCGCAGCAAAACGATGCAAACGCGAAACTCGCGCCTCCAAGCGGCCGTTCGGCACAAAAATTGCGTTTGTCGACTTTGACGTTGACACCTTAGGCTAGCGTATATCTATTTGTATAGTCAAAAGCGGATCGCAGAAGTCCGCACACGGGACTGAACTCGGGAACTCGAACGCATCCTGGTGGGTGCGGAAACTGGAGAAATGACAATCATGATCGCACGTTCACTGCTTAAGGGCCTCGTCGGCGCCGCATTTCTTGTGGGAGCGACCCTGTCGGCGCATGCTGCCGATACGCTTGCGGCCGTCAAGGCAGCCGGCACGCTCAAGGTCGGCACGGAAACCGCCTTTGCTCCCTTTGATTTTATCGATGCCGGCGAGCATGCTGGTTTGAACGTTGATCTTTTTGCGGAAATCGGCAAGGAACTCGGCGTGAAGATCGAATGGGTGGCGCTTCCTTGGGACGGCGTGTTCCCGGCACTTGAAGCTGGCAAGTTCGACGTGGTTGCCGGACCCGCGACCATCACCAAGAAGCGTTTGGAGCGCTATCGCTTCACGCCGCCGATTGCCGAAGCCACCATCGCGATCCTGAAGAAGGCGGGCGACGCGACCATCAGCAAGCCCGACGACATTGCCGGCAAGACGATCGGTGTCGGCAAAGCCACTTCGCAACTCGATCAGCTGAAGGAATTCTCGGCAACGCTGCCTTCCAAGGTAGATATCCGCGAATACCCGGCCTTCACCGAATCCTATGCGGATCTCGCGGCCGGCCGTATTGCCGGTGTTGCCAACTCACTGCCAAATATCGCCTTCGTTGCCAAGCAGCGCGAGGGAACGTTTGAAGTCGTCCTGCCGCCGTTCGGCAAGAAGTCCTACTTCGGTTTCATCGGCCTGAAGGATGCCGATCATGCTGCGCTGATGGACGCCATCGATGCAGCCCTGCTGAAGATCAAGGCTGACGGCCGCATGGCCGAGCTGCAGAAGAAGTGGTTCGGCGCGACCTTCGACACGCCCGACGCCGTCAAGGACCCTGCGTTCTAATAGCGGGCCGATCGTTGAATGCGCCCCGGCCTAGGGGCGCAATCAAAGACGCCATTGTGCCTCCATGACAGCCAGGCGGGCAAAAGCCGGACATGTCCATCAAGCTCTTTGAATTGCTTCTTTACGCGTCGATCTATACGGTGCTGTTAAGCGTCGTTTCCATTCTGATCGGCTTTGCGATCGCAATCCTTCTGTCCGGCATGCTGTTGTCGAAGAAGGCGCCCTTCGTCATTCCCGCACAAATTTTTATCAGTTTCTTCCGCGGCGTGCCTCTGCTCGTGCAGTTGCTCCTGATCTACAACATGTTGCCCGCGATCGGCCTGAACGTGCCGAGCATCGTTGCTGCGATCATCGGCCTTTCGCTTTGCACGGCGGCTTATCAGGCGGAGAATATGCGCGGCGGATTTGCAAGCGTCCCGATCGGTCTCGTGGAGTCCGCCGAAATGGTGGGATTGACGCCGGGTCAGATCTTCCGGCGTATCAAGGCGCCAATCGCACTGAGGCTGACCTTCCCGGCGCTGGTCAACGAGGCGATCCTCATCCTCAAGGCATCGTCGCTGGTTTCCGTCGTCGGCGTCATCGAATTGACGCGGATGGCACAGGACCTCGCAGGCAGCACCTTCCTGCCGCTACAGATATTTGCGGCTGCGGGTCTCATCTATCTCGTCATCAACTGGATCGTGGCGCTTGCCGGCGACCTGATCGAGCGTTCTCTTCCGGGAGTGCCGCGATGACCTTTGACATCAACGTCATCCTTGACCAGCTGCCGGCGATCATAAGTGGCGCCGGCGTCACGGTCTTGATCTGGGTCGTCGGGACGATCGCCGCCGCCATTCTGGGGTTTTTCGTCGCTGTCGGCCGCCGCTTCGGTGGCGTGCTGCTCGACAAGGCGCTTGGCCTTATCGTCGCAGTGCTGCGCGGTACGCCATTCCTCATCCAGATCTTTCTCGTCTACTACGGTGGTCCATTCGTCGGCCTTTCGCTCGATCCGTTGCCAGCCGGTTTGATCGGCATCTCGATCTATGGTGCGGCCTATTACAGTGAAATTTTCCGATCCGGCTTCATGGCCGTGCCCAAGGGCCACATCGAGGCGGGCGAGTGCGTGGGCCTGACGCAGGGGCAAATCATCCGACGCATCCTGCTGCCTGAAATGACGATGCTCGTGCTGCCTCCGTCGCTCAATATGGCGGTTCTCCTGATGAAGGAGACGGCTGTCCTTTCGATTATCACCGTTCCCGAGCTGACCGCGACGCTGAGCGCCATCGGCGCCCAGCAATATGCCTTCGTCGAAGCCCTCTCAGTGCTCGCACTCTTCTACTGGGTACTTGTAGAGATCACCGGTCGGCTTGGCCGGCTCGTAGAAACGAAACTCAACAGATTCAGGTTTTTCAACGCATGAGCCTCCCTGCAATCGCAGTTAAAAACCTCGTCAAGAAGTTTGGAGATACCACCGTTCTCCAGAACATCGATCTCGAGATCCCGCAGGGACAGGTCTCCTGCCTGATCGGACCATCAGGCTCGGGCAAGAGCACGCTTCTTCGTTGCATGGCCTTTCTCGAGGAAGCGACCTCTGGAACGATCACGATCAACGGCGAGGTCCTCGGCTTCACCGAAAATGCACAGGGCATGCGGGAGCGTATTGCGCCAGCCGCAAACCGTGCGATCCGTGCGCAGATCGGCATGGTGTTTCAGCAGTTCAACCTCTGGCCGCACATGACAGCGCTTGGAAATGTCAGCGAGGCGCTGAAGACCGTTCACAAGATGAATCGCAAGGATGCCGAAGAGCGGGCCATGGCTCAACTTGTGAAAGTTGGCCTCGAAAGCCGCGCAGGGCACTACCCATCGCAGCTTTCCGGTGGGCAACAACAGCGCGTCGCCATTGCCCGTGCTCTTGCCCTCAAGCCGAAGATCATGCTTTTCGACGAGCCGACGTCCTCCCTCGACCCGGAACTGACCGGCGAAGTGCTCAATGTCATGCGCGATCTCGCCGCCGAAGGGATGACGATGGTCGTCGTCTCGCACGAAATCGGCTTTGCGGCCACCGTCGGGCAGCAGATCGCATTTCTCGACCATGGCAAGATCGTCTTCACCGGCCCTCCGCAAGAGGTATTCAGGAGGCCGAGAAACGCACGTCTCGAGCAATTCCTCGACACATACCTTGATCGCGGAGCATCGATGTTGCTCTAAAGAGCAACGACGGAGTGCGGGTCACCGAGTTCCACAAACAGGGTCCACGCTATCGCAAAATCGAGTACTCGGCTGGGTGCTATCTGGGACAAGGCTGGTCCGACCGGACCTAGCGATTGCATCGTGGAGGTCACCCAGCCGCCGCACGTGCGGGACGCGAGGCTACCAGATTGCTATGCGCCTGTTGCATGGGTGGCGTGAGCTCTTGATGCTGTTCTCCGGTCAGCGATGAGCCTATATCGATGCCATCGAAGCAAACGAAGCGCCAAGGACTGGCAGCTGTGCTTCGAAAGCCCAGGAAAGGGGATTTATCATGAATGTAGCACGCTCTTTCAACAATTGGCGCAAGTACCGTCAGACGGTCTCCGAACTCGGCCGCATGAGCTCCAGAGAGCTTTTCGATCTCGGCATCGATCGCGCGGATATCCGCAGCGTTGCCCGGGCAGCGATTGGCCGTTAAGGCGAACATAGCGCCAAAATTTTTCGATTGTTCGAGCGTCCGCCGGTCTTCTGGCGGGCGCTTTTTCTTTGGCATGAGGCCGGTTCGGAATGCCTGTCGAGCCGACCGCTAGACGCATAGCGCATGGCAGTCATGCAGAAACCTGCCTGTCATTTGGGCGGAAAAGGTGTAAAAGTCTATTCATCGAAGCGATGCACCTCCTCCCGCAGCGCTTTGTATGGCAAGCGTCCTTATCCTCCTCCCAAGGTCGCTTGCGGAACAGCAGCACTCCTCCTCCCAGCTGCTGTTCGGTTATTTCAGAAAAAGCCTGCCGCACCTCCTCCCGCGGCAGGCTTTTTCGTTTGTGCTCCGATCGCCAGGCCCCGGGATCGCTCACGCTGTGATTGGTCGTTGCTCCGGTTGAAATTTCGAGCAAGCAGCACCGGCTGTCGGCGTTCGGATGAGCGCCACCATTCTATGCGGCAACCATCTTTCGGGAAAAAGGCAGGGATCGGATGCATCCCACGGCAGAAAAGATCACCGGCAGGCACACAAGATAGGAGGTGCGGATGCCGGCGTGCTCTGCCACAAAGCCAAGGAGTGGAGGAGCAAGGAAAAACACGACGAACGACATTTGGCCGAGTGCTGCGACGTTGAGATAAGCGGCTCGATCCGCGCGTTGTGCCGCCGCCGAGACAGCGAGCGGATAGACCGCACTACACCCCCCACCCATGAGTGCGAACCCCGCAAGGGCAGCATATTGGTGCGGAGCGAGCCAAACGGCGCAAAGCCCGGCCGCGGATATGAGAAGCAGAGTAAGGGCTACCGTGCGCGAGCCGAAGCGATCGACAAACGGGTCGGCGAACAACCGTGTTAGAGCCATGAAAAACGTGAAGAGCGTAAGACCCAACCCTCCGACAAACGGTTCCGCGCTAAAGACGTCGCGCATATAGATCGCCGACCAATCAATCCCTGCACCTTCGACAAGAAACGCTGCGATGCCGATGATGCACAGCGGAAGCAGCCCAAGCGTCGGAAGCGCAATGTGCCCTGCATCAGCGTGTTCGAGCGTTGGACGGGCCGGGGCGTTACGCATGCCCGCGATGACCATCGTTCCAGTCAGGAGAACGAACGTGAATGTCAGAGCGAGATGAAGCTGCACCGAAAGCCCCGCCTGGCGGACGATAGCGGAAACCAGGGCGGTCACGAAAAAACCAAGACTCCAAAATCCATGAGCCCTATTCATGACGCCACGGCCAAGCTGCGCCTCGATGCGATCGATCTCGACGTTAAGATTGATTTCCAGCGCTCCCGCCAGAAGCCCTTCCAAGAGGAGAAGCCCAAAGACGAAAGGTGCTGCACTCATCCACGGCACGAGAGCAAGCAGCCCAGAGGTTCCAAGAACGGTGAGGAATGCCGTCGTGCGCGCGCCAAGGCGTGCCACAACAGCAGATGAAAAGGTCAGTGATATGAGAGCGCCAATCGCAGCTCCAATCAGCGTCAATCCAAGCTCGGATTTGTCGATCTGCAAAGCGTCTTGAAGATCGGGTAGACGCGAGAGCATTGCTCCCATCGATACCGCAAAAAGGAAAAAGCAGACATAGATGCGCTGCTGCGGCTCAATCTTCATACGTGGCTCCTGAGAATAGTAAAGGGTGGGCGAGCCATGTTTATCTGAGCGCGACAAATATCGGCAATGCGCTTCTCGCGAGAGGTCCGCCGCTTGCAGGGCTAAAGGAAGCCCCACCGAAGCGGGGCTAGGGATTGTTATAGGAAGAGTACGTCGACTTAACGCTCACCTATGTCGGATGGTTCCCGAACGCGTCAGCAATCTCAGCCACCTCTTCACGGGCCTTAGACCGCAGAGGGAGATTTTCATAACGGCTTTCGTGCGCTCGACACGGTTTCCCACGTACTCACGGCAGCCGTCATCATCGATAGGCTGAAGTGCATGTCGTCGATCCCGCGACCGTACCCAATCCCAATTGGCCGGGCCCGGGCATTCCAAGCGCCGGCCAGCAGGCTTTCGGTGATGACCTCCTTCAAGGGTATCGTTTCGTGGCAATCCCGAGTGCCGTTTCCAACCGTAGCTGGAACCTTGTGTTCATAGGGAGCAAAGCGGCAGGCTTCTATTCACTCGCGTTTCAGGAAACCTTCGCTCTCGCCACCAGGCTCCATCCGCCGCCGGCAGCGTGATGCCGGCGCACCCAATGGCCGAAGGGTGGAGTTCCGCATAATGAAATTCAGCTATAAACCGCGTGTTCGCCCGAACGTACGCAAAAAAAGATTGACCGACACAGCGACCTTATCGATGTCGGGCACATCCTGTGAATAACGACCGGTATAGAGTTTTACGATCAGTTCGTCACGCGCTTGCCCGTCCAGCTCGAAATGGAGATGCAGGTAATAGGACTGCTTGTCGCCGGTACGGCTTATGCTTCTGCGCCGCTGAGTGACCTGCGTTAGTTCGGCGTCAAAGGGCTCAAAGCCATCAAGAGACAGTGTCACTGTTTTTGACTGCAAACGGGTTCCTGCCGGTACGGTGACGACAGCCTTGTCCAACGCAAGACTGACGACGCGACCGGAAATGCCGTCCACATTTGCAGGCTCGTCAAGTTTAAAGGCGTGGAATAGTCGTCGAGGCTTTTCGAAGCAGATCAGGGATGCAATGGCGAGCACGAGAATGTTGATCCCCGACCAGCAAGCAGCGACCGGCGAGAACTGCCCCGTGACGTACGAGGTCTCCGGCACGACGTTGATGAGCAAGCCAAGTGCCGTGATCGCGATCAAACTGGCGATCCAGGCCAAACTGTATCCGTCGAATCCACCAACTTCGTTGCCGCTACCCTTCGGGGTGACCCTGAACGGCTTGCCGAACGGACGCACCACGCTCGAAATAACAGTTGGCAGCATACGAAACGTGGCGAAGGCACCGACCGCGCTTGAGATCAGCGGCAAATATCGCGTCGGTGTTATCCAGAGCATCAAGAGAAAATAGGCGGCCAGCAGCGGCACCTGGTGGGACACATAGTCAGCCGCACTGGTGAAGTAGAGCGGCAGCACGCCGAACCATAGATAGACTATCGGAACGACCAATATGGTGAATCGGACCAAATATTGTACCAGCCACGAAATGGGCAGGAACATGACCCGCTGAAAGAGCGACAAACCTGGTCCGCGCAAGGGCCCGTTGTGCAGATAGAGCGTCTGAATGCCGCCCCGGCACCACCGCTCACGCTGCACGAAATAGCCGGTCAGATTCTCCGCCGCCAACCCCATCGACAACCGCTCGTTCAAGTAGCGTGTCTTGTAACCCCTGTTGAGCATGGCAAGCGTGGTCAACAGGTCTTCAGTGATGGACTCGGTGGGAAAGCCGCCGATCACGTCGATTGCCTTGCGTCGCGCGATCGAACACGATCCGCAACAGAAGCTTACGTCCCAGACATCTCTGCTTGGCGCGATTTCGTCGAAGAACAGTCGCTGCTCATCCGGCCAGATGTTTTCCAGGCCGAGGTTTGACTGGACTGGATCGGTATTGAAGAAATGCTGCGGTGTTTGGACGATCCCAATGCTTTCATCGGAAAAGAAAGGTAGCGTCCGGCGCAGGAAATGCCGGTAGGGCACGAAGTCCGCATCAAAGATTGCAATAAAGTCGCCCGAGCTCACCTTCAGACCGTTGTTCATATTGCCCGCTTTGGCATGGGTGTTGTCGGGTCTCGTGACGTGGATTGCTCCCCTTGCTTCGCAATAGGCCTTGAGCCAGTCCCGACGCTGATCATCGAGGACAAAAACCTTTACCTTGTGGGCCGGATAGTCGAGCGATAGTGCTCCGATAATGGTCCTTTCCAGCACATCGAGGGGTTCGTTGTAGGTGGGGATAAATATATCGACCGTTGGGAGCTCATCTTCGTCCCGGTCGAAGAAAGCCTGCGCGAGCCTGTCGACTTCGGCGCTGCGATCGACGCTTCGGCTCATCAATATCAGAAACAGCACGACCTCAAAAACGGCCAGAATTTCGACGACGAACAGGAACCAGACCCAGTAAAAACCTGGATCATCATTCGGAAAGGGAAGGACGGTTTCGACCAATCGCCACACCATGTAGCGCAGTGCGACCGCGGCCACGAAAGCACACGTAATTGTCCGAGCCCAGGTGTGGGAACGCGACCAATTGAAGGGTCCAAGAAAAAAGAAGGCAAGGACGAGAAAGGTCGGCGCCAGCGCTACGAGATGCTGAACCACAGGCTTTCGATCCATTTTTTGAAACCGACATTGTGCTTAGACAGGCGCACCTGCACCGAGCGTCCAACCTGACAGAAATTCGCAAAATCGGTATTGAGGGTGGAGGCAGCAAGACTAAGCCGGATACGAGCGCTACGCGCCGTCGTCACAGGCTGATTGGCCGCAAAGGCGTCTTTCTCGATAATCGCAGAACTGCCTCTGACTGACAGGACCACGGCCTTGAAGACGTCGCCGCGCCCGAAAAGTCGCACCTCGGCAGCCCGACCAGCATAAATTTCGTCATAGTCGACCTCGGGTACGAGAATATCCACGAATAACTCGCGGCAATCGAGGACGCGCATTAGCTCATTATTCAAAAGGACGTTCGAGCCATTCACGATGTTGCTACTCCATACGACCCCATCGAATGGAGCAAAGACGGTTGCCGACGCCAGGCTGTCAACCCGGTTGCTTTCTTCGGCGATCTGCTTTTCGACTTCGATTGCGCGTGTTTCGTTTTCCGTTACGCGCGTATTGAGATCATTAATCCGAACGAGCACTTCGTCCTCACGCTGCCGGGAATAAGGGACATCGTTTTGTCCGTCGCCGATAAAGATGCCCTGCCGGACGGCATCGAGCTTCTGTTCCAGCTGCTCAACAGTCAGGTTGCTGATTTCGACTTCCCCACCTGTGGCTGCTCCGGCCGCCCGGGCCGATTCGACGAGCTTTTTCGTCAAAATACCCTTCGACTCGAGCGTCAGTCGTCGGTCGAGATCGACTTGCGCAACAAGATCCTGTGCTTGGGAAACCGCAACCCGCTTGCGTAAGATTTCAACTTCGCGTTCAAGATTGGCGACCGCGGTCCTCTTATAGACTTCTAATCGTGTAGACAGTTGCTGGCGAAGTGCAATCAGCTCGTCGCGCTCCCGTCTGAGCGCCGCAGCGCGGTCAAGAGCCGCATTGTGCTCGGCCCGGAGCGAGGCGAGAGTTGCTCGATTCACTCGGGCGTTAACAATCCTGAGAAGGGGCTGTCCTTCAACCACTGGGACGCCCACTCTCGCTGGCGCTTCCGCAATCGCACCGTCGATTGGCGCATTTACTGTGGCAAAACGCGCGTTGACCGTCCCATCAAGACTGGTGACCCCCGTTAGGCCAGGTAAAAAAACAATCGCGGCAAGCACCAACAGAACGAGACCGACTGTGATTCGGACTACACGATGGTTCCATAACATTTTGATATCCGACCTCGGCAGCGACGAAGGGACCAACCAATTTTGCCTCAACAGTACCGCTCCTAAGTTAGGACGAGTGAAGTTTCCGACAAGGGATGGTAGTAAACTTGGTCTCTGCTACCGGCTTCACGATGGTATAAACAGTTCAGGAAGCTCATGTTTTTGGTCTGGCGGTATTCCACAACTGCGGTTGTCCTGAAACGGAGCCTGATGTTGTGCATGGGAGTGATAGTCAGTCGCCAGCCTGCTTTCTGGTGCGATATCGGGAACTCGCCTGCCATTGTCAGGCACACTCTCATTGCATTTTAGATCACGTCTTGCACCGCCTGCATGAGAGGGAGCCCATGACCAGAAGAATGTCATCCTGCCCGCCATAGAGCGCTCAAAAATGTTTGCCCGCTCTTGGCGCGGCATCGGACTAAAGTCTGATCGCGCGCCAAGGTCACAGTTTGGCCCGATTCCGCCAGAATTTTTCGTGCCTGCGTCGATATTTCAGGCCGTCCCGTCCGGGACGGAACAATCAGCAGCAGAACCGGCTGCAAGGATGCCATCGGGAAGTGCTCTGCAAGGAGTGTGTCCCAGTAGGCTGAGGGGATCCATGTCTCTTGCACGCGACCGGCAACTGGACGGACTAAGGGCTGTCGCCGTCTCAATGGTCCTCTACCACCATTTTTTCGCGGTCGATGGATCGGTTCTGGGTCATCTCGGCGTACGGTTGTTCTTTGTCCTTAGCGGCTTCCTGATCACGCGGCTCCTGTTAGATGCGCGTTTTTCCGTCGGCTATCAGTCCGGCGCTGCGCTGAAAGCATTCTACCTGCGCCGCGCGCTACGCATATTTCCGCCTTACTTCGCGATGTTGGGCTTCATCTGGTTTGTCAACCTTGAAGGGGCTCGGGGCAGCATCAAGTGGCATGCGCTGTATCTATCGAACGTCTGGTATGCCCTTCGCAACGAGTGGACGCCCTGGGTCTTGTGTCACACCTGGAGCTTGAGCATCGAGGAACAGTTCTATATCGCCTGGCCGTTGGTCATCCTGCTGGCTCCGCGCCGGTTGATGGCACCGATTTGCGTCGCTGTCATAGCTTTCTCGCTGACTTACCGCTTCTATTGGCCATTTACAGGTACACCGTCTCTTGCGCGTGATCTTCTTCCTCCGGCGTCGGTGGATGCGCTCGTGGCCGGCGCCCTTCTGGCCGTCCATCGAAGAAGAACTGAGTGTTGGCCGGCATGGATCGGGCTGAGCATTGTCCCTTTGACGGCCGCCGCCACGATCGTCCTGTGGTTGAAGTCAGTCCCCATGGCACCCGTCGTGGAATGGTTGACGTGGATCGGTGCGGAGGTTTTCCCCGTCATACCACTCGTCGTGCTGGTCGGATGCTGTTCCTCTGGCGTGCGCGGAGCATTTGGCCGCTTCTTGGAGCGCCCGTCGATGACTGCCGTCGGACGTATGAGTTACGGCGTTTACCTTTTTCATCCCGTTGTGCTGTCGCTGGTCGTCAAGGCTCAGCCCTGGATCCCGGTCAACGTCTCAGAGCAGGGCCCCGGCCGCTTTGTGATTGCAACCACAGCTACATTGATGCTGGCTTCAATTTCCTGGCTGGCATTCGAGAAACCGCTCAACCAGCTCAAACGCTACTTCCCTTATGTCAGCTCCGCAAGGACCCGCGTGTCACCGTCGATGCGGCGAAGCCAGGCCGACGAGCGGGAGCGTGATGCTTCAGCCTACCGCCCAAGCTATGCCAACCGCGATGAACGTGGGAGCTGAAGGATGTCTATTCCGCTGATCTCCGTCGTGCTGCCGGTCTATAACGGCGAACCCCACGTTGCCGCCGCACTCGAAAGCATTCTACGCCAGGATTACAGGCGCTTTGAAATCATCGCGCTTGACGACGGGTCGACCGATGGCTCGCTGGAGATCCTCCAACGGTATCGAAATGCCGATGATCGCATCCGTATCGTCTCGCGGGAAAATCGTGGACTGATTGCGACTTTGAACGAGGGCATCGCCTTGGCGAAAGGCGATCTTATCGCCAGAATGGACGCGGACGATATTTCCTACCCATCCCGTTTCTCCCGCCAGGTCGGCCTCTTCGCCCAGCAGCCTCAACTCGCGATCAGTGGCACCGGCATCGACCAGCTTCTTGGCAATCGGGTGGTCCGCGGTCGGCCAAATCCGATCTATCAGACTGGCGATTGGCACATATTGTCGATGTTCTTCACCATCTTCCTGCACTCGACGGTGATGTATAACCGCAACGTCATTCCCGAAGACATGCTGGTGTATGACGCAGGCTATGTGCATGCCGAGGATTTCGATCTCTTCGGACGCATTGCGCGACAATTTCCAGCCGCAATGATCGATGAGAGCCTGGTCGCCTATCGTATCCACAGCGACAGCGTTTCAAGCAGGCACAAGCGGCAAATGCGCCAAACCCACCTGAAGATCGTCGCCGAGAACCTCCAACGGCAGTCTCTTTGCGACGATTCCGGCGCCCTTCATGACATTGGGGTGGCAGTGACCCCTGAGACGGTGCGCCGTGCTGCCACTTGCATTCTCACGATCGAAAGAAAAATCGCCGAGCAAGCAGGCCGGGCATCCTTGAGCTATGCGCACGGGACCTTGTGTTTTTTCTATTTCCTGTATCAACTCATCATTGACGAGCAACGACCGGAGCTCACACATGCATTTCTCACGCTAACGGGAAAGTGGCAGCTCATCCGGCGTCGGGAGCGATACGGCCTTCGTTCCGCCACTTATGCACCGTGGCTGTGCCGTTTTTCAGACGGCGCGACCCGGCGCATGGATCTCATGGCGCGGTACTATCAGTCGGTGCCAGCCAGAACCGTAGAGCCGCTTCAGGGGCTCGCATGATGGCTGGAGAATATCGCGAATTCGCGCGCGTACGCGCCCATCACTCGGTGAGGTCACAGCCACCATGCTAGAATTCGTGACGTTGAGTTTTCGGTTATTGCGTCAGGCGCTCGGCCGGCAGATCGGCCTGCTTGCGGTTGTCGTCGTTTTGGGACTAAGCACGGCTGTCCTCGAGGGCACCGGCATTGGTCTCATTATCCCGATGCTCGGCATCATCGCGGGCGAGCGGGAGCCGTCGGGAATGGCCGGGCTCTCAGCGGTCTTCCAACAAGTGGGCGCCGGGTTGGACGACAGCGCAAGGTTGATTGCGATTGCCGCCGCGATCCTCGGATTGATCACCTTAAAGAATGTGCTGGCGTTCGCAAACGCCGTGCTCACCAATATGATCTACGGCAGAGCCGGCCATGCCATGCGAAGTTCTCTTGCCAGCCAGCTTCTAACGATCGGATTCCCATTCTTCCTTCAGGAAAGCCCTGGGCGGCTGCTCAATATCATCTCCAACGAATCCTGGCGGGCTTCAGACGCAATACAGACCACCCTTGCGACGATCGTAAACGCATCGGCCGTCGTCATTCTGCTCGCTTTTCTCTTGCTTCTTTCATGGCAGATGACACTTGGCGTTGCTCTCGGGCTCGTGCTGATCCAGGCTCTTCACGCGCTGCTCTCCGCCAGCCTCAAAGGCCCGAGCCGCAACGTCACGTCGTTCAACAGCGAACTCGCTGCCAAGATGCTCCATCTGGTGCACGCCGGGCGCCTCATCCGCGCCTTCGGGCAAGAACAGCGCGAGCAGGCAATCTTCGATTCCTCTTCAGATGCAGTTAGAAAGGCGGGCTTCGTTCTGCAGTCCCGCCAGGCAGTATTGCCACCACTGACAGAGGTGTTGCATTCAGCTCTCTTTTTGACTGTTGTCATCAGCGCCTGGCTTTGGGGCGTAAGTTTTCCGATTGTCGTGGCTTTCGTAGTCTTGCTTTATCGGCTGCAACCCCATGTGCGTGCACTTCAAATGGCTTGGAGCGCGGTGCAAGGCTGGAGCGGTTCTTTGGAAGAGGTCAGATGGCTCCTGGATTCCTCTGACAAGCCAAAGGCGCCGGAGGGCGATGGTCCAGTACAGGGACTTCGCCAGCACATCAAATTCGAGGGCGTGACTTTCAAGTATCCGGGCTCTGGCTCGCGACCCGTCGTGCTGCGCGCCGCGACCTTCGACATTCACAAAGGCCGTTCGACGGCAATAATTGGGCGATCGGGAGCCGGAAAAACGACAATCGTCAATCTTCTGTGTCGATTTGTTGAGCCCGATGAGGGGAACATTCTGGTCGACGACATCCCACTTAATCATGTCGATCCTGTTCAGTGGCGAAGACAAATTGCGCTCGCCAGCCAGGACCTTGAGCTGATTGATGGTACTATTTTGGAAAACATTACCTATGGCCACAGTGCTTCGCTTGCCGAGGCCATGAACGCAGCCAAACTTGCCGAGGCGCACGAGTTCATCGACAAGCTACCTGATGGATACGAGACCGTCGTTGGCTACAGGGGAGCCACCGTTTCGGCAGGTCAACGACAGCGCATTGCGCTTGCAAGGGCGCTGGTGCGCGATCCGGAAATCCTCATTTTGGACGAGGCCACGAATGCCATGGACGGACTGTCGGAGGCAGCGATTGTCGAAACCTTGAAATCAAGAGCCGGTCGCCGCACGACAATCGTTATCAGCCATCACCGCAGCACCATCTCGTTTTGCGACGAAGTCGTCATACTTCATGGTGGCCGCGTCAAGAACCAGACATCTTTTGCCAAGATCGCGACATTGAGCATGGACCAGCTCTATGAGCTTGATAGGCTTTCTTCTTAAGCCCTCAGAAGCCTAGCCGATTGCGTGCCGGCAATCCGTCTCGGAACTGACCTGTAAGCTGCGCGCAGCAGGCAAGAATGTCAGCTTCGCCGCCGCGGCGACGTTACGAGCTGCGCGAATACCTTACTATGCCGGCCGGGCTCGATTGTCCAGGCCACCATGAAGTCGCCTTCTGCCTCCCCACTTGGGTTACGGGGAGTTGATCGACGGTAGGAAGAACTCGACCTCTCTGCGGCGGCGTGCTTCCAAACCCTCTACACGATCATGCCAGAACTGCTCTGCGGCAGGCGGATCCGCCTCCCATACCCGAACAGTCTGCTGGTTGTCGTCGATCTTGACGCGTCTCTTCCCGCCGAGCCGGAGATACTCCTCCGCAATCCGGCGGCCCTCCGTCATTTCCATCTCGAACCACGTCCTTTCATCTGGCCTCGCGACACATCTGCCGCTTTCTCAAACAACGATCATCGCGACCCATTGTTCCCGGTCCCGGCGGCAATAGCGTCGCAGAGCCTTAGGAACGCGTGGCCGCCAGCTCGTCATCAAGTGCCGCGATGACGGTGCTCCACAAGGTGTCGACCTCCGCGTTTGCGTCGATCGATGCGACATCACTTTGGCTCGCTTCCAACACGGCCTCGGCCATCGTGTTTGCGTCGGCATGGGTGTCGACCAGACGTATCGTACCGCCGTCGACCAGCTTGCGGAAGAGGCTATGGTGGGAGAGGGCGTCGCGCCGCTGCGGCCCGTTGACGACGACGGGCTTTCCAGAAAAGCTTGCCGCCAGCACGCTTGCTCGACGCGCTGTCAGTCCCTCCGAGAAGAGATAGCAGAAGACGTCGACCTGCTTGAAAATACCGAAGAGATCCTCGGCTCCGGCAACGTAGCCTGTCACGACGACCCGACCCGAGATGCCAAGCTTGTCTGAGAGCGCATAAAAGTCGCGCTCCACATTGTCGGTGCCGCGGATGAATGATCCGATGAACACGACGCCGACATCGTGACCAAGTGCCAATAGGCGCGCGGCAATCTCCAGAACGGCCGTCGATTGCTTCTTGGGATAGATTGAGCCGAATTGTCCAAGGATGATGCGCCCGGCCTTGCGCTGTTGTGCAAGTGTCCGGGCGACAGAGCCGTCATGCAGTGCAGTCGGCAAAACAAGATTCGGCGGGATGGGAATGACCCCGCGCTGGCCGGTTGACAGAGCTGACAGTGGACTTCTGGAAAATTCGGCAGCGACTTCAGGCGCTGAAAACAAGATCCGGGTTGCGAGCATCACCACCGGAGCCAATACCAGGCGGCGCTTCCAATCGAGTGCGCCCCATTCGTGAAGGACCACGACAAGCTGCTTGCGATGCAGCCGGGTCGTGAGCGCTGCGACAACGGGTTGCGCCAGCTTCCGCTTCCAGGCCACAACGGGAAAGTTGAGGATGGCGGCCTCCACATCAGCAAGTGCTGACGTCAGTCGGCGAATATCGCCGTCCAACACATGCTGATGAGCCCGCTCACCGAGGCGCACTGCGCTCTGCCGCGCAAATTCCTCGACACCGCAGGTTTGGGCGGCGTCGGAGACGAGTGCGAGATAGCGACGTTTCGGCATATCGAACCTTCTGAACGGGCGGGCGGCCACACCGCGTTGATACCGCCTTTTCGTAAAGGTCGGCTTACAATTTCAGTTTCAATGTTTGGCGTGTCTTCAGCAGGAACGCCTGCGACCATCACGTGTGCAGCGGGGATTAACTATAGCGTGAGGTTTTACAGCGACCGTCCGTCGAAACAGCTATTGATCGGGCTTGAACCGATGCCTGTTTCGAAGGTGCGTGAATGGCAAGGCCTAGTAGTGCGTCAGCGCGTCTGAGTTATTCGATGAATGAATGGCCGACGAGCCGGCTTGGAAGCCTGCCGATCGTGCGGGCCGGCATGGAGGACTCTGCGGACGCCTTCATTCGGTTGGCGCTCGAGCGTAGGGGCGCCGGTGGGCGTCCTTTCTACTCCACCTCGGCGAACGGTCAGGTGATCGCGCTCTGCGAGCACGATGCCAACTTTCGCTCGATGACACGTCAGGCGGACCAGATCCATGCCGACGGCATGTCAGTCGTGCTCTTTTCCAGGCTTTCTTCCAGCAAACCCTTGCCGGAGCGCGTTGCCACTACCGATCTCGTGCATGCCGTCGCCGAGCGCGCGGCGCAGGTCGGCGTCAGCTTCTATTTCCTTGGCGCCAGCGAAGAGGTGAATGCCCGAGCGGTCGAGAATATGGCCAAGGCCTACCCTGGGCTTCGTTTTGCCGGGCGGCGTAACGGCTACTTCGACCGTGCCGAGGAAGATGCGGTCGTCGAGGCAATCAATGCGGCCGCTCCGGATATCCTCTGGATCGGATTCGGCGTGCCGCTGGAGCAGCAATTCGTCGTTCGTAACATCAACAGGCTGCACAATGTCGGTTTGATCAAGACCTCTGGCGGCCTGTTCGACTTCCTGGCCGGAAACAAGAGCCGCGCACCCCAATGGATGCAGCGAATGGGCCTTGAGTGGCTGTATCGCATGATCCTCGAACCGCGTCGACTGGCAAAGCGCTATCTGACAACCAATCCGGTTGCGATCTATGCGATGCTCCGGCATTCGCTGCGGGCTCTTTCTGCAGGTCGTTGATCGGGAACGACGATCCCATGGGCTCTTCAATTTCGCTCATCACACCGAGCTATCGTGGCGACCTGGAGAGCTGCCGTCTTCTCTGCGACTCGATCGATCGATACGTTAGCGGCTACGATATGCACTACATCGTGATCGGCGATGAGGACGCCGAAGCCTTCGCCTCCTTCGAAGGAGAAAGGCGCCACGTCATCGTTTCGTCCACTCTACTTCCATCACTCTGGTCACTGCCAAAGTGGCGTGGACGGCGCTACTGGTGGGGACCATACCTTCGCCTGCCCATCTATGGTTGGCACCTGCAGCAGATGCGCAAGATCGCCATGACGCTGGCGCAACCGAGCGAGCGGGTGATGTGCATCGATTCCGACAATTGCTTCTGCCGTCCGCTCGACCTGAGTGTGATCGCATCAACACCGAAGCTCGCGCACTATGTTGCGCCGGGAGATATCAATCCGTCCCGGCCAAGCCACGTTCGCTGGTGGCAAAATGCCCATCGGCTCCTTGGCCTGAACGCGCCGGCGCTGCCGGGCGATGATTTCATCAGCCAGATGGTGCTGTGGGAGCGGCGGACGGTAGCGACCGTCGTCAAGCGCATCGAAGGGGCAAGCGGCCTTGCCTGGTGGCACGCGCTTGCCCGCATGAGGCATTTTTCAGAATACCTGATTTATGGCGTCGCGGTGACCAATGACTCTGAACTTGCCGAGCGGCACGAACGTGTCTCGCAAAGCCCGTGCCTGACCTACTGGGAGGGGCCGGCTCTCGATGCGGCCGGGTTGGAGGCATTCATGAATGGGTTGAAGCCCGGTCAGACGACGATTGCCATTCAGTCGCATACGCGCACGCCAATCGAGGTGATCCGCGAGGTTGCTCTTGGCTAACGCAACCTAGTTGTTGGCCCGATAAGGGGTCGGCAGGAACCCGAGGCTCGCCAATGTACGGCCGAGCGACACCAGCAGCGGATGGCTTGCCGGCAGCAGCCGCCGGGTTCGCAGGAACAACGCTATCGATCGCAGGCAGCCGGCGCCCAGACTGAGAGCGTTCTTTGCGAGAACACGTGTCGCCGATGTGCTGTGGATCCGATCGATGACATAGTTGATGCTCCCGGTACGTAGCGAGCGCGTCATCAGGAAGCGGGCTGATACGCGCTCCTCCGGTACGAATTCGCGGATTACTGCCTCTGCGCACCACCAGGTCTTGAAGCCGGCCTTGCGGCATCTGGTGAAGAATTCCATGTCGCCGCCGCCGAGAAAATTGAAGCGGACATCGAAGAGCGGCGATGCAAGACCGGCAAATACCCGCCGGCGGATCAGGCAGTTGCCGGAGCCGTGGATCTGATCGATTGCCCGTGTCGAGCCCTCTATCGAGCCGAAGAGTAGATGCTGGGTGACAGCGTCGGACACCGGTACTTCGAACTCTCGGACCACAGGTCCTCCGACGATGTCGGCGCCCTCGCGTTTGGCCGTACCGACGATCGCGGCAAGCCAGCCGGGCAGGGCCATTTCGTCGTCATCAATCATGAGGAGAAACTCGGCCTCCGGAAACGCCGCCATTGCCTCGGCGAATGCACGGTTGATGGCGTAGCAATTGCCCTGTCGCTCTTCCGTCAGAACCAGGAATGGCCGATCTGCCTTGGCGAGAAATTCGCGGGCATAGCATGCGCCGGTCGGGTTGGCTGCGTCGTTATCGACAACGACGATAGCAAAGGGGAAATCGGTGACCTGATCGGCCAAGGATGTCAGCGTGCGTGCAAGCCATGCTGGCCGACGGAATGTCGGGATGCAGACGACGACCTCAATAGATCCTTTGCTTTCTTGCATCGTCCAAACCTCAATCGGCACAGAAGGTTGTTGCCGTTACCGTTAAGGGCAACTTCGCCGACGATCGGCAGTGAAGCTGTAAACGGCTGGCGAGCATTCTACAATTGACGGCTGAGCATGAGGTTAACGTGCCTTTCCAAGGACCGTTGCGTCGATCATGCGCGTGGGACCGATGCTCGCCTTCAGTGCCAGGGAGGGCTCGGTTTCGGGACTCTGTTGCAGGTGAACGGTTGTCGCTTGTTGCGGCAGATATGCCTCGCCGCCTTGGGCGATCATTTGTTCTTCGCAGAGAGACTTGTGCCAATGCGGATAGAGCACAAAGCGTTCTCTTGAAAGCTGCACATCCTTTAGCAGATTGCGATAGATGGCGCTGAATGCCTTATGCCCGCATCCACCCCAGAAGAATGCGTCATCCAGTCGGAGCCCGAGACTGAACTGCTCACGCCGGTGTCTCCCACGGATTGATCACAGATGCGTCGGTGTCTTCGAAATCCTTGACGTTGCGTGTGATCAGGATCAGGTCGTGGACGATCACGGTCGCGGCGATCAACCCGTCGACGTCACCACGCGGCGGGATCGTGGCGATGCGGCCCCATTCGACGGCGATCTGGTCGGTCACCGGCAGGATGCGGTCGCCATGGTCGTGGCGCAGCTTGCGCAGCCATTCGGTGAGATGAGCGGCGGCGTTGGGATCCGACTTCTGTTTCAGCGCAATGCCAAGCATGATTTCGCCGAGGGTCAGCGCACTCAGATGGATGCTGAGCGGGTCGACCGAGCGCAGCCAGGACAGCGCTTGCGGGGTGCCTGCGAGGACAATGTTGGTGTCAACCAAATCAAGGAAGGTTCGCTGAAATCCTTAGCGGAAAATCGCCCTTCATCTGTCGACTAAACCTAACGCGTGTGACATTTTTCCGTTTGAAATGACAACGCAAAACCCACACACGGCAAACAGCACCTGTCATCCAAATTCCGGCTCCGCGTTCAACGGACGCGCTCTAAGGTGTCATTTGCCCCTTACCGGAACCGACCCCAGGGAGGCCGGCGCGTGAACTACGAGGCCCGCATTGGCTTGCAATCTCAGGCCAAAGACGGCGATCAGCATCGTGAACCAGATCGGTCCACTGTTGCCGAAGAACGGGCTTTCGAGGCAGGCGAGAAACAGCGAAAAGAGCCAGATCCGCAGAAACAGGCGCGTCAACGCGATGTCGTTGTGGCCGGCGAGTGCTCGGCGGGCATAGCCGATGGGCAGGATCACCAGCCAGATGACGACCATTGCCAGCGCCGGGATGCCACCATTGATCAACTGCTCGACATAGCCGTTATGGGAATTGGCGGCGGTCACTGCCCATGTGGTCATGGCCTGGCCGCTGTTGAACAAGGCATCGGTCTGCCAGAACGACTGGAAGCCATAGCCGATGATCGGTCGCTCGGCGATCGCCGAGAGTGCAAGGCGCCAGATGGAGCCGCGGTCGGTGAAGGTCGGATCGATCCCGGCTGAGGCAAGCAGGCTGCTGAAACTCGGGGAGATTGCCGCGGTCAGCAATATCGCGTTCAAACCCGCGAGGCCGCCGGCCAGCATCAGTATTCCGAGCCTGATCCAGCGCTCAAAAATCCAGGCCAGCAGCAGGATTGCCGGAAGCATCGCAGCCGAGGTCTTCCCACCTGCATGAAGAACAAAGAAGCCGGCGGACAACGCAATCATGAGACCGAGCCGGGCGTGTCCCGCTGTTGCGATGTAAAAACCGAAGAAAACGGCATAGACCATTGCGGCGGCGGCAACGTTCTTGTGACCAAAATGACCGCGCCAGTCGCCCGCAAGTGACTGCTCCAGCGCATCTGTCGCTTGATGGATGGCAAGGTGCGGCATCGCAATGACGCCAAAATAGGAGAGGCCGACCGTGAAAGTCAGGCCGATGCACATGAGCTTTGCAAACTGCTCACCATCTCTGGGAATGAGCAGCACCGCATTCGCGCACAGGCAGACGAGAATCGCAAAAACGATGCGCCGAAAGGCGGCGCTCGGATCACCGGCAAAGAGCCCGGTCAAGAGCAGCCAAACGAGCAGGCAGATCAGCAGGCCATAGGGGCGGAGCAGCAAGTGACGCGCCGGGTTCTGCAGCACCGTCACAAGCACCACGGCCGACATGGCGATGACGATCAACTGATTGAGGACGTTTGAGGAACCGCCATAGGGTGTGGAAAGGCTGGCGGCGTTCGGATCTGGAAACGCATTCAATCCGACCCAGAAGTAACTGAAGATAGCCAGGAAGAGAAAGGCTGCCAAGGTAGCGCTTTTCTCTACTTTGGCAGTCTTGGCGATGTCAGCCATCCGCTTTGCCCTGTGCTGCGCTCAGCCGACGATAGTCGCGCCAAAGCCCGGACAGGACTGCGATCGCAAGGCCGAGCCCGAGGCCGACAACGGCGCCGGCACCGGCGAGCATATAGCCACGTGGGGGGAAGCTGCGGGCCGTCGGGACGACTGCCTGCGAAACGATCCGCACATTGGTGGTGTCGATCTGCTGGCGTTCGGCGGCTTCTCCCGCCCTTGCCATGAAGGCTTCGTACACCGTGGCCTTGGCGCGTGCCTCGCGTTCCAGTTCGCGAAGGTGGATCTGCGCGGTGGTATCCTGGAAGACCGAGGATTTCATCTGGTTGGCTTCAGAGTTCAAGGCATCAAGCGCCGACCTTGCTTGATCGAACTCGGCTTTGGCCGCTTGCACAATGCGTGCCGTCTCGGCGTCGATCTGGCCTTCCAGCGCTTTGAGTTGGGGCTGCAGCGACAGGATCATTGGATGCCGTGGTCCGAGGACGGCGGATTGAGACGTTACGCGTTGTCGCAGCGTCGAATATTGCGTGCGCAGCATGGTCATCGTTTCCGATTGCAGCGCGGAAGCATTCAGGCGGTTCTTCGGATTGGTCGAAACGAGCTCGTTATAACGTGACTGCGCCTGTATGACGCGCGCCTTGGCGTCGATCAGCTGCGTGTTCGTCTGGTTTGACATGAGCGTGCTGACGAGCTCCCCCGAACTCGACTGCAGCCCCTGTTCGCGCTTGAATGCCTCAACGGCGGCCTCGGCCTTGGCAACCTCTGCCTTCAGATCCCCGAGGCGCGCAAACAGCGAGCTCGCCGCCCGCCCGGCTCCTTCCGATTCCGCCTTGGCGAGTTCTTCCTGGAAGCCGGTCGCGATGGCATTGGCGATGGTGACGGATTTGGTCGGGCTCTGCGTCCACACGGCGACGTTGACGATGAACGAGCGCTCGTCTCGGCGGGCGGTGACGCGCTTTGCTAGTGTGCGAAGCGCGTCGCCGGCGGGATCCTTCGAGGTCGGCGAAACAAACTCGGCATCGGCGGTGAGCTTCAGGTCGTCGATCACGCGGCTTAGCACGTTACCCGACGTCAGGACCCGCAATTTGCTCTCGACATCGAGCAGCTGCGTATCTCTCTGCATGCTTTCGGAGAAGATGTCGTCAGCGACCACCCGCAGGTTTGACGGATCGACGAGGAGGTCGATTCCGGCGGTAAAGCGCGGCTTGACCACAAACACCACGCCATAGCCGGCGACCATGCCGAGGATGGTAAGGGCAACGATCCAGACAAGGCCCGAGCGTAACCAATCGAAGATGCGCGTCAGGTCGAACTCGAAGAGCTCCTCGAAGACGGAAGAGCTGGCTTTCCGAAGAGGGGGTTCGGCAATGCCGAGTACCGGCCGCGGCTGCGTGGCAACATCATCCTGCTGCTCCCGGCTCCTCGTCCAGCCACGCGTACTGATGACCGGAGTCTGATGTCGGGAGGCAGCTTCATACATGGCGGCGGGTTCTGATTGACACGGCGCGAAAGCGCAGACTTATGGTTAAGAGACCTGATTTTCCTTAAGTATCCATTAATAGCGATTTCAATTGTCGCGTGCGCGCGAAGCAAGTCTCGACTAAATAGGAGAGAATGAAGGTCTTGTCCGCGTGCGCGGTCGAATTCTGGTTCATTTATACGCAATCTAGGGATATCCATTTATGCGCAGGCGGGACTTCGTTCTCGGCGCATTGGGTGCCGGACTGGCATCCTCCGGCGCACTCGACCCCTTTGTCGGAAGCAACCCAACTGCCAAGGCAGCCTATGAAAAAAGGGGCATTCCTTACGGCGCGGCGGTGCGCACCGATCTCCTTGACACAGAATTCGACTACAAGGCGGCAATCGTCGACCATTGCCAGCTTGTCGTTGGCGAGGGTGGATTGAAATGGTTCGACTTGCGTCCGAGTCAGGACCAGTTCGTCTTCGATCAGCCTGACCGTCTGATCGACTTCGCCGATCAGAACGGTATGCAGATGCGTGGTCACACACTTGCCTGGTACGGCGCCATGCCGGAATGGACACAGACCATCGCGAGCACGGCGGAAGGTGAGCGCGAACTCGTCCGTCATATCACCACCGTCGTCGGACGCTACCGGGGGCGGATTCCAAGCTGGGATGTCGTCAACGAGGCAATCGCCGAACGTCCAAAGAGCGGTGCGACGATCCGTGACTCGATCTGGCAGAAGCTGCTCGGCAAGCGCTACATCGAGCTTGCCCTGCGCACTGCCGCTGACGTCGACCCCTCCGCGCAGCTCGTCATCAATGACTACAATATTGAGAATCCGACACGCCAATGCCGCGACCGGCGCCAGGCTTTGCTCGACCTCCTGCGCGATCTGAAGGATCGCGACGTGCCGCTCCATGCTGTTGGCATTCAGGGACATCTTCCGGGCGACATCGAAATCGACAAGGAGGGGCTGTCGAAATTCGTCGAGGAAGTGAAGGGAATGCAGCTCGAGGTGCTGGTGACAGAACTCGACGTGATCGACAACAAGCTGCCCGCCCGGGAATATGACCGGGACCAGATCGTCGCGGCGCGAGCGCGTGATTTCCTCAAAGCGATCTCTGACGTGGCGCGGCCGGGTGCAATTCTGACCTGGGGCATCACTGATCGTTATACCTGGGTGCCAATGTGGTTCAAGCGCGACGACGGCAAGCCCAACCGTCCGCTGCCGCTCGATGCCGGGTGCCGACCAAAGGCGCTGATGAAGGTGATCGACGAATTCACGCGTGCTGCCGAATGATGTTTCGCCAGATCTCGACATACATGATTGCCAACGCCGTATCGGCCCTGTTCGGGTTCGTCTCGGTCGTGCTCTTCACCCGCATACTGAGCCCGCACGAATACGGCATCTATGTCGTCGGCACAGGTGTCGCCGGCGTCATATCGACCCTACTGTTCGGATGGATAAAATTCTCGGTGCTGCGTTTCGATTCCGAAGGTGGATCGAAGGATGTCCGCACCACCGCGCTGTGCGCCTATGCGGGACTGATGCTGCTCAGCCCGCTCGTTATTTTCGCGACGTGGCTGATCGCCGCAGACTCCTCGACCTATGTCGTGCCTGCCGTGTTCGTTGCCTTCATGGTCGGGCTGTTCGAGTTCGTGCAGGAGGTATTCCGCTCACGTCAGCAGACCGGCACCTACATGTGGTCGGTCATCCTGCGTGCCGTGCTGACGCTCATCTTCTCGGCCGGCCTCGTGATGGGGTTCGGCATGGGCGGGCAGGGCCTGCTCGTGAGCGTCGCCTGCTCCTATCTCGTGACCTTGTTGATCTATGCGCCTGATGTGTGGCGCCGGCCGCGCCATCCGTTCGATACCGGATTGCTGAAGGAAATGCTGCGCTTTGGTCTGCCGATGACGGCCTCGTCCTTCATCTTCGTGCTGCACACGGTTCTCGACCGCATGATTATCGTAACCTATATCGGGGAGACCTCTGCGGGTGTCTATGGTGCGGCTGCAGATCTCGTCCGGCAGATTATCCTGTTTCCGGGTGTTGCGATCGGATCCGCAACAATTCCAGTGGCGATCCGTCTGCTGACGCAGGATGGCCAGAAGGCCACCAACCGGCATCTGATGGAAGCGGCTGAGGTGCTCTTGAGCGTTCTCATGCCGATGGTCGTCGGTCTGGCATTGGTAGCGCCAGGTTTTGCAAGCCTGATCCTTGGCGCCGAGTTTCGCGACGCCGCTGCAACCCTGATCCCGATCCTGGTCTTTGCCTGGCTGTTTCGCTCCATTTCCTATCAGTTCGTGCATGTGAGCTTTCAGCTGGCGAAGAAACCGAGCCTGATGGGCGCGCAGGGTATGATCATTCTGGTGATCAACATCATCGGCATGTTTGTGCTCGTGCCACGGTTCCAGCTGGTCGGAGCGGCCTGGGCGTTGCTGATTGCCGAAATTGGTGGTGTGATCGCGGGCTACTTCCTGTCTTACCGTGCCCATCGCTTGCCGCTCGAACTTCGCCCGATCGTCAAGGTCAGCCTTGCAACCGCCATAATGGCGGTTCCGACCTTCATCGTGGGTCGGCATCCGACCGGTAATGCTGTCTTCGACCTGACTATGCCGATCGTTACGGGTGTCATCACCTACGCAGCGGCTGCTTTTGCGCTCAATCTGGCCGGCGTTCGCCTGGCGCTAACCCGGCGGCTGCGGCCAGCCTGATCGGGAGACACGTTCTTGTGATCAAGCACCGACCAAGAGCCAAGACAACACCACTATGGCTTCTGCCAATTCTTAACGCCTCAAGTATATCGGTAAGGAATACGTTCGACGGGCACTTTATCAGAACGTTTGCAAGGGAAGTTGACGGTGAAACAGACTGCTATGAGCTCGGAAGACGGGAAGGAGCATTCCGCCTCGCAACCAACAGCCTTCGGGTTGCATATTGGTTTGTTCGCACCAGCCGATAGTGACGTACCGAAGAGCGATGTTGCGGTGCTTCTCCTCAACCCCTGGGGGATCGAGGAAATGTGCACGCGCCGTTTCTATCGCATC
This sequence comes from Rhizobium sp. BK060, assembly GCF_014193145.1. Lineage (NCBI taxonomy): Bacteria > Pseudomonadati > Pseudomonadota > Alphaproteobacteria > Hyphomicrobiales > Rhizobiaceae > Rhizobium > Rhizobium sp. BK060. Next base: position 323,840 of record NZ_JACHYW010000001.1, read on the forward strand.
CTGGCCGAACGGTTCGCCAAAATCGGCGTTGCAAGCCTACGCTTCGATTATCCAGGAACAGTGAACTCACTCGACGACACCTCGGCCGAACGTGGTTTGTCGGCATGGTCCGAGGTGATCGGGAAGGCCGCTAGCGAGCTTAAGATGCTTTCGGGCGCCCGGAACGTGATTTTTGTCGGCCAGGGTATTGGGGCAAGTCTTGCCCTCATGCGTGCTCATTGCGAGCCCTCGCTTGCAGCGATCGCTCTTCTTGCGCCGGTGCTGAAAGGGCGTGTCTATCTGCGGGAGCTTTCGTTGTTTTCGAGGCTCATCGACGATGGTCTCGGCATAAAGCCGGAGCTGCGTGATAGCGCACCTGGATCAATCGCTGGATTGCGCATGCCACGCGCTGTAGCAGAGGATGTCAAGGCAATCGACCTCAACGGTCTCCAAATCGCCAACCAGCCACCTGTTTTCATCGCCGAGCGCCCGGGCTTAGAAGGCGACACGACGTTTCGCGACAGGCTGGAGGCCGCTGGCTGCCAGCTGCGCGTGATACCATTTGCGGGATATGATGCGCTCGTGTCCAACCCCCTGAACCAGGACATTCCCGACGCACTCATCGATGAGCTGATCGACTGGCTGCAGGCGCTACCGCAACATCGGGGCCGCAGCGCGTTGCCGGCGAAGAAACCCGGGGCGACTGCATCGGTCCGGGTGGATGCGATCCGAGAAACCTCCGTTCGTTTCGGTCCGGCCGATCGTCTGTATGGCATCTTGTGCGAGCCGACTGATAATTCCTCCGGCGTGACCGCGGTCATCCTGACGACTGCCTACGATCATACCGCCGGTTGGGCTCGCTCCTCTGTCGAGCTTGCACGCGCGCTCGCCAAGGTTGGCGTGGCGTCCTTGCGCTTCGATAGCGCTGGCGTCGGGGATAGCCCTCCGGCGGTGGCGCGTCGCAAGCAGGTCCTCTATGACGAGGCCCAAATTGCTGATGTCGGAATCGCTCGAGACTATATTGATGGTCTCGGCAGGAGCCAGCGCACTATTCTTATCGGACGCTGCAGTGGCGCGTATGTTGCCTTCAGAAGCACAGTTGACGATCCGCGCTGGGACGCCTGCTTGATCGTCAACCCGGTAGCTTTCCGCTGGCGTTTCAAAGGCTTGCCAAAGACCCTGAAAGCCTATCTCAGGAATGCCCTGGATCTTGAAACTGTTCGCCGCCTGTGGGCCGGCGACGTGGACCTTGGGGCGGTGACAAAGAATATCTCCATGCGTCTCGTCGACCGGATGGCTGGCAGCCTGTCTCCCGTCTTTGCGCCCGCCAAGCCGCTCACTCAGCTCACAAGGCAGGTGCATCGCGATTTTCATGCGCTGGCCAGCCGTGGCGCGCCGCTTTCGATCATCTATACGGAAGGTGACGAAGGGCAAGAGATGTTCCGGGTCAACTTTGGCGACGCGGGCGAGAAATTGTCCGCCTATCCGAACGTGCAACTGCATCTGCTTTCTGCCGCAGACCACAATTTGACGCCGCTGCCGGCACGCGAAAAGTTGATTGAGCTGGCAAAGCGGCAGGCTCTTTCGCTTGGCGACGCCCGCGACGCTAAGCGCGCAGCAAACGGCTGATCGGTTTGCATTCCAGCTCGGCCGTGTTCTGATATGTCAGGCTGCTCAATATGCACCGTTACGCTGTTTTTTTGCCAGCGGACAAACGCCCTGTGATTGTGATTTGGTGAAAAATTGCCACCAGTGCGGAATGGAGGTGCTGCCAACTTGATACAATACTTTGCGTGGCAGTGATTGCAGGCGCGGGGCCTTAAGTATTATTGGATCGCGTCTTGATTTAAGTCTTACAGCTCACCAATTCATATACTTAAGCGTGAAGTTCACGCGACGCCTAGTAGCTTCATGTTGGGAGGTCATCATGGCACTCACTCTGATGGAAGGAAGGAAAAGGCAGGATTGGGCTAACCTAGTTCTGGCGGTTTGCTTGTTCGTCTCGCCGTGGATCATGGGGTTCGCGGCTGAAGCAATGCCGAGCTGGAACGCCTGGATTGTTGCCGTTATGCTTGGTGCGCTGGCCACAGCAGCACTGTCGGTATTCTCCGAATGGGAGGAATGGGCAAATCTCGTGCTCGGCCTCTGGCTGATCGCGTCGCCCTGGCTGCTCGGTTTTGCGGCCACTGCTAGTGCGATGTGGACGGTTGTCGTACTCGGTGTGCTTGTTGCTGCCGTGTCGCTGTGGGCGGTCTGGGACGTTCATCATCCGCACGCCCATGCTTAGACCAGACGTAATCCGGTCGCCGCGGCGGTGGGTTTTTTGACCTGACCGTACTCACCGCCCAAATGATGGTTCAGCCTTGATGCGCGATCAGCATTGATCGCGAAGGTGCGGCAATGTCGATGTGCCGCGGGCCTCGCCAATTCGTGACCAGCGATCGGCTCCCTAAACTTCGAATATCAGCAGGAAATAAGCCACGAAGAGAACGAGGTGGACGGCGCCTTGCATCAGGTGCGTGCGACCGCTTGCAAAGGTAATGATGCTGAGAGCCAGTGTCAGAACGAGCATCACGGTGTCAGTGCGCTCCAGGCCGAGCACGACGGGATGCCCCGTGAGGTGGCTGATGACCAGCATCGCAGGTACTGTCAATCCGATCGTGGATAGAACCGATCCTAGGAAGATGTTGACTGACCGCTGCAGATGATTGGCGACCGAAGCCCGCACGGCGCTGATCGCCTCCGGTGTCGCGACGAGGACAGCCATGATGACGCCGCCGAGCGCCAACGGAGCATGAAGTGTCTCGATGAAGTAGTCGACTGGCGCTGCCAACTGCTCGACCAGGAAAACGACGAGAGCCATGTAGGCAACCAGCAGAATAACGGGAAGCCATAGAGGTTCTTCTGTGGTTCTGACGTGCCCTTGCGCCACCTCACTGGTGTCATCGATGAAGAATCCTCTGTGGCGACCAGTCTGCAAGGTCAGGAACACGCCGTAGAGCCCAACGGATATCAAGGCGAGAACCGTTTGCTGGACGGTGGAATAGGGCGGTCCGTTTGTCGGATGCGTAAAATTCGGCATGATCATGCTGAGGGTTGCCAGAGGCACGATGACGCCCAGATAGGCGTTGGCGCCCTGCAGATTGTGGTGCTGCTCATGCCGTCGCCAGCCACCGATCAGCAGGGACAGGCCGACCATGCCATTGAGGATGATCATCACGACGGCAAAAAGAGTGTCGCGCACCAGCGTTGGATTGTTCTCGCCATGTAGCATGACCGCCGTAATCGCCATCACCTCGATCGACGTGATTGCAAGCGTCAGAATAAGCGTCCCATAAGGTTCTCCCAGTCGCTCCGCGAGGCGATCGGCATGACGCACGACTGACAATACGGAACCAAGCACAACTGAAAAAAGCCAAGTGAAGATGACCGCCAGCCATAGGGGATTCGGAAGCAATCCAAAGATGACGTCGCTGAAAAGGAAGAACACAACGCTCGTCGCGATGCTGGCTGCAAGCAGCCATTCCCGGCGGGCGCGTTCCAACCTAGGGCGTTGCGACAAGGCCACGTCTGAGTTCATCCTCGAGCTCCTCACAGTCCCTTCGAAGAATACGCCACAAGCCGACCCATCCGTCCACTCCCATCGCGCAACCGAAGACCTCGTCGAGCACGCGGTCTTCGACTGCGTGCGTGCAAGCGTCCTTTACCGCGGTCATTGGCTGAATTTCTCTCGTTCGACTATGTGATCGTTTCGACCGACATAAAACCTTCATCGCAAAAGCCAAAATAGCCCGAGCATTGAGGCCGGCTTTGTGATGGGGAAAACGAGCATGACGACGTTGCAGCAAGTGGCGGCAAGAGCGGGTTGCTCGCTTGCGACGGCAAGCCGAGCCCTTGGCCTCAAGGGTTCCGTGAGCGACACGATGAGCCGGCGCGTTCGGCGTGCCGCGGCCGAGCTTGGCTATCGATCAACACCTGCCATTGGCAAGGGCGGCAGACGCCCTGTTATTGGGGTTCTCATCCCGAGCATCACCAACCCGGTCTTCTCTTCCTCCCTATCCGGTATCGAGGACAGGATGCTGGTGGCCGGTCACGGAGTGCTGATTGCACAATCACATTATGAACCGGCACGGGAGGCTGCTGCGATACAGGCATTGTTGAATGATCGACCCACCGGCCTGATCCTGACCTTATGTGATCCTTCGAACACCCAGAACTTGCCCTCGTCGATGCCGCCGACCGTGCTGCTTGGCAACCGTCCAACCGAGATATTTCCCGCAGCCGTCACCGTCGACAACTTCAGGGCGGGATACGAAGCAGCAAAAATGCTGACCGCACTCGGCCATAAAGCAATCCTGTTTGTTTCTGGGACCTTCTCCGCATCCGATCGCGCGCGCCTGCGCCATGAGGGTTACCAGCAGGCCATGCTGGAGGACGGTATCGAAGCGTTGGATCCGGTACAGATTCCCTTTGTTGGTGGTTACGACCAGCTTGATTTGAGCGGCGCGCTGACCCGGTTTTCGCCCACTGCGATCATTGCCTCCAACGATCTCCTGGCTTTTGCGGTCATCGGAGCTTTGCGCCGCGAGGGACTTTGCGTGCCGCGCGACATGTCGGTGGTTGGCTTCGACGGCATTGCCATCGGTCAGATGATGGATCCACCGCTGACGACGATGGAAATGCCAGACGCCAGCATGGGGAGAACTGCGGCATCGTTGCTCCTGGATATGGCCGAGAACGCTGCACCCGCGCGGCATTTTTATATCGCCTATTGCCTGCGGCGGGGTGGTACGGTTCGCGCGATCTGAAAGAAGCAAACCACCGCCTCCTTTGAAGCGGTGGCCATCTTCATCAGCTTGGCGATCAACTGCGTGGCAGCAGACGCTTTACTTCATCAGCAGCGTCGTCCAGCGCTTCGTGCGCGGTTGCGGACTGGTCGACGACACGCGAGGTGTTGTCGACGATCGTCTGCGTGACGCGAACGCCATTTGCACCCGGGAAGGCGTACCAAGGGATCATGCGCGGCATCTGCTTCAGGCCGGCCTGGAAGAGCGGGTTCTGCTTATAGAAGTCGCCGAGATATTGCGGAGACTTCGCGGCCAGCTCGTTGTTCGGCACGTAGCCGGTGCCGGGTACGACGACCGAGGCGCCATACGGCCCGGCGGCAAACTTGGCAAACTTCCAGGCTGCATCCTGTTTGGTGGCCTCACGCGTCAGGATGACAACCGCGTTGCCGCCGGTCGGCAGCTTACCGTTGACCGGATCGAGCAGCGGGATTTCGGCGGTGCGCAGGTCGAACTTGCCGCCGACATTCTTGATCGTGTTGCGCAGCGCGCCGGTTGTCTGGAAGGCAAAGCCGACCTTGCCGGCAACGAAAGCCTGTTCGCCAGCGGCCTTGGTGAAGACCGGCATGCCAGCTTCCTTGACCATGCGCTCGACGATGGTCATCGCCTTCTGGCCTTCCGGGCCGTTGAAGGCCACGCTGCTTTCGTCTTCGCTTAGCATCTTGCCGCCGGCACCGAACAGCAGCGCGGAGAACATCCAGTCGTCGCCCTGCCAGCGGAAGTCGATGGAATCGAAGCCGTTGCCCAGCGCCTTGATCTTGGCGCCGAGTTCGATGACTTCGTCCCAGGTCTTCGGCGGATTGTCGGGGTTGCCGCCGGCAGCCTTCACCAGGTCGGCATTGTAATACATGATCGGGTTCGACGTCGCGAAAGCGAGGCCGACTTGCTTGCCGTTCACCTGCGCGAGCTTCAGGATGTTATCCGAGAAGCCCTGTTCCGCCATGCTCTTGTCCTTGGCGATCAGCGGGCCCAGGTCGACCGGGAGGTCGCGCTCGTTGGCCATGCGCAGGCGGTTCAGACCGATGAAGGTCAGGTCCGGCATCTCGGCCGTGCCGGCCTGACGCATGATCGTCTGGATGCCTTCCTCGTAGGTCGCGGACGGGTTTGCGAACTGGATCTTGATGTCAGGATTTTCCTCCATGAACTTCTTCGAGATCGTGTCCATCACGTCCTTGAAGAAACCCGGCATGGGATAATGCACGGTCAATGTCGTCTCGGCACGGGCCGGAAGCGACACCGTCATGGCGACCGCCACGGCGGCTAGAATCTGTGTGAAATGCTTCATCGCATGGCTCCTGGTTTAAGACCGGTCAGCCCTTGAGACCGGTCATGGTGATGCCCTCGACGAAGCGTTTCTGTGCCAGCAGGAAGGCGGCGACGAGGGGGAAGGTGATGATGAGAGTGGCGGCCATCAGCGCACCGTAGTCGTCTCCGGCCTCCGCGGCGCGGAAGTAGAGAAGGCCGAGGGGTGGCGTCGCATAGGCCTGGTTCGAGATGACGATCAACGGCCAGTAGAGGTCGTTCCAATGCGCGACGACAGAGAAGATCGCGAAGGCAGTGATCGCCGGCCAGGCGTTCGGCACGACAACGCGCACGATGATGCCTGCCTCCGTCATGCCGTCGAGACGTGCTGCGTGGATCAGGTCGTCCGGCATGGAGCGGAAGAACTGCAGGAAGAGGAAAATGCCGAAGACCGAGATCGTGAAGGGCGCGACCAGCGCGAAGTAGCTGTTCAGGCCCGCGACCTTGTCGAAGGCGACATAGAGCGGCAGCGCGGTCGCGTGGATCGGGACCAGCAGGCCGAGCATGACGAGCATCATCATGGCACGGGCCGCCTGGAATTTGAGCTTCGCCATCGCATAGGCACAGGGGATTGCGATCGCCACCTGGATGACAAGGATCAGTACGCAGACCACGACGCCGTTGAAAAGCAGGTTGCCCATCGAGACGCGCAACAAGGCCTTGGTGAAGTTCTGGACGTAGAACCATTGCTGCGGGACGAGGGACAGCGATGATGTGAAGATGTCGCTCTGTGCCTTGCCGGCCGTCGAAATCATGAAGATGTACGGGGCGAGGAAAACGAGAGCGCCGAGGCTCAGGATAGACAAACGGATGATGCGAGCGACGGGGAAGGTGGTTGCGTTCATGAGTAGTGCACCTGTCGGTCCTGGATTCGGTATTGCAGGAACATCAGGACGACCAGAATGGCGAGGAAGACGACAGTCATGGCCGAGGCATAGCCGACCCGCAGATAGACGAAGCCTTCCTGGTAGATCGTGAAAAGGAGCACTTCAGAGGCTTTGTTCGGTCCGCCCTCGGTCAGCGTCTTGACCGTTTCGAAGACTTTCACGGAGTTGATGATGCTGATCGTCGTCACGAAGAGTGTCGTCGGTCCGAGCATTGGCCATGTGACGAGGCGGAAGCGATCCCACCCGGAACGGGCCCCGTCGACTTCGGCCGCAGCATAGAGTTCGCGGGGGATGGCGGTAAGGCCAGCCAGGAAGAGCACCAGGTTAAAGCCCACCGATTGCCAGATGCCGATGATCGACAGCCCGTAGAGCACGGTGCTCGAGGCGCCGAGCCAATTCGGCCCCGCAATGCCGATTTGCGATAGCATCGCGTTGATCGGCCCGATGGTCGGGTGAAAGAGGTATTGCCAGACGGTCGCCATGGCGACGAGGAGCGAGGCGACGGGCAGGAAATAGGCAGTCCTGAAGAAGGAGCGGCCGATACCCTCGGCCTCGATCAGCATGGCAAGGCCAAGCGCCATGAAGATCGAGATCGGTGTGACGATCGCCGTATAGACCGACGTGTTCCAGAGCGAGCGCTTGAACGTGCGATCGGTCAAGAGCTCGGCATAATTCTTAAAACCGACGAACTTGAAGCCGGCATAGCCGAGTTCGAAATCGGTGAAGCCAAGCCAGATCACTGCCGCAACCGGCAGGAGGATGAACAGGAAGACGAGCACGATGGCCGGCAGGCACAAGAGCCAAGCCGTCCTGGCTTCGTTACGCTCGGTGGTCCTGGACGGCGCACGTCCGATGACGCCTGAGGCGGCGGCAATGTCAGCCATGCGCAGCCTCCCGCGCAACGCTGGTCGTCAAAGGTGCAGCTTGCAGGCGCGCGCCATCGGCGCCGAACACAAGAACATGCTCGCCGGCAACGTGCAGGCGGACCGGCATGCCGGCGGCAAGACCGGCACCTTCGACGGGTGGGATCTTGGCGATCATGGTTTCGCCGATCGCCTCCAGACGGCTATAGATGATGATCTCGGAACCGAGGAATTCCACACGCTCGATCCTGGCCGGCAGGCCGCTTTCACCGCCGCGCGTGATGCCGACGAACTCCGGGCGTACGCCAAGCGTTACAGCCCTGCCAGCCGGAAGCGTCCGGTTGGAAAGCACACAGCGAACGTCACCGAGAACCACTGTCGAACCCGCCTCGATCTGCGAGGGAAGAAGATTGATCCGGGGCTGTCCGATAAACTTTGCGACCTCGATATGCTGCGGATCGTCATAGATGAGCTGGGGTGGCGACAGCTGGAGGAGCGCGCCACCGATCATCACGGCGACCCGATCCGCCATCGAAAGCGCCTCGGCCTGATCGTGGGTGACGTAAAGGGTCGGCACGCCAGCGCGCCGGTGCAGTTCGACGATCTCGCCACGGGCATGCACGCGCAGGTTCGCGTCAAGGTTCGAAAGCGGCTCGTCCATCAGGAAGATCGCCGGTTGGCGCACCATGGCACGACCAAGCGCGACGCGCTGGCGCTGGCCGCCGGACATCTGGCCTGGCTTGCGCTCGAGCACGTGCTCTATCTGCAGCGAAGCCGCCATGCTGCGCACGTCGCGCTTGATGTCGGCGATCGCCTTGCGCTGGCCGGGCATCAACGGCCCAATGAGAGGCAAGCGCCGAGCGCGCGTCAGCCTGCGCATGACGAGCGGCACGGCGATATTCTGCGCGGCCGTCAGATGCGGATAAAGCGCGTAGGATTGGAAGACCATCGCCATGTTGCGCTCGGCCGCCTTGAGGCGGGTGATATCCTGGTTTGCGACCACGATCTCGCCGCCATCGGCAGTCTCGAGGCCGGCCAGGATGCGCAGCAGCGTGCTCTTGCCGCAGCCGGACGGGCCGACAAGCGCGATGAACTCGCCCGGCTCCGCGTCCAGACTGACGCCCTTCAGGATCGGGTTTTCGCCAAAAGATTTATGAATGCCGCGAAGGGATAGGGCGCTCACTCAGCCGCCTCCTTCGTGACGGCCTTTGGATAGACCTCGTGCACCACTTCATCGAGCACGTGCGCGGTCATGCCCGGCACGGCGACGATCTCACTCATGACGTTGTCCCCAAGCGTATGGATGACAGCGCCAACGAGACGCTCGCCCGGCATCGCACGCTCCAGTTTGTCGATGACGAAGGCAGCCGACGGACCCCAGACAAGCGAGGTGCCTTCGAAGCGTCCCTGCCAGGCCCGGTGGAGGTGACCGCTGGCAAAGAGCGGCACGTCGTGGGCGGCGATGAGATCGTAGAGCCGTCGGCGCTGGCTCGGGCGGACGGACCAGTAGCCGGTGTCGCCTTCATGGGGTTCGTCAACGAAGAGCGGCTTATGGGCAAACAGCGCCAACCGGCGACCATTGCGCTTTTCGAAAGCGTTCTGCAGCCATTCGAACTGAGCTTCCTCTTCATCGTCCCCGTGGCCGAGAAGCAGCGAGTTGAGGCCGACGAGGCGCCAGTCATTCGTGTCCTCAATCCAGCGGTCGTCGCCGGCAAGTGCGCGCCAGCGCTGCAGGCGCTCGGCATTCACTGGCTGATCCGAGCCAGGCATGTGGCCGACATCATGATTGCCCGGCACGATAAGCATCGGGATCGACGTCTGACGCATCAGATCCATGCAGAAGGTGATGTCGCTTTCCTTGTCCGCGCCGTCGACCGTGAGATCGCCGGTATGGACGATGAGGTCAGCGCCGGTTGCCTCGATCCAATTTAGAAGCGGCGCCCAGTTGCCATTGAAATGCGGCTTCTCGGGGCTGAAATGGGTGTCGGTGATCTGGATGATTTTCACGGGGGGCCGCTCTCCGGTTCGGAAGCGTGCCGGATTGTTGGGCACGCTTGGTGCAGCCTCTTTAATGGTGGCCCGTGTCAGTGCGGTAACAGCGCTTTCCACTGCCGTTCCATTTTCGTCGCACAACTGTCATGCGAAACTGTGTTCGGTCCCGGGTTAACCTGACCGGAGCGTTCCCCGCTGGCCCGATGCACTTGCTGGCTGAGCCCCTGCGCCTATCTCCCTTCTGTGAGAGCTCGCGAAAGCTGCCGATTGGCCGCCAACGGACCAGGTCGCGGCAACCATTGGAGAAGTTGATGCCGGAGCCCCTTGTCGTCCACCGCGAGACCCACATTTCCGCACCGCCTTCCGCGGTCTTTGCCTTGCTCACCGATCCCGAAAAGATCCTGCGCTGGATGGGAACTGAGGCACAAGTCGAGCCGCAGCCAGGTGGTCTTTATCTCGTCAACGTTACCGGCGCTCGCTTCGCGCGCGGCTCCTTTCGGGAGGTCGTGCCTGTCCACCGGCTCGCCTACAGCTTTGGCTGGGACGGGAGCGAGATTGTACCGCCCGGGTCGAGCCTGGTGGAGATAGACCTGATCGAGAAACCGGACGGAACCCTGTTGCGGTTGACCCACACCGGACTGCCGAATGCCGAGCAGTGTGCCGGACATGCGGAAGGCTGGGAGCATTATATCGGCAGACTGGCGGAATGCGCGGCCGGGCGCGATCCGGGTCCGGATCGCTGGGCCGGTCGGACCTAGTGGCCATTCTCCGGCTCCGCGTTGACGCGATAGAAGCGCCGGTGACAGTTTTCAATCGGAATGGCATGATCCAGGCATGGATCTGCCCACCTCCCTAGCATGGCTGGTCGATGAAGCCGGCACGTCGCCTGATCCCGAGAGGTTTCTGGCCGAAATGGGACGCAGGCTGCTGGTGGATGGGTTGCCGCTGGCGGGCGGCGCCCTGACACTTGTGGCGCCGCACCCAATCATCGCCCGCCGTACATGGCTGTGGCGGGCCGAAACCGGTGCCGTCATTGAGGCGCTGAGCTTCGTCGATACCTTGCCCAACCAGGCAGGACATGAATGGCTGGCCGGGCTTGGAGCAGTTCATGAGAACATCGTAGGCCCGGCGCCGGATGGTCCGGTGCTCGGATGGGCGGGGACACGAGCGTTTACCCCGGACGAGATAGAGGAGTTGCACCTGGCGGCACGCTTTGCCGCTCCTTCCTTGGCGGCGCTCGCGGCAAGGGCAGGGTTGGCCGCGCTTCTCGAAGCCTATCTCGGCCGACGGAGCGCTTTGCGGGTGCAGGCCGGCGCTTTATCTCGCGGCTCGGGCGAAATGATAAGTGCCGCTCTGCTGTGTGCAGATTTGCGAGACTTTACGGCGCTCTCGGAAGCGACGGAACCGGCGGTGATGATCATGACGCTTGATGCCTGGTTTGATCGAATTGCAGGTGCAGTCCACGCCTTCGGCGGTGAGGTGCTGAAGTTCATGGGGGATGGAGTGCTGGCAATTTTCCCCGTTACGGGAACTGCCGGGAGCGCATGCGAGGCGGCATTGCGTGCGGTTGGTTCTGCTCGGGCGGGTATGACCCATCTCGAGACCATCCGCAGAGGCCAAGGATTGCCGTCACTGCCCTTTGGTGTAGCACTTCACTTCGGGGAGATTCTTTGGGGCAATATTGGCGCTGCAGACCGGCTGGACTTTACCGCGATCGGGCCGGCAGTCAATCTCGTCAGCCGGCTCGAGGGGTTGTGCAAGCCTCTCGGACATACCGTATTGCTGTCTGGCGCGCTCGCGGCGGAGGTCGATGCGACCTTGGTTCCTCTGGGGAAGCATGCCTTGAGGGGCATTGCGGAGCCCTGCGCGGTCTTTACCTTGCCTGGCGACTGACAGACCCCTGGCCTAGAACCAAACATCGGCCACCTTACGCGCGTCTGGCTGCAGATCCTCGAAACGATGAAGACCGTCAAAGCGTTGCAGGCGAATATCGGACACGTCTGCAGGTTCCGCGAGGCGCAGGTTGACTGCAACTCTTGTCTGACCGTTGCTGCTTGGCTTCAAGGCGCGCCAGCTAACGAGATTGCCGCAGCGACGACAGAAGTTGAAGGAAAGGGTCCGCGAACCACGAATATACGCCGTCAGTGCATTGGTCTTGTCTTCGACGTGAATTCCTTGGCCGTCATACTCATAGGCCCACAAAACGCCGTAACGCCGGCAAACAGTGCAGTTACAGATCGTGGCATCCGGGATGGCGCCTCGAAACTCCCAGTGTACTGCTCCGCAATGACAGGAGCCGCGGGTTATCTTGGGGATGGGTCGCTGCATTTTGCCCGTAGCCATGGCAATTCTCCCCTCCACTACTCCTTATTCTTCTACCGCAGATGGCTCAGGTTCGAAAGCTGCGATCATCGAAGTCCGGTGCGTGGACGTTTTTAGGTTGGCCGCCAAGCACGACTTTGGCTGGCAGCTATTTTGCGGCAGCGTCTCCTGTCCCCCGCCCGGCCAGAGTGTTGAGCACGAGTACGATGTCCTGCCAAAAGCCGGCCTTTTGAATATAGCGGGCATCAGCTTCGGCGAGCGCCTCAGGCGTCGACATGTCGATTCCCTGAAGCTGGGCCAGTCCCGTTATGCCGGGTCGCACGGAGAATACCTGGCGTTTGCGTCGCGCGGCGATGACGTCATGTTGCGATGGGAGACACGGGCGAGGACCCACGAAGCTCATGTCTCCGCGTAAGACGTTGATAAGTTGCGGTAATTCATCGAGCTTGTAGGCCCGCAGTTTCCGGCCAAGCGGCGTGATCCAGGAGGACGCAGCGTCATGAGAGCCGACGTTGGGGGAGCCCGCCGCCATCGTCCGGAATTTGATGCAGACAAATGGTACCTCGCTCCTGCCCACGCGCTCCTGAAGAAAAAGCGCGCCGCCAGGCGACGATTTGCGCACAAGGAGCACGAGGACAATGAAGGCCGGAGAAAGAACGATCAGTCCGAGGCCCGCGGCGCAGATATCAAATAGTCGCTTCATAGATCTGTTAAAGCCGTTGAGCATCGGGAGATTCAAGTTCCTATGTCAAAAATTAACGCCAAAGCTCTCAAAATGAGCGCTTCAAGGCGGTTCGCATATCAAGGGGCGGCGTCCAGTCCAATAGCGCGCGCGTATGCGATATGTCCACCTCCAACCAATCGGTAAGGCGACTTACGAGATCTCCTTTGCCGGTTGCCCGGCCGAGGAGATGCAGGATGGCCGGAGGAAGCGGAACCAGTCGTGCCGAACAATCCATCGCAGCCGCGAGCCGCCTCAACAACTCGGGGGTCGAGATTGCCTCGTCATCGCTTGCCAGCAATATTTCACCGGCTGCGGCCCGATGAAATGCTGCGGTTATGATGAGATCGGTGAGATTTTCCACGTGTACCATGGATCTTCGATTGTCGATCGACGCCACGGGCAATGGAATTCCGCTTCGAAGGAGCTTCGTGAGAGCTCGGAAGCTTCCGACTGCTCCTCGCCCATAGACCAGCGGCGGGCGAATGATGACGATCTCCATGCCAGACGTCTTGGAAAGTGCAATCAGCGCTTGCTCGGCTTCAAGCTTCGAGGCCGCGTATTCGGTCGTCGGATCCGGTGAATCGTGAGGCGTGAACGGACGCCCCTTGGTCGATCGTTCTCCGTTCACCTTGATGGTGCTGATAAAGACGAACCTTTTGACCCCCGATGCGGCCGCCTGCTGTGCAAGGTTGATGGTCCCATCGGTGTTCACCCTTCGGAAAACGTCAGTTCCTGAGCTTGATCCATCGATGACGTTCTGGTTTGTCGCCGCGAGATGGATGATGCCATCGACGCCGGGCAAGGCGGCCTTCCAATCCGTTGCGCCATCAATGTCCCCGACAGGGACACTTCCTGCCTGCGCAGAACGGCCAGCGGCCCTATAGGCGACATCGCGAGTGCGTAATGCCTGCTGGAGATTTTGACCGACAAAGCCGGTTGCGCCGGTAACCAGTAGCATTCTCAGCTCCGAGCCGACGGCAGGATGCAAGGCAAACCTTTGACGCAGGCTGTCATTGGGCGACGCCTTGGCGAAGGGAGACGAGATCAACCACCCCGTCAAATGGGCGATAGTCCTGTACAAGCTCGCTCAGGATGCGGCGCAATTCCTCGACATCGCCCCCGTCGGCCGCGGAGCCCAGTTGCTGAAGTTTCGGTGACAGGGCCTCCCAGGTGATAAAGCGCTCCCGCGCGCGCATGATCTTGGGATGTTCGGTCGGCTCGGGATTGTCGCCGATCAGCAATTCTTCGTAAAGTTTCTCTCCTGGCCGCAGGCCAGTCGTGACAATGCTGATGTCGCCTGACGGATTTCGCTCATCTTTGAGGGTCAGGCCGGATAGCTCTACCATACGCCGGGCAAGGTCGATGATTTTGACGGGTTCACCCATGTCGAGGACGAAGACGTCGCCTCCCTTGGCCATGGAGCCTGCCTGTATAACGAGCTCCGTTGCCTCCGGCACCGTCATGAAGAAGCGAATGATGTCGGGATGCGTCAGGGTAATGGGGCCGCCTTGGCGAATTTGCTGGCGGAACAAGGGGACAACCGAGCCAGATGATCCCAATACGTTGCCAAACCGCACCATGGTCAGGACGGTTGTGGCGCCCTCTGCCGCCAATCCCTGAAGTGCCATTTCCGCCAGTCGCTTGGTAGCGCCCATGACGTTGGTCGGCCTGACCGCCTTGTCTGTGCTGATCAGTATGAATCTTTCCGCGCCGGTATTGATCGCCGCTCGCGCAACCGCAGCAGTGCCAAAGACATTCGTTTTGACCCCTTCTACGGGGTTCTTTTCCACCAGCGGCACATGTTTGTACGCTGCAGCGTGATAGACGGTGTTTGGCCGCCAGGTCTCCATGATTTTCTCGATACGAAGCTCGTCGCAAACGCTTGCAAGCAGGGGCACGATCTGCAGCCCGGTATCCGTGTTGCTACCCAGCAGTTCGTTCTCTAAGGCGTAAAGCCCATATTCGTTCTGGTCGAGGATCAGCAATGCCGCCGGCTTCAGCCGCGCCAGTCCGCGGCACAGTTCGCTGCCGATCGATCCGGCAGCGCCTGTCACGAGCACGACCCGACCGCGAATGTTGCGTTCCAGCAGTGCTTGATCTGGCCGAACCGGCGTGCGGCCCAGCAGATCCTCAATATCCAGTTCCTGCAGGTCGGTGAATTCTGCCTGGCCGCCGGCGAGGGCGTTCAGGTCGGGGACAGTACGAACGGCAACGCGTGCTCCACGAAGCTGCTCCAGGATTTCATTGCGGCGGGACCGATCGATCTTCGGAAGCGCCAGGAGGATCGTGCGCACGTTCAGCCGCGCGCTCAATTCCACGATTTTCTCTGGATCGTAAACCACAACGCCGCCGATGAGGCTTCCATGCAAGCTCTTGTCATCGTCGAGATAGCCGACAACCTTGAAATCAGCACTGCCGCTGAGCGCGCCAGCGACCTGCCTGCCTCCGGATCCAGCACCATAGATGAGCATGTTCGTCTGCGTGTTCTGTCGCAGGATCCGCTTGTAGGCCTCACTCAGGAAATATCTCGCCATGAAGCGGGACAGGCCGATCGCCAGCAGCAGCAACAACGGCTGCATGATGCCGATCGTGCGTGGTATTCCCGGGAAGCTGATGGCGGTAAAAATGGCCATGAATGCAAGGCCATAAATTGTTATGGCCTTGATTACCGTGATGAACGCCGACCAACCGAGGAAACGGAAGATTGCCCGGTAAAGACCCATTGTGATGAAGATCGGCAGGGCAATCACGAGTGACACAGGGATTGTTGCAAGCTGCATCCCGGTGAGCGTCACCCAATCATTCAAGCGAAAGCAAAAGGCGAGCCAGATGGTCAAGATGCAAAGGCATGAATCGACAAGCAGGGCCAAAACACGCTTCGCAGGCCGTGGCAAATCGAGAATGCTTCGAACGTACCTGTCGGAAACCGCCCGCATCTGCCCCTATCCCTGCACGCGGACGGGAACTGCGTTAGGCAAATCGGCAGTGTGCAAAGGAACGTCACTGCTGTGGGCAACGGAGCCTGAACGCAGTCTTATCGAACAGGCAAAACATGTGGCCGCAAACAGCAGGGCGTAGGATTCGCCCAGGGCAAGCCGGTTGTTCGAATTGCTGAGGATAGTGAAGGCGAAGTAGACCGCAAACGTCAGGTAGCAAGCAAAGGTGCTCTTGCTGATGATGCCTGCCGAGGAGGCCCGGTAAACACGATAGATGGCCGACACAACGATCAGCGCCAATATCGCCAGACCGGTGAAGCCATAGCGGACGAGGATCTCGAGGTAGCCGTTGTGCATCAGCGTGTAGGTTACACCGCGATAAGGGGTCGTTTGCCAGATGGTGAGCCACGTGTTGCCGTTGCCAAACGCCGGTGCGACGGAGATGACGTCGATTGCATTGGCCCACAGCTGCAGCCGCTCATCCAAGGAGATCGGCGTCTCCGAGGAGGCGATCGCGTCCTGCAGGACGCGTTGCACGGAAACACCACTATCCAATCGATCAACGATCCCCACAACGGAACTAAACGTTGCAGCTCCGAAGTGCGCCACGTTGTCGCGAACCTCGTAAATCCCCCACGACAGGAGCAAAAGGCCGCTCATGGCGGCGGCGAGCACTGTCTTTCGCCGGAGGTAGAAAAGGGTCGCTGCCACCATCAGGCCAAGAGCTGGCAGTAGTGCCAGCCATACGCCCTTGGACTTGGCGCCGTAAATGTTGAGAATCGCCAGGCCGATCACCATCACGGCAATCGCTGAGACAACTGCCTTGGTGCGCGCTGAGCTGCCAATCTCCCATTGATGCAGGGCCCAGTAAAACGCCCCGATGAAGATAAAGCCACATCCGACCGCGCCGTGAATAGAATTATGATGGAAAGCAGGGGAGATCCGCTCTCCCGCCAAGATCGTCGATAGCGGCGTCGAGATGATCAGGAGGACAAGCGCGCCGCAGAAGAAAGCCAGCAAAATTGGCTTGATGAGGTTCCAGCTCGTATGCAGCGCCACGCCCATCGCAGGAAAAAAGATCGCAAAAGCGTAGAGCCACTCCGACGCGCCTCTTTCACCGTCTACGATCAACCCGAAGAGAAACCTGAACAAAGCTAAGAAACCCCAAGCCACGCAGACGATCGCCAACCAGTCGGTCAGCGATGCGCGCAGAGGGACCTTACGAAGCATAAGGGTCAAGGCCATGAGCAGGATGGCAGCATATCGATAGACGTCGCTCTCTATCAACGTGACTGACATCATCCCTAGCCATAGTATGGCGATGACGAAGTCGAGGGTTGCCGGCTTCGTCTGGCTGCGAGGTACAGATACTGTCATGAGAGTGCATACCTTATCCGGCGCGCATACTCGATCAAGCGAAGAAAATGCGTTCCGATCTTGCGGGCGCCTCGCAATTTCACGGCACGGTACTGAGCCCTGTTGGCAATCTGGCTCACAGCTGAGCGTTCGGATAGTTCGACGATATTCTGCCGAACGGTATAGATATTAACGCCAGTCTTCCATCCGCGCTCAAGGGTCATATCGAAGGGGAATTCGATATCGCCCGCGCTTTCAAGCAGCTTTCGGGCGCCTTCGCGCGTGACCAAATAGCACGCCGCTGAACCCTGCGGACCGTGCAAACAGCGCCCAACAGCATCTCCATACTCCGAGATGGCGACTGTCCGACACCACTTTGACCTGTGATTGAGCAACTTTACGACCTCGGCGGACGGGACTGCTCTTAAGATCGCAGCTGCCCTCGGCGTGAAATCCTGACGCAATTCCACGTCATCTTCCATAATGATGGCGTTTTCGTAGCTGCTTGAGAGAAAGGCCTCCAATGCCCTCATATGAGCACGATAGCAACCGTATTCCCCGGGCAACATCTGTCGGCCGTTCCGACGCAGAAATTCTTTCTCGTTAAACCCGGATCTTTGTGCCGCAGGGATTGAACGTCCATCCACACCTGGAACTCTGTCGATCTGCATTCCGGCCAGAGTTGCTTGCGACGAAACCTCCGCCCATCGCTTGGAAGAGCTGTCCATGTTGATCACGTAGGCACCGATCAAACGTTGCAAACGCTTCATCCCTGTTGCCGTGTTCAATTCGAGCATTTGATCCGCGTCACTTGTAGTACTCTTTCGACCCTTGCCTTGCCCTTTGCTTTCGAGGCCTAAGGGAGACTGCAACGGCACAGACCGCTTTCGATGGCTTGAATGGATCATATTTCCGCCCATTCTTATCTACAACAGCTTCTGCGTGTGTATCCACATTTGTGGGCAAAGACCATGCTTCGGCCACAGCAAACTCGAAAGGCCGGGACGCATCCCATGGCAGTTGCAAAATCAACGCGGGTGTCTCCTACATTCGTATTGGCGCTTCTTGCAAGCCCGATGTGCAGCGGGTGCTCAAATTCCCAATAGTTTTGAAGGTTCCTTATCGGCTTTACCGTCGGGTACTCGGTGGTGAAGCTGACAGTGGGGGCACTTAAACCGAAGGTGCTATCTTTCTCTTGAGCCTGATGATCACTCTTTGCGCCCGCCTGAGCCTCTGTTAAGCATTCTAACTCTGCGAAACGAAACGCAAGCGAAAGAGACCGAACTCATGTTCCTGAGCGATCGCCAGACGGAAATAGTCGGGATGGCCAAGTCGAACGGCCGCGTTTTCGTCGAGGAGCTGGCCGCGCATTTCTCTGTTACGCCGCAAACGATCCGCAAGGATCTGAACGACCTCTGCGACGCCCAGATTTTGACGCGCGTTCATGGTGGCGCCACATTTCCAAGCGGCACCGAGAATGTGAAATATGAGGCGAGACGCCAGATCGCAGCGACCGAAAAGCAAGCGATCGGTGTGGCCGCCGCTGGGCTTATCCCAAATAACGCTTCGCTTTTCATCAATATCGGCACCACGACGGAGGCCGTCGGCGAGGCGCTGATGAACCATCATGAGCTGATGGTCATTACCAACAACATCAACGTTGCCAATCGACTGAGGCTGCTTCCTACAATCGAGGTTGTCATAGCCGGCGGGGTCGTGCGCGGCTCTGACGGCGGTATCGTGGGGGAGGCGGCTGTCGATTTCATTCGGCAATTCAAGGTGGACTATGCCGTTATCGGCGCATCGGCGATCGACGAGGACGGAGCACTGCTTGACTATGACTTTCGCGAGGTGAAGGTCGCGCAAGCAATCATCGCGAATGCGCGGCACGTCATTCTGGTGGCCGATTCGACGAAGTTCGAACGCACTGCGCCCGTTCGCATCGCCCAGCTTCCACAAGTACATACCTTCATCACCGATCGGTGCATTACGCCTTCGATCCGTCGCCTGTGTCAGGAAAACAGCGTGAAGTTGATCGAGACTGGATCAGCGCATGGGTAGACACTGGCAATTTAGGGTTCATTCGGTCCTTGTCCTGCGCTAGCTTTCGCGCATGAGTCTAGAAACCGTCCGCGCATTCCTCAGCGCACATGCTCCCGATCTCGAGATCATCGAAACCGCCGAAAGCTCTTCGACCGTGGCGCTGGCCGCGGAGGCGCATGGGGTCGATCCTGCTCAGATCGCCAAGACGATCTGCCTGCGGGTCGGTGAGGAAACGATGCTGGTCGTTGCCGGCGGCCTGGCGCGGCTCGACAACAGGAAGTTCAAGGACACCTTCGGAGGCAAGGGCCGGATGCTTGGGCCGCAGGAGGTTGTGGAGGCTACCAGCCATCCCGTTGGTGGTGTCTGCCCCTTCGGCTTGCCAAGGATTTTGCCGATCTACTGCGATGTTTCGCTGCGGCGATTTGATGAAGTTGTGCCAGCTGCCGGGTCCACCAATTCGGCCGTGCGCATATCGACCGAGCGCTTGGCGCAACTGACAGGGGCGACCTGGGTCGACGTCTGCCAATAAAGATCGGCGCGCCTAAAGCTTCAAACCCGCGAAGCAATCCCTATATAAGCCCCTGACATGCGTTGTTTGTCATGACAGGAGAGAGATTGGATGCCTCGTGCCGTTTCGCGTTTTGCCAAGATTGCGGCGATTGCCGTTGTGACAGGCGCTACCGTATTTGCCTCGATCGGCGAGGCCGATGCGCGCCGCGCCGGCAGCTCCGGATTCGGCAGCCGCGGCACGCGAACGTTCCAGGCGCCGCCTGCCACGAGCACGGCGCCTTCGCCGGCTGCCCCGATTGAGCGCTCGATGACGCCCCGCCAGCAAACCAACGCGCCATACGCCGGTCAGCAGCCACTCGGCACGCAGAGGCCTGGCATTTTCAATGGTTTTGGACGATCGATGATCGGTGGCCTTATCGCTGGTGGCCTGCTTGGCATGTTGCTCGGCCACGGTTTCGGCGGCGGCTTCGGCTTCCTCGGCATGCTGTTGCAGATCGCCCTGATCGCCATTGCGATTTCCTTTGCCATGCGTTTCTTCGCCAATCGCCGCCAGCCGGCCTACGGCGGTCCCAGTCGCCCAACCGCCAGCAACATGGCTTCCGGCGGTAACGCGTCATTCCAGATCCCGTCGATTGGATCGGGGGCAGGTTATCAACAGCGGCAGTCAAACGCGAAACCGAATGACGAGCTCGGCCTAGGTCAGCGCGATCTTGACCGCTTCGAGCAACTGCTGACAGAGGTGCAGACCGCCTATGGCGCCGAAGACTACGGCACGTTGCGCCGCCTAACGACGCCGGAAGCCATGTCCTACCTTGCCGAGGAACTCGGGGAGAATGCGACGAACGGCGTGCGCAACGAAGTGTCGAATGTCAAGCTGCTGCAGGGCGACGTTGCCGAAACCTGGCGGGAGGATGGCACGGAATACGCGACGCTTGCGATGCGCTATTCCTCTATCGACGCGCTCGTCGAGCGGGCGAACGGCAAGCTCGTCAGCGGGGACAACACTCGACCGACAGAAACGACGGAAGTCTGGACTTTCGTGCGCAGGGGAGGGGACGATTGGAAGCTCGCCGCAATCCAGGGCACAGAGCAGCGCGCCGCGTAACCCACGCGGCGAACGCCCTTCAACCCTCTTGAGCAGCGGGGACGACCCAAAGTGGCCGGTCGTCACGCTTGTTGCGCAAGGCCGGCGCTGACTGATCCTCGACGGCGAGGCCCTCCTCGCCTTCCTGAACATCCACTTCATAAGTGTAGTCGTAGAGCATTTCGCATGCTCGCTCGCTGGCCTTGATCTTGGCTTCGGTTTCGCCGATCGCTGTCGAAATTGCCTTGATACGGGCACGCAGCATGGAGCCAAGAATGTCGGTCGCCGGTCGCTTTTCCAGCCTTTCCAGATGATGCTCGATGCGTGAGGCATGGCGCTCGAGTTCGCGTTTGCTAAAACGCGCCTTGCGCATTTCCTCCGACAGGTCAGATCGCATGCGGGTGAGCGGATCAAACGTGCCGGGCTCGCGCTCGTCCAAGGTCAGCTGATTGACCAACTTTTCGATGACCATAAGGGCTTGCAAGTCGATGGCGTCTGCGAGCTCAACGTCGTAGCCCGTATCATCGAACACCTTCCTGCGGACTGGATCCAACAAGAGCTCGTAAGCCTTCTGCACACGGCTGAATGCCTCCGGATCGCCCCCGGAGTCGGGATGCGTCGCCTTCGCGCGGCGCCGATACGCCGCCTTTACCTGGTCATCGGTCGCATCTCGCCGGACGCCGAGAATCTCATAAGGATTGGTCACCATCCCTCCGTCGCTGTTCGGACATTGCCGTGCCACCCATGAAGGGTATTCGTCCATCGAGGCTTTCTTCTACTATCACTGGGGCAGAGTTTGGACAAAAAGAATAAACAAAGTCGCACGAGGAGATCGCCAGATTGCGCAACGCAGCCGCGTGACGATCGTCGCGAGGATTGGCGCTGCGAAAATTTGTGACCCATGTGCACATGATGTGCGATTCGGTCACTCGGGGTCCCATTGCAGTGGCCTTCGATTCGACACTGATGCACATGGAGCCTGGCAAATATTCCCAATCGCTTCATCGCGGCCGCGCAAATAACGCGTGCCCAGCATACTGCTTAATCGTTATAATCGCGCAGCCCGCGTTGACGGTTTTCGTCAAATCGCGTTCTATCCGCCACCATTTGTCCGGCCGGCTCGGCGGGTCCGACGAATTCGGAGGAGGTTTTATGCGCGTTGTCCGCACGATAGCTGAATTGCGCGATCGGCTTAGCGCCTCTCGGCGCGACGGCAAAGCGATCGGTTTTGTACCCACCATGGGATTCCTGCATATCGGTCACATGGAGTTGGTCGCCCGCGCACGCTCGCAGAACGAGGTGAGCGTGGTCTCGATCTTCGTCAATCCGCTGCAGTTTGGCGCCAATGAGGATCTCGGCAAGTATCCGCGGGATCTGGCGCGCGACAGCGCGATGCTCGAGGCTGCCGGCGTCGACATCCTGTTTGCACCTGAAGAGAGCGAAATGTACCCGCGGCCGATGCTGACGCTCGTTGATGTCCCGGCACTCGGAAATCAACTGGAAGGGGAAGTGCGACCCGGGCATTTCGCAGGTGTGGCGACCGTCGTCACGAAGCTTTTCAATCTCGTGCAGCCCGATCGCGCTTATTTTGGCGAGAAGGACTACCAGCAGGTGGCGCTTATCAAACGGATGGTCGAGGATCTCGCCCAGCCGGTTCGGGTTGTTGCCGTCCCGACGGTGCGCGAGGCCGATGGGCTTGCTTGCTCATCGCGCAATGTCTACCTCAATGAGCGGGAACGGGCCGCGGCCGTGGTCGTGCCGAATGCGCTGGCAGAAGCCGAGCGGCTCTATGCCTTGGGTTGTGATAGCCCCGAGGAAATGGAGGCGGCGCTCACACGGTTCATCGCGGTGGAACCGCTTGCTACGCCCGAAGTGGTCGCCGTACGCCATCCTGAAACGCTGGAGCGCTTGTCTTCGCTGCAATCGGCGCCAGCCCTTGTTGCGCTCTTCGTGCGGATCGGCACGACGCGGCTCCTCGACAACAGGGTGATCGGGATCAAATCAATCAACAATTCGAGGGCGGCATAGTGAGCATCCATGGCAAGCAGAAGCGGCTGACGACAGCAGCGATCCGGGCGATGAAGGGCAACGACCGCATCGTCTGCCTGACAGCCTACACGACGCCAATCGCCCGCCTGCTCGATCAGCACTGCGATCTTCTCCTGGTTGGCGATTCCCTCGGCATGGTGCTGTACGGAATGGAGACGACGGTTGGTGTGACACTCGACATGATGGCTGCTCATGGCGCCGCCGTCATGCGCGGTGTGTCGCATGCCTGCGTCATCGTCGACCTTCCCTTCGGCAGCTACCAGGAGTCGAAAGAACAGGCGTTTCGCAACGCTGTCAGACTGATGCAGGAGACCGGCTGCGATGGCGTCAAACTGGAGGGCGGCGAGGAAATGGCGGAGACGATCGCCTTCCTGACCGCGCGAGGTGTGCCGGTTTTTGCTCACGTCGGGCTGATGCCGCAGTTGGTCAATACGGTCGGCGGTTTCCGGTCGCTCGGACATTCAGACGAGGAGGCGGCAAAGATTCGCCGCGATGCACTGGCGGTCGCAGAAGCTGGCGCTTTCGCTGTCGTTGTCGAGGGAACCGTCGAACCTGTCGCCCGCGACATCACTGCTTCGCTTAGCGTGCCGACCATCGGTATCGGCGCGTCGCCTGCCTGTGACGGGCAGGTACTCGTGTCGGACGACATGTTGGGGCTTTTCAACGACTTTAAGCCGCGCTTCGTCAAGCGCTTTGCCGAATTGAGCCCGCTGGTGTCGCAAGCCGCCCAGGCTTACGCCGAAGAAGTCCGCTCCGGCCAGTTCCCGGCCAAGGAACATACGTTCCAGCCGAAACGGTAGCGTTGGGCAGCTGTGCCGATGCGGGAAATAGCAGACCTAGCGCCGGCCGAGCCAGGCTTCGATTCCGCGGGCCGCTGCCCGGCCGGTGGCAAAGCATGCCGTCAGGAGATAGCCGCCGGTTGGCGCCTCCCAGTCGATCATTTCACCGGCGACGAAGAGGCCGGGCAACGCCTTCAGCATGTAGTTCCGATCAAGCTCGTCCCACTCGATGCCGCCTGCCGAGGAAATCGCCTCGGCGATCGGGCGGGTTCTTCGAAGAGGGATGGGCAAGGCCTTGATCAGACCGGCCAGTTGATGGGGATCGCCGAGATTTGTGGCGCCCGCAAGCTCGCGAAGTAGCGCCGCCTTTACGCCGTCAATGCCGGCAGCCTTCCTGAGTCGGTTCGATAGACTTGCCTTCGGATCCTGTTTTCCAAGTTCACGGGCGATGCGCTCTCGCGTGCGTCCCGGAATTAGATCGACGTAAAGTGTTGCGGCTTCGCCAGCCGTCAAGCTCTCCCTCAATACGGCCGTATGGGCATAGACGAGGCTGCCCTCGATACCATGCCGGGTGATGACGAATTCTCCGGGGATCGTTCCCGCCGACGAGGATGCCGTGACCGATTTGACGGGCTCGCCCGAAAATCGATCTCGCAGATACTCGCTCCAATCGACATCGAAACCGCAATTGGCGGGCTGAAAGTCATCGACTGCGATGCCTTTCTCCCTGAGCCAAGGCAGCCAGCTTCCGTCGGAGCCGAGGCGGGGCCAGCTCTTCCCACCGAGCGAGAGGAGTGCCGCGTCCGGCTGGATCACGTTTACGCCCTTCGGCGTTTCGATGAGGTAGCCCCCGCCAGAGAATCCTATCCACCGGTGCCGGGTCAGGATCTTGACGCCTTGGGTCTCAAGTCTAAGCAGCCAGGCACGAAGAAGCGGTGAAGCTTTCATGGCTATCGGAAACACGCGCCCCGAGGATCCCACGAATGTTTCCGTACCAAGTCTCGCCGCCCAGGCTCTGACATCGGATGGCTTGAAGCTGTCCAGTGCGTCGCGCAAGCGGGCATTTGATGCGCCGAAGCGTGACGCGAAGCGCTCGTAATCCTCGGAATGGGTGATGTTGAGCCCGGACTTGCCGGCAAGGAGAAATTTTCGCGCGACTGTCGGCATGGCCTCGTAGACCGTGACGGCGTGCCCTTCCAACGACAAACTTTCCGCGGCCGTCAGGCCCGCCGGGCCGCCGCCGAAGATCGCGATTTGCTTCCTCACCATCAAAAATCGCCCGGGATCGATATCGAGGACCCCTCATGGCCTGCCCGAGCGCGATGCGCAAGAGTATCTGCTGGAAACGGACCGCGCCGACGGCGCGCGTCGCTTGGCACCTGGGACAGTCCCCTGAACGCGGAATCGGCATTTGGATGACAGTCGCTCTTTGACGTGATTCCCTGCGCCCTTGAATCAGGCGGCAATGATGGCACGTGCAGTGAGCGATGACCTTCGCAGTCGTGTTCTGGCGGCGCAGGCAGGCAGGATGTCGGCGCGATCCGTTGCGTCGCGGTTCGGGATCGGGATTTTTACGGCGATTGCCTGGATCGCACGCGTAGGGCAGGGTCAACTGACTGCGGCAAAACAAGGCCGACTGCTGGCTCCAGACTGGACGCGCATGGAGGCGAAAGGGTCCTATGGCACCAAGGTCGAGTCCAGTGATTTCCGGCCGGGGCAAACCCGGCAAAGCCGAGGAGCAGCATCGGCGGGCAATCGACGCTTCGCCCTTGGACGTCACGGGCAGGTACTTGTAAGCCTCAACTAGAGCGCCGCGTTGGGAGCGGGCGACTTCGCGGGACCCCGGCTAAACTACGTCGCAGTGCTATGCCGTCCGGCGCAGGGTCACGATCAAGAAAAGGTCAATCCACGATGCGGGGCGTGAACTTTGGCTGTGCTGGCTCTGCTGTTTCTTTGATGGCCTCGTCGTGATACCAGCAGCTTTCATAGACCGAAGGGATCATATCCCGTTCAATATCAACTGCCGGGCGACGCTCCGCCGCAGCAAAACGCTTCGCTGGAAACGGGTAAATTGTTGCCGTCTCGTGATGCACACCAATGGCCATAAAGTGCCTCCTTGCTCATCGACGCCCGAGGACGATAACACGACCATAACAGAACTGCACAGTAATTGCGCGATCTGATTGAAAAACATGCACAAGATGTTGGGATTATGGGCATTCGAATCTGCCGGCATTTATATCGGAATCTCAGTTGGTATAAAATATAATCATATGCACAAAAAATAATCGCCTGAGTTGAACTGCGAAAAAAATGTTGCAGCCTTCTCCGGTCGCGTCGGCCGAACTCACGCTCCGCAACTGCCTTCGGCAGCTAACTGCTTGAGTCCGCAGCCAGTTCCACGCTCGGTCATCTCCGTGGAGCAAACTCGGTCAGTCGGCTTGTCGGGCGCTCTCGATTGGCTAGCGACATCATCGCACACAAACTGGCACGCCACGTGCATGTAATTTGGCATCCCTTCGCGGCCTGGTCGCTTCAACGGTCGGTTCGCTTGAGGATTTGCTCACGATTTATGTTTGAGAGACTCGCAAATGACCAAGTATAAGCTCGAGTACATCTGGCTCGATGGGTACACCCCGGTACCAAATCTCCGCGGCAAGACGCAGATCAAGGAATTCGACGCTTTTCCGACACTCGAGCAGCTCCCGCTCTGGGGCTTCGATGGTTCGTCGACGATGCAGGCAGAAGGCCGCAGCTCTGACTGTGTGCTGAAGCCCGTCGCGATTTATCCGGACCCGGCCCGCACGAACGGCGTTCTCGTCATGTGCGAAGTCATGATGCCGGATGGTGTTACCCCGCATCCGTCCAACAGCCGCGCCACCATCCTCGACGACGAGGACGCCTGGTTCGGTTTCGAGCAGGAATACTTCTTCTACGAGAACGGCCGTCCGCTCGGTTTCCCGGAAACCGGCTACCCGGCTCCGCAGGGCCCCTACTACACGGGCGTCGGCTACTCGAACGTCGGCTCGATCGCCCGCGAGATCGTTGAAGAGCACCTTGACCTGTGCCTCGCCGCTGGCATCAACCACGAGGGCATCAACGCCGAAGTGGCCAAGGGTCAGTGGGAGTTCCAGATCTTCGGCAAGGGCTCAAAGAAGGCCGCCGACCAGATCTGGATGGCACGCTACCTCCTGCAGCGCCTCACGGAAAAGTACGGCATCGACATCGAGTATCACTGCAAGCCGCTCGGCGATACCGACTGGAACGGCTCGGGCATGCACTGCAACTTCTCGACCAAGTTCATGCGCGAAGTTGGCGGCAAGGCTTATTTCGAAGCCCTGATGGCGCAGTTCGACAAGAACCTGATGGACCACATCAACGTTTACGGCCCGGACAACGACAAGCGCCTGACCGGCAAGCATGAAACGGCTCCGTGGAACAAGTTCTCCTACGGTGTTGCCGATCGTGGTGCCTCGATCCGTGTTCCGCACTCCTTCGTCAAAAATGATTATCGCGGTTACCTGGAAGATCGTCGCCCGAACTCTCAGGGTTGCCCTTACCAGATCGCTTCGCAGGTTCTAAAGACGATCTCGGAAGTACCGACGGCTGGTTTTGCTTCGGCCGCGGCCTAAGCTAGCGAGTTGCATGCACTGCAAATGGCGTCGATCGAAGGGTCGGCGCCATTTGTTTGTTGGTGACGTCAGCGGACCGAATCACGGCGCAATAGCATTTCAGGCGCGGCACTTTTCCAGTAGGTTGCGTGCCAAAATCATCTACCGGTTGATAAATTCACCCGGACAAGCATAATCCTTTTGCGTTGCCATTGTTTGTCCCTATACTCGCCATCGGATTCTCCAATCGCGAGTTGCTCGTGACAGGCAAACAGAACCGTCTTCTCCGTTTACTGGGAACGCCCGCGCTTTTCGCGCAGGGCAGCGAGATCGTCTTGCCGGAGAAGGCTTACGCGTTGCTCGCTTTTCTGGTAACTGCACCGCAATACGCGATGGAGCGGGAAATCCTGCGGGCGATCCTGTGGCAGTCGGATCAATCCAAACAGCGAGCCGGCAGCCTGCGCCAGCTTCTGGCGCGGATTGATCGCAGCATTCCCGACAGCCTGCCGCGCTTGCTCAAGGCGACGAATGCGCATGTTTCCTTCAACCGTGATGATTGGGACGCAGACGTACTGGTCCTCAGCGATACGGCGGCGCCCTTGCCGCGATCGGCGTGGGAGCTGCTTGGCGGTGATCTTCTCGAGGGGTTCAAGGCGCCGACGATCGAGGCCGAAGAGAGAATTGTCGTCGAGCGTCAGCGCATCGAGCAACGCCGCGAGGCTCATATAATTGCGCTTCTCGAAACGCCAGAGAAACGCACGTCCGACGACATCCTGATGCTTGCAGGCTCGCTGCTTGAGGCGGATCCTGCGAACGAAGTCGCTTGCCGAGCGCTGATGCAACGGCACGTGGACGCCGGTGATCTCGCAGCCGCACGTCAGGTGTATTTGCGCTGCCGCAACGAGCTGAAGGCTGAATACGGTGCGGAGCCGGATGGCCGGACCCTGGCTCTGGCGCAGGAGCTCGGCATCATCACGCCAGCCTCGCTTGCAGGCCCCTTGAAAGAAATACCCGGCAACGTCCCTTCTGACCCAGTGGGTCAGCCGCGGGTCCTCATTCTGCCGCCGGATACGATCTTGTCTGACCCGGTGCTGCAGCGTGTCGGGCGCGCGCTTTTGGAAGAGGTCACGATCGGACTAAGCCAGCAGCGCGGCTTCAAGGTGATTGCTGCGCACACGAGCCTGGAAATCGTCAATCGCAGTCTCGCTGGCGATCCGTTTGTGCCGACGCCGCCCGAGCTGCGGTTTGATTATACCGTCTATGTTACGATCCACGGTCGCGAGGATGACATCTATTCCACGTGCCGACTGACGAAGAATTCGACGGCCGAAGTGCTCTGGGCGATCGACCTGCCGCTTGCCATGCAGAAGGTCAACCAATCCTTCGCTCAGCTTGCCCGACGTATTGTGATGACGCTCGCCGACACCATCGAACGCCGCGAGCTTCTGGATATGACGCATGACGTCAATCCGTCGGCCTACCGCCTGTACCTTGAAGGAAAGCGGCTCGTTTCGAAGACCGATCTTCAGCACCTGCGCCAGGCGCGCAAATGGTTCAAATCAGCGCTCTCCCGCCACGACAGGTTTTCATCGGCTCACGCTGGAATGGCCCGCGTGCTCGGTATGGAGTGGCTTGTGCGCGGGATGAAAGATACGCAATTGCTGGAGGAGGCGGACCGCTCCGCCTGGCTTGCTCGTGACAGCGACCCGAATAGTGGCAGGGCGATGCGCGAATTGGGCTTCGTCGCTCTTTATCGCCGCCGCTTCGACGATAGTCTCGAATTTTTCGCCGAAGCGCAGATGCTGAACCCGAATGACGCCGACATTCTCGCCGATCATGCGGATGCCCTGCTGCATGATGGTCAAAGTGACCGGGCGCTGGAGTTGAGCCTGGCAGCGCTCAAGCTCAATCCGTTGCCACCGGACTATTACTACTGGAATCTCGGCGGTATCCATTTCGTGCAGGAAAACTATGCAAAGGCGATCGAGGTCTTGGATCGCGTCAAGGATCGCCCTGCGACCTCGCGCCTTCTGGCTGCATCCCACGCCAAGAACGGTGACCTGCGAACTGCGTCGCGCTATGCCTCTATCGTGCTCGAGAATTTTCCCGATTTCCGCACCGATGATGTCTGGCAATTCGTGCCGGACCGCAATCCGGATGACACCCGTCAGCTGATTGACGGCCTTCGGATGGCCGGATTGTCTTGAAGCGTTACACCTACGGTGCTTTGGGCGCCGTCCTGGCGCGAATCCTGGTCACGCCGAAATAACGCCAGCCGGCGCATGTTCCTCCTGTCCGCAGCACGATGCTGCTTCTAGCAGGAGATGACACAATGACGACCACCCAGATCAAGCCAGTTGCAGTACGCCTTTCCGCCGCCGCTCAAGCCGTCCTGAAACAGGAAGCCGTGCAGCTTGACACAAACGCCACGGCAAACATTGTTCACGCGCTGAAGTTCCGTTGAGGTCGATGCGAATGTCTGTTCAGACCGCACTCGAGCGCCTGGCGCAAGATCTCAGTCTTTCATCGGCCGGCATCAATAGCTATCACGACCGCTCACTGACGCCTGGGCAGACATTCGCGGCCATCAAACCGCACTTCAAGGAACTTGGCATTACGCGGGTGGGTTTGCTCACTGCGCTCGACCTCGTCGAGATCCCCGTTGCTTTCGCGACGCGGCCAAACAGCTACACGCTTTCAGTTTTTCAGGGAAAAGGCATCGACGAAGAGGCCGCTATGACTTCGGCTGCGATGGAAGCTGTCGAGACGCGCATTGCTGAGATGCAGCCGAGCGACCTGGTGATGGCGACGCTGCACGGAATGAAGGCCGAACATGCGCCGATGATCGACCTTGATTCGGTCGCGCGCTGCGTTCCCTCCGAGATCGGTTCGCAGCCGATCGCCTGGAGCGAAGGTCTGGACATCATGTCCGGCCGCCCTGTGTTCGTGCCCTGGCCGCTCGTCGGTCTCGATCATCGGGGCGTCCGTCCCTGCGGGTTCGAGCAGTCGAGTGATGGTCTGGCATCCGGAAATCGGCCGGCGGAAGCTGTGCTTCACGGGCTTTGCGAGCTGGTTGAACGTGACGCCTGGGCACTGACGCAGTTGCGCCCGCACGAGCAACTGTGTGGCACGCGGATCGATCCGGCGGCCTTCGGCGATCCTGTCCTGGATATTGTCGTAGATCGCATCAGGCGCGCAGGAATGCGTCTCCTGCTGCTCGACATGACGACCGACATTGGCGTCCCCAGTTTTCTGGCAGTTATCATTCCCGGCAATCTTGGGGAGCGTGTGGATACGCGCTGGACCCATGTCTGCGGAGGATGCGGCTGCCACCCCGATCCTATTCGCGCAGCGCTCCGCGCAATCACTGAGGCGGCACAGAGCCGTTTGACCGCGATTGCCGGTAGCCGCGACGACTTTTCTCCGCGTCTTTACCAGAGGCTCGACAACGGCGGCCCGATGGAGGAACTCATCAATCTCTGCGACGAAGCGCCCGTCGCTCCCAAATTTTCTTTCGAAACGGCGCCGCGCAGCATCCAGGAAAATATCAGCCACATTCTCGATCGCCTGAAGGCGAAAGGTATCGATCAGGTGGTGGCCGTGCCGCTTCCCCACCCATGCCTGCCGGTTTCAGTCATCCGCATGATCGTTCCTGGCCTCGAGGTGGATGTCAGCGGCGAATTCATTCAACTCGGGTTGCGCGCCGTCAACGCTATGCAGGGAGCAATGCAATGAAGGTCATCTTCGCAGGCCCGAGCTTTGGCGCCGATATTGGCAGTCTTCGAGACGAGAACCCTTCGATCGACTTTCGCGGGCCGGCCGCGCGTGGTGACATATTGCAGGCCGTGCAGGACGGCGCACGGGCAATTGGGATTGTCGATGGCTACTTCGGGGAAGTGCCCTCGGTATGGCACAAGGAGATCCTCTACGCATTGCAGCACAATGTCGTCGTTGCGGGCGGCGCCAGCATGGGGGCGCTGCGCGCGGCCGAATGCGCAGCGTTCGGCATGGTCGGTCTGGGTTCGATCTACGAGGATTACGCGGAAGGTCGCCTGATTGACGACGAGGCTGTGGCGCTCGTGCACGCGCCCGAAGAATTCGGCTGGCTGCCGCTCTCCATCCCGTGGGTCGATTTTCAGCCGACGATCGACGGGCTGTACCGGCAGGGCGCTCTATCGCTTGCCGAACACAAGATGCTGTTGCTTGCCGGCCGCGCGCTTCATTTTTCGCAGCGTACCTATCCCAAGGTCGTCGAGGGCTGCACTTTCGCCAGTGGGGACCGCGCCAAGTCGATCCTGCGGATGATCCGAGCAGCCAAAATTGAGCGCAAGCGTCAGGATGCCGAACTCGTCCTGCAGTATCTGCAAGACGTGGAGTTTGCCGTTCAGGAGCGTGACTGGGGTTTTGCCGCCACCTCACACTGGGAGCACTTGCGGGCGGAAATCACGGGGGCCGTCACGCCTGTAACGCCCGAGTAACGCCTGACCAGAATGATGGATCTCGTTGAAGCCCGGAAGGCTCATCAGCAGAGAAGGTGAAGGCGGTGGCAATGAACATTCTGACGAGGGATGAGGGAACGGGTAGCGAGTATGCCAGAATATTCCGGTTACTCTCGGCAGCGAAAGATGAAGCCCAGAAGCTCAAGCTGCATAATTTGATGCACTTGACCAACATGGCTCTTCTTCAGGTCGTGATCGATTGGGACGGCATTGACCCCGAACGCGAGCTCGACGTCAATCTCGAAAAGCTGATCGGCAAGAAGACGCAGGTCGCAATGAAAGATGCCAGCGAGAACCTCGTGCTTCTCGACTGTCACTAACGTTCGGACCGTCCAACTCCGACCAGAAAGCTATTGAGCATCGTCCAGTTCCATGCCGGCAATTGCCTGCACGAGCTTTACGATCTTCTTGCGAACCTGTTCGTTCTTGATCGACAGAAACGCGGCGTTAAGCAATACGCCGTCACGGGAGACGACGAATTCCTCGCTGGGCGTGGGATTGTCGTTGGCGGTGCCGGGGTTAACGTCCTCGAAGAAAGATCGGACGTCGACATCGAGCGCGCCGGCAATCTCAACCAGCATGCTCGCGGAAACACGGTTGGATCCCTTTTCGTATTTTTGAATCTGTTGAAACGTGACGCCGACCCGATCGCCAAGCTCGGTCTGCGATACCTTCCGCATCAGACGCTTTATGCGGATCGTCTTCCCGACGTGAACATCAACTGCATGGGGTCCATCTTTCATGGTTCTCTCCTTCCAACGCCGGTTGTTGCGCGACTATTATGCTAGCGATCAACCTAACGGAGATAATTGATCGGATCAATTGTGTTGATTCGTTTTTATTTGGCGTCCTGGGCGTGGCACAACGCATTGAAGATGCGGCCATCCGGCAGATTCGTGATTATTGAAACGTCAAATTACTGTTATTGTTGTGATCAACCACAGATCGTGATCGGGTATTCGCTTCAGTTTGATAGGTCGGCATGCCGGCAAAGAAGAACTGGCTGCGAATGTGCAGACAGGCGATGCCGCGGGGCAAGCAGCGGCCGGTGGGCTGGGGCGACTTTTCGATTTTCGAAGGATGTTTGCCTACACGCGCTGCGAAGCGCTTGAACTCAGACGCGATCCCATTCGTGCGACGCTTGCGGTGGTCGGCAGTGTCATTTTGATGTTCGTCATTGGCTATGGCATCAACATGGATGTCGAAAACCTTTCCTTCGCTGTACTCGACCGTGATGACACAACGATCAGCCAGGACTACGTCTTGCAGATATCCGGCTCCCGGTACTTCGATGAAAGGCCGCCAATCATCGACTATGCGGATATGGACCGTCGAATGAGATCAGGGGAGCTCAGCCTTGCGATCGAAATCCCGCCCGGTTTCGGCGGGGATGTCTCGCGTGGACGAAGCGTCGAGATAGGGGCCTGGATCGATGGCGCCATGCCGAGCCATGCCGAGCCGAGCCGAAACGGTCCGGGGCTACGTGGAGGGAATGCACGCAGAATGGCTCGCGCGCAAAGCGCAAGAGC
This sequence comes from Rhizobium sp. BK060, assembly GCF_014193145.1. Taxonomy (NCBI): domain Bacteria; kingdom Pseudomonadati; phylum Pseudomonadota; class Alphaproteobacteria; order Hyphomicrobiales; family Rhizobiaceae; genus Rhizobium; species Rhizobium sp. BK060. The sequence goes on from NZ_JACHYW010000001.1 coordinate 357,149, forward strand.
GGCCGGAGCCACGGCTGCCACCGCAAATTTTCAGCTGGACATTCGCTACCGCTACAATCCGGACGTCCAAAGCCTTGTTGCTATGGTCCCCGGTGTCATTCCGCTCCTGCTGATGATGATCCCCGCAATGCTGCCGGCCTCAGCGTCGTGCGCGAAAAGGAGCTCGGCTCCATCATCAATTTTTACGTGACCCCGGTTACTCGCATCGAGTTCCTGTTTGGCAAGCATTGCCCTATATCGCTCTCGCGATGCTCAACTTTTTCATGTTGAGCGCGTTCGCGGTATTCATCTTTCGTGTCCCTTTCACCGGCAGCTTCCTGACGTTCACCCTCGCAGCGCTGATCTACGTCACGATAACAACAGGGGGGCTGCTTATTTCAGCCTTCATGAGCAGTCAGATCGCCGCGATTTTCGGCACAGCCCTGATAACCCTCATTCCGGCAGTCCAGTATTCGGGTATGATCGACCCCGTATCATCACTACAAGGGGTGGGCGCCTTCATCGGGAAGATTTATCCCGCCGCCCACTTTGTCACGATCTCGTGGGGGACCTTCTCCAAGGCTCTGGGGCTTTAGCGACTTGGTCTATTCCTTCATGCCATTGCTGATTGCCGCCCCGATTCTGATGTGCTTAGGGGGCAGCGCTTTTGAAGAAACAGGCGAACTGACCATGCGTGTGGCCAGTGTTTATCGGCTGGGGATCAAGGAGCTCTGGGGTGTCGCACGCGATCCGATGCTACTCGTACAGATTATTTATTCCTTCACGGTGTCGATATACACGGCGTCGAACTCTCTGCCCGAAACGCTAAATCGGGCTGCGATCGCTATTGTCGATGAGGACCAGTCGCCGCTCTCCGCGCGGATCATAACGGCATTCTATTCACCCTATTTCGTTGTTCCGCGCGTCATTGCGCTCCAGGAGGTCGATCGCCGCATGGATGCCGGGCTGGACACGTTTGCACTCGTCATTCCACCGAATTTTCAGAGGGACGTGCTTGCTGGTCGATCGCCGAGCATCCAGCTGAATGTCGATGCGACGCGTATATCACAGGCGTTCACTGGCAGCGGCTATGTTCAGTCGATCGTCTCGGGCGAGGTTAACGAGTTCGTCAATCGATATCGCGGTGGCGAGCAGGTATCCGTCGCGCTGACGCTGCGATCCCGGTTCAATCCGGAGTTGGATAAGAGTTGGTTCGGCTCGATCAATAATGTCATTTCTTCAATTACGATGCTTTCGATCATCCTGACCGGTGCGGCACTGATCCGCGAGCGCGAACACGGCACGATCGAGCATCTGCTCGTCATGCCCATCACGCCGCTGGAGATTATGCTGAGCAAGATATGGTCGATGGGTCTGATTGTCGTTGCCGCCTCCACATTCTCCCTGATCTTTATCGTCCAGGGGCTGCTCAAGGTGCCAATTGAAGGCTCCTTTGCACTCTTTGTGATTGGTACTGCACTTGTCGTATTCGCCACCACCTGCCTGGGCATTTTCCTTGCGACCGTCGCAAGGCTCGATGCCGCAGTTCGGCTTGCTCCTGATGTTGGTGCTGATCCCCCTTCAGTTGCTCTCCGGCGGTACGACCCCGCGCGAAAGCATGCCTGAGATTATCCAGAACAGCATGCTCGCAGCGCCAAATACGCACTTCGTGATCTTATCGCAGGCCGTTCTCTTTCGCGGGGCCGGCCTTGCCGTGGTGTGGCCGCAGCTTGCCGCGCTCGTGGCGATTGGCGCCATCTTTTTCGATCTCGCGCTGCGCCGCTTCAGGCAGTTCCTGCGCTAAGCGGCGATCGACCGGCAGATTCAAGTATATTAACGCCCGGATATGCTTCCTCAAGTTTGTTCGTTGTGCCAGAGATTGCTGGTCTGACAACAGGAGGCGTACTTTTCTTGACGATCGGGTTTGCACATGCCGAATTGATAGCCGTGCTCGTTGCGGTGACAGGCGGCGAGCCGCGTGTGATGACGATCCGGTCCGGAGAGGCTCTACCTTCTGGGCCGTTCGAAATGGGGCATCGTACCCTGCAGAGTGGTTTGCGTGAATGGGTTCAGGAGCAGACAGGCCATCCGGTCGGCTATCTGGAGCAGCTCTATACCTTCGCTGATCGCGACCGAAACAATGAGATCCTCGGCGGCAGGACGATCTCGATCAGCTATCTCGGTCTGGTCCGGGAGCAGGCCGCAACAGGCGCTGGTGGGCCCGCCTGGCATGGCTGGTACAGCTATTTTCCCTGGGAGGACTGGCGCGCCGGACGCCCTGCGGTCCTTGACGATATCGTCGCGCATCTCGTTGCGTGGGCAAAGCGCGACCCCATCCGTCAGGAGGAGCGGATGCGTCGGACGAATGTCGCTTTTGGATTGGGCGAGGTCGCGTGGAACGAAGACCTGGTGCTGCAGCGCTATGAGATCCTTTACGAGGCGGGTCTTGTGAAGGAGGCTGGCTGCCTGTCGGACGTAAATCCGGGTCGGCCGATGTTTGCCGACCATCGGCGCATTCTTGCAACCGGCATTGCGCGATTGCGGGCAAAGATCAAGTACCGGCCCGTTGTCTTCGAGTTGATGCCGGAGAGCTTCACCTTGCTGCAACTGCAGCGCAGCGTTGAAGCTCTGGCTGGGCTAACGCTCCACAAGCAGAATTTCCGACGGTTGATCGAGCAGCAGGAACTGGTCGAGGAAACTGGCGATACGACGAGCGAAACGGGTGGTCGCCCCGCGAAGCTGTTTCGCTACCGCTGTGAAAGCCGCGAATACGAGTCACAAATCTAAACGGCCCCCGGTGACGGCCGAGATTTTACCCTCTTGCGTCATTTCATGCTCCTCAGCTCTGAATAATATCCGGGAACTGGACGCACAAAAGCTATCGGCCGAGAGACCGGCATCGGTTGGTGGTCCCCTCTAGCGCGGACCACCAACGTCGCGTTTGTTTCAGCGGGAATAGAACGTGATGCTACCGTCGGCAGCTTGCTCGACATCGACGATGTTGGATACCTTTACGCCGGCCTGGTGAAGCTTTCCGGCAAGTGGTTTGTTCTGCTCAATCGCTGACCGGATCCCTTCGATGGCACCGGTCGAGCGGTCTGACGCGGTACCGCCCCGAGTGAGGTGCTCCGGAGAAAGGTCCCAGTTATTGACCTGGCGGACGTCGAAGGTGGCGTTGTAGGAACGAAGGGTCGTTTCGAGCGCGTGCGCCGTATTCATGTCGAGACTGTCGGCAAGTGTAACATTCGCGAAGGTAATCGAAGAGATGACTGCGACTGCAGCGAGGCTGAGAATGCGATTCATGTTCTTAACCTTTCGGGGGGGGTTCAGGCATTCGCTTCGCCTAAGGCGAGGATCAATCTTTTTTTACTCCACTGGGCGAAGACCATGGAAGTGTACGTCGCTGCGAGATGCTTTGGTACCAGACGACAGGCGAGGCTCCACTCGACCTATGTCTAGCTATGCGCGGTCGCTTGCACGGATGATTTCGGCTGGAAAGCATGTGGTGATCGCGCGAGGCCCAACGCGGCTCGAAAGGTCGTTAGGCATCCTTGTTGTCTTGTCCTGATTTACGTTGACTTTATAATGAGTTAGAGGTTGGAGAGTCCCCAGTCTTGACATAAAATTCTGGCGGTTTTCCTCATCCTGCCAATGCGAACTCCCGACCTGAATGATGGGAACCGTCGGAGGAGTTACCCATACCTCCGGTGAGAACAGGCGAGCGCGCTTTAGCGCTTTGTGACCTTATTGCCTTCTGCTCTAAGAGAGTGGATAGTCGCTCGCCTTAGAGCTTTCCCATCATGGCGTGCATACGCAACTATCGCCACAAAGCGTTGATCACGGAGGGACTTGTGACGATATACGATGAACTTCGCAAACCGCCGTTCAACCTTGATGACGCCGCGATCGCCTGGGTCCGCGAGGTTTATGCGTCGCTCGATCTCGACGACAAAGTCGGCCAGCTCTTCACCTTGATCATGATTGGGACGGATGAAGAGGAGTTCGCGCGCATTGGTGCATTGAGGCCGGGTGGGGTGACCCGATTTTTCACGCCGGACCTCGACTTTGAGCGGCGTGTCATCTCAGACCTCGTCGCCAGAAGCAAAGTGCCACCGGTCATCAGTGCAGATCTGGAAGGAAGCCGCCATTCCTTCGCTTTCGGCACACCGGTGCTAGGGCAACTTGGTCTCGCCGCCGTCGACGATGTCCAGGCGACCGAAAAAAGTTCCGAAATCTTGGCCCGCGAGGGTAGAGCAATGGGGGTACGGTGGTCCTTTACTCCGGTCATGGACATCAATGCTGCCTTCCGATCACCGATCGTCGGCACGCGCTCCTACGGTTCGGATGTCGACAGAATTGAGCGCCACGCCGTCGCCCATGTTCGCGGCCTCCAGCAGAATGGAATTGCCGCCACCGCGAAGCACTGGCCGGGCGAGGGATACGACGACCGCGATCAGCACCTCGTTACGACCGTCAATCCACTCTCGATTGAACAGTGGGAAGAAACGTTCGGACGACTTTATAGAAGGCTGATCGGCGAGGGCGTGCTGGCCGTGATGAGTGCGCATATTTCCTTACCGGCCTATGTCCGGTCTAAGATTCCCGATGCCGGGCTTGAAGCTTTCCGGCCGGCCTCTGTTTCGCGGTTACTGAACATCGATCTTCTCCGTGATCAGCTCGGCTTCAATGGCATCATTGTCTCTGACGCTACGCCGATGGGTGGCTTGTCGGCCTGGGGTCACCACACGAAGACCATGCCTGACATTATCGCCAATGGCTGCGACATGATCCTCTTCAGCGACGCACCGGAGGAGGATATGGCAGCGGTCAAGTCCGCTGTCGAAGATGGGCGAATAACGCCTGAGCGACTCGAGGAAGCGGTTCTTCGCGTGCTGGCTCTCAAAGCGCACCTCAAACTCTTTCAGCCGTCGGATGTCCTGCCCGACGCTGCGGAAGCGCGCAACCTGCTTGCGCATCCCGACAGCGTTGCTGCTTCCAAAGAGTACATCGCTCGCTCACCCACGCTTGTGAAAGATGTCCACAGCATCTTTCCGCTTGATCCTGCGAAGACAAAACGCGTCCTGTTGGTCGATGGAGGCATCATCCATCCGCTCATGCAGCAGCCACTGAAATTCCTGCTGCCGGAGCTCTTGGCCAAAGAGGGATTTGAAGTCACGATCGACCGGCCGGACATCGTGCCAAGCCCTGACGACTTCGATCTGGTAATTTACGCCCTGGGCGACGAGTCGCTGCTCGTACGGGGCCGGATATTCGTCGACTGGCATCGGATGGGCGGCGGGGGCCTGTTCAAGGCCATGTATCGACCCTGGACGAATATTCCCTCCGTGATGATCTCCTTCGGTCATCCATATCATCTCTACGATGCGCCGCGCGTACCAGCCTATATAAACGCGTACTCGACCATGGATACCGTGCAGGAGGCCGTTGTGGAGTGCATGCTTGGGCGCAAGCCTTTCCTTGGCACAAACCCGGTCGATCCATTTTGCGGCCTTGAGGATGCGCGCTATTGAAGCGTAAGGCCCGGCCCGGTCACGCTCACGGTCGGGCCGCATGGCTCTCTTGCACGGTGAAGCGAATTTAAACCTGCCAGCGACACAAGGCTCGCACGGTGCCGCACTGGTGCGGAACCGGCTTGTCAACTGTGCGACGCCCGAAATCGGATTAACAATCGGACGCTCGCGTTCCCTCTTCGCTCCAGGCGGCTGCACTGTCGGCGGTGCCAGCGACTTCCTGTCGGCGCTTCAGGCTTCTTGGCCATCGGCGTCAGGTCCTTTGGCCGCCTTTGGGACGCGTCGGGTTTGTGTCGTTCGTCTTCATGGCGCTCACCATCTTCCGCCTTTTGTTTCGGCCGGAGCGCGAGATATTTGGCTGCCAATCCACAAGGCATCGAATCTTGAAGACGTCCTTCTTGGTCGTTCCTGAACCTGTCGCACCATGTGGCCTCGGATTTACGTCCGGACTGCCACTAATCAGGAGCAATCTCAGCCACGTCTTCCTGGAAGAACGCGCCCTTGCGGGATCAAAACTGCCGCTCTCCCGCAATTGACATATGCTCAGTATGAGAATATCCATGGGCCCATGATATACTCAGATAGAGCATAAGCAGGAGTCGGCCATGAACCACAGCGTTTCCGCGTCCTCCCTTTATGAGCGCGTTCGCCGCGTCATTCCCAAGGCGGAGTGGATGTCGTTCGAAGATGACGTCGAGGCGATCCTTAAGCTGAAGCGGCAGCGCAACGCCGTCATTCTCGCACACAATTACCAGACGCCGGAGATTTTCCACGGCGTCGCCGATATCGTCGGTGACAGCTTGGCGCTGGCGCGCAAGGCGATCGACGTCGAGGCTGACGTCATCGTGCTTGCCGGGGTGCATTTCATGGCCGAAACGGCCAAGCTCCTCAATCCTAACAAGACAGTGCTCATCCCGGATATGGGGGCGGGCTGCTCGCTAGCGGATTCGATCACGCCGCAGGACGTGGCGCTTCTGCGCGAAGCGCACCCCGGAGTGCCTATTATCACCTATGTGAATACCTCCGCGGCCGTGAAGGCAGCATCCGATATCTGCTGCACATCCGGGAACGCCAAGCAGGTCGTCGAGTCTCTCGGTGTACCGCGGGTGCTAATGATCCCGGACGAGTATCTCGCCCGTAACGTTGCACGCGAAACGATGGTCGAGGTACTTGCTTGGCATGGACATTGTGAAGTCCACGAACTGTTTACGGCCGATGACGTCAGGCAGTTGCGCGAGAATTATCCTGGTGTAACCGTGTTGGCGCATCCTGAATGTCCGCCAGATGTCGTCGCCGAGGCGGACTTCGCCGGATCGACCGCAGTGATGTCCGATTTCGTCGGGCAGCAGCGTCCGGCCCGCGTGGTTCTCTTGACCGAGTGCTCGATGAGCGACAACGTCGCGGTGCATCATCCCGATGTCGAGTTCATCCGTCCCTGCAATCTTTGTCCGCACATGAAGCGGATCACGCTCGCCAACATCCGTACCGCACTGGAGGAAAATCGCCACGAGGTAACGGTCGACCCTGACATTGCCGTCGCCGCCCGGCGCGCCGTCGAGCGGATGCTTGCGATATGACCGAGCTTCTCGACGCGTTGAGCGGACAGGTTGTCGTCGTTGGAAGCGGGCTCGCCGGCCTGATGACGGCATTGACGCTCGCGCCGCAGCCCGTCGTTCTCATCACCCGCGGTGCCATTGGGACGCAGACATCAAGCGCCTGGGCGCAAGGCGGAATCGCGGCCAGTCTTGGTGAGGATGACAGCGCTAAGTTACACCTTTCCGATACGCTTGCTGCCGGCGACGGGCTGTGTGATCCGCATGCTGCATCCGAGATTATCGCTGAGGGCCCAGCCGCCATTGCAGCCCTGGAGCGTGCCGGCGTCGCTTTCGACAGGGACGGCCTGGGGAGGCTGGTACTTGGTCTGGAGGCCGCGCATTCGCGTCGACGCATCGTGCATGCGTCAGGCGACGGGTCTGGTGCTGCGATTGTTGCCGCTTTCGTACGAGCGGTCGCCAACACGCCTTCGATCACGGTACTTCAAGCAACCGAGTTGCGCTCGCTTATGGTCCATGACGGCTCAGTCAACGGTCTGATTGTTTCCAGACGCGCGCAGATTGCCGCCATCATGACCAACAGGGTGGTGCTGGCGACGGGTGGCATCGGCGGGCTCTATGACGCGACGACCAATCCCATGTGCAATTTCGGCCAGGGACTTGCGCTGGCGGCCAGGGCAGGGGCGCGCCTTGCCGACATGGAATTCGTGCAATTTCACCCGACGGGTCTTGATTCTGCGCGCCGGCCGCTGGCGCTCGTCAGCGAGGCGGTGCGCGGCGAGGGCGCCGTCCTCGTCAACGACAGGGGCGAACGCTTTATGTCGGGCATCGATGGAGGAGAACTGGCGCCGCGCGACGTTGTTGCGCGCGCCATCAGCGCAGAAATTTCACTGGGGCGGCATGTCTTCTTGGATGCCCGTTGCGCGCTCGGCGATCGCTTTGCACTCCGATTTCCGACAATCCAGGCGCTATGCCGTGAGGCCGGCATCGATCCGGCAATCGATCTCATACCGGTGCGCCCTGCAGTTCACTACCACATGGGCGGAGTTGCGACCGATTTGGCGGGACGCAGCTCGGTTCCAGGCCTGTGGGTGGTCGGCGAGGCGGCCTCGACCGGGCTGCATGGCGCCAATCGTCTGGCCAGCAACTCGTTGCTTGAGGCGGCCGCGCTCGGCATGCGGGCTGCCCGTGATCTTGGCGGGACGTCGACGGGTCGGGTTTGGGCGGTGCCGGAAGTGCCGCCTGTGTCAGCGCCAGATGCCTCGTGCGTGCGCACGATCGTGTCGCGCCACCTTGGCGTGCTGCGTAACGCCGGGGCTCTCCAGGGAGCAATCGCGGCCCTGTTGCCGCTCGCCGAAGCCTGCGGCCCTGCCGCCGATCCGGCGATTGTTGCGTTGACGATTGCTGTCTTTGCAATGCTGCGCAAGGAGAGCCGCGGCGCACACGCGCGCACCGATTTTCCACTGCAGCTGCCGCTTGCCGAACGCCGTTTCATGACGCTCGCCGATGTGCTCGACGTCGCGCGTGCCGAGACCCATTCTTTTGCCCGGAGTGCCTGACATGTCTCTTGCCCCTTTGCCGCGCCTTGTCATCGAACCGCTGGTGCGCGCGGCCCTTGTCGAAGATCTGGGCCTAGCCGGCGATATCACTTCGGCCGCCGTTATCCCGGCGGATCATCGCTCGTCTTTGGTCATGGTCGCGCGGCAGCCTGGTGTCATTGCCGGTCTCGACGCCGCCGAGCTCGCCTTCCAGCTCGTCGAGGCCGCAATCACGATGACCCGCCACATGGAGGACGGGTCGCGCGTCGAACCCGGCGACACCATTGCCACGATCACCGGGCCTTCGCGCGGCTTGCTGACGGGGGAGCGCACCGCGCTCAATTTTCTTGGACACCTGTCTGGCATTGCGACGGTGACGGCAAGCTTGGTCGAAGCTGTCAGCGGCACGAAGGCATCGATTGCCTGCACCCGCAAGACGACGCCCGGGCTGCGGGCTCTGGAAAAATATGCAGTTCGCGCAGGTGGCGGCATGAACCATCGGTTTGCACTTCATGATGCCGTCCTGATCAAGGACAATCACGTAGCCATTGCTGGCGGCGTTGCCGCGGCGATCGCCCGCGCCCGCGCTGGCGTCGGGCACATGGTCAAGATCGAGGTCGAGGTGGACACGCTTTTGCAGCTGCGGGAGGCTATGGAAGAGGGCGTCGATGCAGTCCTGCTCGATAATATGACGCCGACGCAACTGCGCGAAGCGGTCGCAATCGTCAACGGCCGTGCGATCACCGAGGCCTCGGGTCGGGTAACGCCCGCAACAGTCGCTGCAATCGCCGCCTCCGGTGTTGATCTCGTGTCGGTTGGCTGGTGTACGCACAGCGCCCCAACGCTGGATATCGGGCTCGATGTGCAACGCTGACTGATATCATTGGCAATTCGTCGGCGCGTGACTATGTTCGCGGCGCGTCAACGAAGAGACTTGGAAAATGCGCCTCGCCAGCCTGTCGATGTATGTCGATCCACCGCCGTTGATGGAGGCGACTGCTGCGCTCTGGCGCTACATCAGCGGCTACCTTCGAGAAGAGGCCGGGTTGTCCGACGTGCCAACGGAACTCGATCGTTCGTTGTCCTACGACGAAGCCTGGCTCTATCCAGATCTCATCCTCGCGCAGACCTGCGGTTATCCCTATGCGAAGCGACTGCGCAGCTCCGTTCGTCTGGTCGCAACGCCAATCTACGATCTGCCCGGCTGCGAGGGCCCCTTAATGCGCAGTTTCATTGTCGTTCATAAGAATGCGGCAGCTCGATCGCTTGTAGAGCTCCGCGGTTTGCGTGCCGCAGTCAACAGCCATGAGAGCAACTCGGGCAGCAATCTCTTCCGTGCCGAGATAGCCCCACTCGCTGAAGGTGGACACTTCTTTTCCGAGGTGATCGAGACCGGCGGCCATGGGGCGAGCATCGCTGCAGTCGCGGCCGGCAGGGCCGACGTTGCCGCAATCGATTGTGTGACCTACGCCAACATAGGGCGCTTTGCGCCGGAGAGGCTTGCCAGTCTGCGCATTCTTGCCGAGACGGCCAGCGCTCCTGGACTGCCCTTCATTACCTCCAGCGGCGCCTCGGATCGCGAGGTCGAGCAACTGCGCGATGCGCTTCAATCGGCGATCACCGAGCCCTCCTTGGCGCGCGTCCGCGAAACGCTTTCGCTTTCGGATTTTGTCACCCTTTCCGAAGCAGACTATGAGCCTCTTGTGGATTTGGAACGCAAGGCCGTCGCACTTGGCTATCCGCGGATTGGCTAGTCAAGTGCGGAAACGCACACATGTTCCATATACAACTGAGGCTATTCCTCAAACACCTTTCCGGTGCGGGCCTCCAGCCGGTAGCGGTTGCCGGGATAGATGAGACGGGCCGTAGAGACGACGTGGCGCCCTGACCAGGTCCGGCGGCGGATCGCCAGGCATGGTTCGTTCTTGAGGATGGTCAAGAGCTTGCACTCCCAGGACTGCGGCATCGCTGCCTCGACAATGTGTTCGGATCCGCTGAGCGGGGCGGCCGCCGTCAGATAGGCGTTGGGTGTCAGCGAGGCAAAATCCTGCGCCAGGTAGTCAGGGGCCGCTGCCGGATTGACGAAACGGTCTTCGATCTGCACCGGCACGCCGTTTTCGCTGTGCACGATCAAGGAGTGAAAGACGGGTGCGCCGATATCGAGCTCCAGCGCGTCCGCCGTCTCTGGAGAGGCTGCTTCCTGGGCTAAAATCACCACCGCGGCCTCATGCACGTGGCCGCGCTCAGCAATCTCTTCGGCGATGTTGCGCACCTCGAACAAGGCCGAGTAGCCCTTGCGCTCCGCGACAAAGGAGCCAACGCCCTGAATACGAACCAGCTCGCCCTCGCTTGCGAGTTCACGCAGCGCCCGGTTGGCGGTCATCTTGCTTACGCCAAGCTCCGTGACCAATTCGTTTTCGGAAGGCACGCGATGCTTCGGAGGCCACTCGCCGCTGTGGATGCGGTCGAGTATCATCTGCTTGACACCGGCGTAGAGCGGTGCGGTATCGTTATCCCTCTTCATCTCGCTTGGACGCTTCATTGCCTATTCCTTTTGCAACGGCGGAATCCGCTCGATAAATCGACTTTCCTCTTGCATAACACAAAATATCTCATATGGTACCCTATACAACCTCTCGAAAGCTCGACCAGCAAAGGTCGGCATCGGGCAAGCCGGCGAAGACCGGTGTCGGACCCAAGGTCAATCGTCACTTCAGAGGAGATAGAACCAATGAAATTCAGCGCGCTTCTTCTTTCCAGCGCCTTTGCGCTTTCGGCCTTCGCCGCTCCTGTCGCCGCCAAGGACTGGAAGACTGCCACCATTACACTTGAGGGCGCCTATGCGCCTTGGAACATGACCAATGCCGACGGCACGCTCGGCGGCTTCGAACCAGAGCTTGCCAAAGTTCTGTGCGAACGCGCCAAGATCGAATGCAAGCTCGTCGCTTCCGACTGGGACGGCATGATTCCTGCGCTCAATGCCGGCAAGTTCGACGTCATCATGGATGCACTGTCGATCACCGAAGACCGCAAGAAGGTCATTGGTTTCACGATCCCCTACGCTGCGACGCCGGCAGCCTTTGCGACGGCCAAGGATAGCCCGCTTGCCAACGCAGCCGGCACCGGAGCAACGATCAAGATGACGCCCGGCCAGACCGGCGTTAAGGAAGTGGATGCGCTGAAGGAAGCCTTCAAGGGCAAGACGATCGGCATTCAGGCCGCCACCGTCTATGCCAAGTTCGTTTACGACAATTTCGGCGACATCGCAGAAATCCGCGAATACAAGACCGGTGCCGACCGCGATCTCGATCTGCAGAACGGCCGTATCGATCTCGGCTTCGACGATGCCGTCTACTTCGCCAATGCTTTCCAGTCCGCAAACGATACGCTGGCCTTTACCGGCCCTGAAATCGTTGGCTCGATCTGGGGCGAAGGTGAAGGCCTCGGTATCCGTCAGGCAGATACCGACCTTCGCGACAAGTTCAACGAAGCGATCAAGTCGGCGCTGGCCGACGGCACCGTGAAGAACCTGTCGATGAAGTGGTTCAAGGTCGACGTCAGCCCGCAGAACTGATTTCCGGCGGAGGCCGGACGTCCCGGTCTCCGGCTTCAATGCCGGGGGCCGCATGCTATTCTGACACCGCCGAGACAGCGGCGGGCGCGGGGAACGTGATATGGCAACACTGGAACTGATTGGATTCGGTTCGACCGGATGGGGCGCGCTGCTTCTGCTCGCCACGTTGATTACACTCGCCGTGACTGCAAGCGCGCTTGCGATCGGAGCCGTGCTCGGTGCGACAATCTCTGCGGCCAAGCTATCCGGCAAGGCGTCGCTCGTCGCGCTCGGTAACGTCTACACGACCGTCTTTCGCGGCGTGCCGGAACTGCTCATCATCTATCTCATCTATTTTGGAGGTTCCTCCGCGGTCACCTCGATCGGCAAGGCGATGGGCTACGAGGGCTTCCTCGGGCTGCCCTCCTTCCTCGCGGGTGCACTAGCTGTGGGCATCATCTCCGGTGCCTATCAGGCGGAAGTTTTCCGCGGAGCCTACCTTGCCATTTCCAAGGGCGAGTTGGAGGCGGCATCTGCCATTGGTATGCATCGTGGCGTGCGGTTTCGTCGGATCATTATCCCACAGGTGCTGCGTTTGGCGATCCCTGGTCTCGGCAACGTCTGGCAGCTCAGCCTTAAGGATTCGGCATTGATCTCGGTGACTGGCCTGGCGGAACTGATGCGCACCAGTCAGGTCGCTGCCGGTTCCACGCGACAATATTTCCTGTTCTTCATCGTCGGCGGGATCCTCTATCTGATCCTGACGAGCCTGTCTGACCGGGTCTTCAATGGCGCCGAGCGACGCGCCAATCGCAGCATGCCGACGGCGGCCATGGGAAAGGCGTGAGGTAGCACCATGGATTTCGCTTTTCTTGCTCAAACGATGACTACCCTGCTCAAGGCCGTCCCGATGACCTTGGCTCTGTTTTCCCTATCGGTCTTCTTTGGTGGCCTTCTAGCGCTCCTGATCGTCTGGATGCGCGTCGGCGGCAATCCGGTGCTGTCGGCGATTGCCAAGGGATACATCTTCGTCTTTCGCGGCTCGCCGCTGCTGATCCAGATGTTCCTCGTCTTCTACGGCCTTGGCCAGTTCGGTTTCATCCGCTATTCCTTCCTCTGGCCGTTCTTGCGCGAACCGTTCGTTTGCGCAGTGCTTTCTCTGGCGCTGTGCACCGCAGGCTACTCCGCTGAAATTTTCCGCGGTGGCATTCGCGCCGTCTCGCCACGTGAGATCGAGGCCGCTCGCTCGATCGGCATGTCCGGCGCGCTGCTCGTGCGCCGCATTCTAGCGCCGATCGCCTTCCGTCACGCGCTGCCGGCCTATTCCACCGAGATCGTCCTGATGATGAAATCGACCGCGCTCGCAAGCCTGGTCACGGTATGGGAAGTGACCGGCGTGGCGCAGCGCCTGATCTCGCAGACCTACCGGACGATGGAAGTATTCCTCTGTGCGGCCATCATCTACCTCGTTCTCAACTTCATCATTCTGCAGGCGATGTCCCTGCTCGAGTATTCGCTCTCGCGACACCGCCGTGCGATCCCGCCGGCGTTGAAAGCCTAAGAGCGGAACGGACACGATTGGAGCTTTCAATGCCAGGCGTTACCCGACTTTCCGTCCGCAACATCCGCAAGAGCTTCGGCACGCATGAGGTCCTGCGTGGCATCTCGCTCGATGCTCAGGATGGCGACGTCATCTCCCTGCTCGGGGCCTCCGGCTCCGGAAAATCGACCTTCCTGCGTTGCATCAACCTGCTGGAGATAGCAACCGACGGCGAGATCTGGGTGGATGGCGAGCAGATCCGCATGATCCACAAGGGCGGCGCGAGCCGCCCCGCAAGCCAGAAACAGGTCGACCACATCCGCTCGGAACTCGGCATGGTTTTCCAGTCCTTCAATCTCTGGTCGCACATGACGATCCTGCAGAATGTGATCGAGGGACCGGTTCATGTCCTTAAGCGTCCGCGCGCCGAATGCATCGCCGAAGCAGAGGTGCTCTTGGAAAAGGTCGGCATAGCCGACAAGCGACATGCCTATCCAGCACATCTCTCCGGCGGCCAGCAGCAGCGTGCCGCAATTGCCCGCGCGCTCGCGATGAAGCCGAAGGTCATGCTTTTCGATGAGCCGACCTCCGCCCTCGATCCCGAACTCGTCGGCGAGGTGTTGCGTGTCATGCGCGCGCTTGCCGAGGAGGGGATGACCATGTTGGTGGTCACCCACGAGATGAGCTTTGCCCGCAACGTCTCCAACCGGGTTGTCTTCATGAAGGAAGGCCTGGTCGAAAGCAGTGGCGCGCCGGACGAGATGTTCGGTGGCGGCGCCTCGCCCGCCTTTCGCCAGTTCATCGGCCATTTCGGAAGCGGACAATGACCATCACCATCGACACACGGATCGGCTGGCGCGACGTGGCACGCGTCGCAGCAGGCGAGACGCTTGCGCTTTCGCCTGCTGCCTGGGCTCGCGTGGACAATGCCAGCCGCATCGTCGAACGGATCGTCGAAACCGGCGTGCGTGCCTACGGCATCAATACAGGTGTCGGCGCTCTCTCCGATACGGTGGTCGATCGCGCCTCCCAGAGCCGGCTGTCGCGCAACATTATCCTGAGCCATGCCTGCGGGGTCGGCGAGCTGTTGGCGCCGCGCGAGGTTCGAGCGATCATCGCTGCGCAAATCGCCAATTTTTCGCACGGGCATTCCGGCGTGCGTGCGGATATCATCCGTCATCTGGCGGCATTTCTGGAACGGGACTGCGTGCCGGATATCCCATCTAAGGGCTCGGCCGGTTACCTGACGCACAATGCCCACACGGCACTCGTCCTGATCGGCGAGGGGCGTGCATCGGTCGCGGGCAAGCGAATGAATGGCCGCGAGGCCCTGAATGCGATCGGCCTTCAGCCGCTCGTGCTCGGTGCGAAGGAAGGATTGAGCCTTGTCAATGGTACGGCCTGTGCAACAGGCCTAGCCAGTGTCGCCCTGGCACGCGCCAGCCATCTGCTCGACTGGGCCGATGCGGTCGCGGCCCTGACGCTGGAGGCGGCAGGGTGCCAGATGGCGGCTTTTGACGAAGCCGTCTTGGCGCTGCGCCCATCGCGCGGAATCGCGAAAGTCGGCGCTTCGCTGCGACGACTTCTGGATGGTAGCGACCTGATCGCAGCAGCGCTCGGAAAGCGGACACAGGATGCACTGAGCCTGCGCTCGGTCCCGCATGCGCACGGCGCTGCACGCGACGTCTTTGATAACGCGTCCGACGTTGTCGATCGCGAGCTTGCCTCAGTGACCGACAACCCGGCGGTTTCAGGCACGCCCGAAAATCCGGTTGTCTCCTCAGAGGCGCACGCTGTCGCGCCTGCGCTTTCACAAGCCGCCGACAGCCTGGCGATCGCGCTTGCGCAGATATCGGCCATGAGCGAGCGTCGTATGGACCGGCTCGTCAATCCACTGGTCAGCGGTCTGCCGCCATTTTTGGCGAGCGATGCCGGCAGCAACTCCGGCTTCATGATCGCGCAATACACTGCGGCTGCGCTGAGCAACGAGAACCGTAGGATGGCCGCACCGGCCTCCACCGATGGTGGCCTGACCTCCGGCCTGCAGGAGGACTTTCTTGCGCACCCGACGGCTGCGGCGAACAAGCTTCTCTCGGTGACGGACAACGCAGAATACATTCTCGCGATCGAGTTGATGGCCGCCGCCCAGGCGCACGACTTCCTGGCGCCAACGGCTGCGCGCGCCAAAGGGACGGACGCAATCCATAGTGCGGTACGCCATGTCGTTGCCCACTACGGCGACGATCGTCCTCTTGCCGGCGACATAGAGGCGCTTCGGACCCTTATCCGTCACGAAGTGCCGCCCGAACTGATGTGAGTATGAGCCATGACAGCTGAATTCGACGTCGCCGTGATCGGGCTTGGCGCCATGGGGAGTGCGGCCCTTTCCTTGCTTGCAGCGCGGGGCGCCAGGACGATCGGGATCGATGCCTATTTTCCGGCCCATGCGCTCAGTTCCTCACATGGAGATAGCCGCCTCATTCGGCTCGGCTATTTCGAGGATCCTTCCTATGTACCGCTGCTGCAGCGTGCCTATCGAAACTGGCGCGCTTTGGAGGCCAAGCTTCGCGCAGACATATTGACGATCACGGGCGTCCTTCAAATTGGCACTGCGGATAGCAAGATCGTTGCGGGAACGCGCGCGTCCTGCAGGATGCATGGGTTACCGCACGAGGTTCTCGACAAGGCGGATATGGCGCGTCGGTTTCCTGCCTTTCAGCTGGGCGATGAGGAAATCGCCGTCCTTGATCCCCAGGGCGGCTATCTCAGACCCGAGGCTGCCGTGATGGGTTATCTCAAACTGGCGGCCGAGGACGGTGCGGTCCTTCACTTTGGCGAGCGGGCAACCGCTATCGAGCCGGGGGATGGTGGTGTGACGATCCGTTCTGCGGTCGGCCAGTATCGCGCCAGGAAAGTCGTGGTCGCCACCGGCTCCTGGATTGGCGAGCTCGTTCCGCAACTGAGAGAGCATGCTGTCCCGATCCGCCAGGTCGTTGCCTGGTATCAGCCGCGCGACGGGTTCGCGACCGAACCGCAGCGCATGCCCTGTTTCCTGAGGGACGAGGGGATGGAGGGTTCGTATTTTGGCTTCCCGGCAATCGGCGTCGATGGCGTGAAGGTCGGCCGGCATGCGCATTTTCGTGAGCCGATCGACCCGAACCAGCCCAATCCGCCGGTCAATGATGCCGACACGGCACTGCTCGATGGCTTTATCACCAAGCGCGTGCCTGCCGCCGCCGGGCTACGCGTCAAGGCGGTGACATGCCGCTATACGATGCTGCCGAGCGAGGATTTCCTGCTTGACCTCGTGCCTGGCAATCCGAATGTGGTCGTCGCCTCACCCTGTTCCGGGCATGGCTTCAAGTTCACTAGCGTCGTTGGCGAAATTCTCGCCGACCTGGCACTGGAGGGTGGGACCGGCCTGCCGATTGCGGCCTTCTCTTTCGATGCCATGAACCGCTTCGTCGCGGCTCGAAAGCCCGTCTGATCTCGCTATAAGGGGTCGTTCCGGTGAGGGCGGAACGACGCCCTAAGCGATTGCCCCGGGGGAGGGAAGGCAGGTCGTTGTGAGGCCGTTTGGGATCGAATGACATGTCGGCGTCCGCAGATTTGTCGACACGTCATGCTGATGTGTCGATGGCGACGACCTGTTGCGAGAACATGTCGATGAAATTGGCTTTTATCGACATATTCAGCTTACAAACCCGCTACTTCGCCAGTTTGACCCTGAACCTGTCGGGCTGTCACTGTTGTTTGCGGGTCATCCTCACTCACGAATGGGCCACCGGGCGCCTTGCGTTGTGCCTGGAACGGCTCGCCTGTGCCCTCGAACATGGTCAATAAGCGCGCAGTTTGGGCGCCATGTTCCGCCGGTTCGGGAAATATTGAAAGAAGCCGGGAAAAGGCGGCAGGAAGTCGTCCAGTGCCGTCGTGAGCTCGCCGCGATCCGCCCTCGCACCATTGCTCACGCTGGACAAAATAGCCGGTCAGGTTTTCGGCAGCCAGCCCATCAACAGGCGCTCATTCAGGTAGCGCGTCTTGTAACCCGTGTTGAGCATCGACAGCGTCGTTAACAAGTCTATGGCGTCAATCGCTTTGCGACGGGCGATCTGACAGGAACCGCAGCAGAAGCTTACGTCCCAGACGTCGCGGCTTGGCGCAATCTCATCGAAAAACAAACGCTGCTCGTCTAGCCAAATGTTCTCGCAGCTCTGTTGCCACTGCGAGCCCCGCGACTGGCGCTGCTTCAATGGGCGTACGACAGCCGAGCCCTATGAGATCGCCCGATCCCGCACCTCCGACGCGGGTGCGGCCATACCAGCGCCGTTGGCTGCTGAAAATCGACACACCACCCGTTCCAGAACGCACGCAATCACGACTACAGCATTCACCGGTGCTGCGGGGCCTGACTTTCACGTGCCGGTGAGCTGAGCTATTGCGGATCTGCGTGTAGTAAATAGATGAAAAGCAGGTATGAAGTTAACCAGAAGGTCGGAGTCAGGTTTGCGTCGTTACGCCTTGCTCAGTGGCAGTCTCAAAGCCAAGCTGGTTCTGAACGGTTTCTTACGGACCGGGTGCGATACAAGGGTTCTCTATTCCATGCAGCCAAGAGCTACATAAATGATATATAGAATGAAATAATGTCGATGTGCAAACGAGTATAAAACGAAGACGAGATTTCACTATTGGCCATACTATTGTTGTAATAAACGTTAATCTAGTGCGATGGTATCAAGTTATGCAAATTACATGTTATTCGACGTTAGTTTTTATATAGCTCATTTCAGAAAAATCGGACATATTGGACGGCGTGCTTAATCTCTTGTTTATGATTTCGGGCGCGTTGCCCCTACTGCGATTGGAGATCAGTCATGCCAGCCAATTGGGACGCCGTGCAGAAAATAACCAATGGTCGTGTCGAACTTGCAAAGGGTCCGCTCGATTTGACTGCCAACCAGAAGCCGAAGTGGGTCGACGCCTGGATAGTCCAGTCGAGCACCGGGAGTGCCCAGACCTACTACGGATCGGAATCCAGTGGTGCCTTCGCGGTAGCAGGCAAGTGGATTGCAAACACTCGGCTCTATAATCGGGGAACATTCCAGCCAGGACCAGCGGTAGGTATAGCGCTCGTCTATTGGAAAGACGGTAATCAGAATGGCTATATCTGGTGGTCTGAAGATCCAATTGAACTTGTGTATTAGCATGCCGAAGTATCGGTGTCGGAGAATCTCCCGAAGGCAATAGGATACGCGGCTCCTTGCCCGATCAACACATTTCCCGTCCGCGTGTTTTGCCTCGTGTCCGACAAGAAAGAGGAGAACGCAAAATGAAGGACGTAACGATCACCATCGTGAAATCGGAAAAGGGCGACTATCGTGTCATCGTCAACGATGACACTGGCACTGACGAAAATGTCGGAGGGTCGAAAGGCAATGACTCGTCCTTTCCTTACGGCGACAAGGCCAGCGTCAAAAAGAAGCTGGACGAGATTTTCGAAACCCTCGAATAGATCGCGGAAATCGTTGTGTATATGTCGAAGACGATGGGTTGATACTCCTCGAAGCCTTCGGAACCGAGTGCCATTCCTCTAAGGCACGACACGGTCGATGATTTTGAGAGGCCGTCTCACTTGGTAGAGACGAGTGCTTCCCTCCGTTAGGGGTCAGATACTCGCGAGTTTGCGCAGGTAGCGTTGGGTCGCTTCCGCGGCCACTATGTTTCCCTTGAGTTGGTATAGATGCAATGCTGCAGACGCTGCACCGACCGCGGCGTTCCGCTGTCGCGAACTCTCAAGCACGTGAGAAAGGTCGACTAGAGCATCGGCCCGGTCGTTGACGAAGTCGGTCTTTTCAGCGATCGCCAATGCCTCTCGTGCGAACGCCTCCGCTTGACGGATCTCTCCACGACGTGCGAGCACGCGGGCGCGCACGCGACGCCAACGGACTTGCGTCACCAGGTCGCCGCTTGCAGCCAGCTCGGCACTGAGCTTGGCAAAGCCCTCCGCCTCCTCATCGCGTCCCTGTTGGAGGATCACGACGGCGAGGGACGCGGCCATCGTCGAGCGGAACGCTCGCTCGCCCATCTCCTCGAGCGCGCGGTATGCTTCGCGGGCACTTTTCTCGGCCGCAACGGCGTTCCCGGCGAGCAACTCGACGACGGCCTCGTGTTCGGAGGACGCCACGTACAGCGTGAGCCCGAGGTCAGCGTAGGTAGCGTTGCTTGTCGCGATGAGCTCGCGAGCAATCTCGAAGCGGCCAGCAATTGCATTGAGGCATGCGAGCTGCCGGAGAATTGCGGCCTCTGATTCGAGGCTTTCGCCCACGTCCGCGCGCATCGCCTCACAGCGGCGGATTCCCTCGGCGGCCGGGGTCGGCCCGAACCAAAGTGAGGACGCAATCCACGTAAGAATCTCGTGGTACTCGTGCAGGTTCTTTGCTCGTCGTGCGTGGGCAGCCGCGCGCTCCCACGCCCCAGCGGCCGCCTCGCCGCGTGCCGCGTTGAAAAATAGCCACGCTTCGAGCCGCCATGCACGGCACAGACCGAGGTCGTCCCCCAGGCGCTCGAAGACCGGGAGCACGACTGCCGCTGCGCGTTCCGCCTTCTCCAGCGCGCCTTCCTCGCCCTGGAGGAGTTGCAGGAACTGCCGCTGGACCAACACATGCGCTGCCAATCGCTGGTCGTTGCTGGCGGTTGCAAGCCGCTCCGCCTCCTCCAATACGCGCCCGGCATCGTCCAACCGGCCGCTTTCGATCAGAGCGCCGCTCAACTCGGCGAGCAGCGCAATTCGCTGCGGATCATCGGTGGGAAGCAGACGGGAAACCCGCTCGAGTAGGCTGATCGCCGCAGGAAGGTCGCTGCGGACAAGCGCCCGCCGCCCGGCTGACTTAAGCCGTTCGCACGCCCGAAGCGCAAGCGCAGCCGCGCGCTCGTCGCGCGGACCGAGCGCGACCCGGTACTGAAAGGCCTGCTCGAGGTGATAGCCGATAATCTCCTCGAACTCGCGCAGCCGGTCTTTGGCCGTTGGCTCGAGCCAGGCAGCGAAGCGCTCGTGTAGGTCGGCGCGGGCGTTCTTCGGCAGGGAGTGATATGCCGCGTCGCGGATCAAGACGTGACGGAAGCGATAGGCCTTCTCGCCGACGAACGACGGCGCCTCCGGGCGGATCAGATCCCGGCGTACAAGTGCGAGCAGACCGTCCTCCAGTACGTCTAGCACGACGTCGGCGAGCTCGTTGACGGCACTCCGATGGAATACTGCGCCCTCGACTGCTGCGGCCGTCAAGATGGTGCGCTCAAGGGACGGGAGACTCTCGAGTCGAGCAGCTAGAAGGGCGTTAATTGTCGACGGGACTGGTAGCTCCGAGAGATCCGAGCGAGCGACCCAACAGTCCTCATTGCGCCTGAGCAGCTCTTCTTCAACGAGCATTGCTATAAGCTCTTCCGCAAACAGCGGGTTACCCCCAACGGCGCGTGTGATCCTTGACTCGACCGCGGGCGATAGCGGGAGGCGGTCGAGCAGATTCGACATCATTTCACGGGATTCCGCCTCGCTCAGCGGTTCAAGCGCGACCGTCGTCGCATTTGTCTTCGCACGTCCCCAATCCGGCCGTGTATCGAGCAATTCTGGTCGTGCCGACCCAACTATCGCGATGGGGAAACCGCGCGAGAAATCTACAAGATGTTCGATCAGGTCCAGAAACGTTGGGTCGGCCCAATGGAGGTCCTCGACCACAACCACCAGCGGCCGTTCTCGTGCAAAGACCTCGAAAAGCCGCCGAACGGCCCAGAAAGTCTCCTCACGGGCGCTTGTGTCTCCCTGGCCGAACCCGAGAATCTCAGCTATGCGCTCGGCGATGAGTTTGGCCTTATCAACTCCAGCTAGGATTTCCGCAAGGTCCGCCACGGACTGCTTGCTAGGGTCTCCGCCTCGAGCTCGTGTGATCTCCCGGATGATGTCCGCAAGCGGCCAATAAGCAATGCCATCGCCATAGGGCAGGCATCTGCCGTGTGCGACAATTACCTCGCTTGGAAGGCTTCCGGCGGCCTCCGAAACAAGCCGCGATTTCCCTACCCCGGCCTCACCCAACACGGTCAATAGGTGAGAGGTTCTACTATTGATCAACTCACCAAAGATAGTGCTGATCGCCGTCCGCTGGTGCTCGCGTCCGACGAACGGCGCCTCGAACCGGCGTTGAAAGCCGGTGGCGCGGGAGATGAGGCCCACTACGATGATCGCAGGGAACTTCTCGCCGTGCTTGACCGCACGCGCGCTACTGGATTCTACAACGACCGCGTGGCGAACCAGCTTGTATGTTGCTTCCCCAATCAGGATTTCGTTGGGCGCTGCGGCCTCCTGGAGACGCTTTGTAACACGCACTGCCTCGCCAGTGAGAAATCGATGTCCCTGCCTGTCGATGCCAGTAAAAACCTCCCCGGTGTTGAGGCCAATTCGGTGAGCGAGTTGGACGCCCCAAACGGTCTCAAGCTCGTGGTTGAGCGTCGCAAGCGTATCGCGCATTTCGACAGCGGCGGATACTGCCCGTATTGCGTCATCCTCGTGTAGTACCGGCACACCAAACACGGCCATGATCTCGTCACCGAGATATCGCTCTACGACTCCGCCATGCCGCTGGATAGTGGCGATCATCTGATCAAAGTAGCGGGCGAGTAGGTTCCGGAGTGCCTCCGGATCGAGGGCGAGGCTAAGGCGTGAGGAATCTACAATGTCGGCGATAAGAATTGTTATCGTCTTCCGAACGTCTTGTGCCGGCTTTCGGCCGGGGTCAGGCCCGGCCATCACAATACCCCCCTTGGGTCATTGTCATGCCTCCACTGGCACCGCCTCGGCTGGATTTTGAGCTTGGGTTCCGGATGTCAAATTCCATGAGAGCCTTCCATCAGTTCCAGGGGGTATGCTAGCACCTGTTCCCCCGGCGCTCCAGCAGTGTGCATGGCTAAGACAAGCGCCCGCCTGGTCTAGTGCACCTGAAGCCTGCTCCCGATTTTCAGCAGGGGACGCGGCCAATGACTTGGTCGGATGGACTTTTGAGAAGCGTCCTGCTCAACCTTGATGTTGGGTTGCGGGACGCGAAACTCTCGCAGTTTGCCGTAACGAACGGCCGCCTTCTTCACAAGCGACATTGATTGCGCGACAATCACTTATCCTGTGCGCCCGGCTTGCACATAGGACCGGCTTTCATGGGGAGAAGCTAATGGCAATCGGGTTGACACGACGTCACGTTTTAGTTGCGGGAGTGACGCATGCCGCCGTCTCCATGGCGGGAACTTTCGCGAGGGTGTCTTTGGCACAGGCGGGGGAGCAGATTGATGCCATTACATGGGCTTTATCCAATATCCCGAATACGCTTTTCATTCCGGATGCCTGGCTGACCTCTACTGGCGCGATCATGTCGCTTGTCCAGGAAGGACCGCTAACCTTCGGCGACGATCTCAATCTCCAGCCTGCATCGGCTGATAAATGGGAGCAGGTTGATCCACTGACGATCAAGTATCATCTGCGCAGCGGCGTCACGTTCGGTGACGGAAGTCCGCTCACGGGCGGCGATGTCGTCGCCACTTTCAAGTATCACATGAGCCCGGACTCCCACTCGCCACTCGCCTCTTTCTACGATTCAGTCGCGGAGGTTGAGGCGCTGGCGCCCAATGAGGTGATCGTCAAATTGAAGGCGCCGAACGCGCAGTTCGCCTTTACCGCTGCTCATATGGCGGGGTTCGTCTTCAAGAAGGAGCAGCTCGCAGACAAGAAGATCGGCTCGCCAGAGCTTCTGCCGCTGGGGACCGGCCCGTACAGGCTTGTTGAATTCGTTCCGTCGGATCATGTCATTCTCGAGGCGCGCGACGACTATTGGGGAGCGAGGCCAGTGGTCAATCGGATTACTCTCCGAGCGATTCCAGATCGGCAGACCCGCCTTCTTGCCATGCGGCAAGGCGAAATCGACGGCGCCTTCGATCTCGCCCTCTCGGACGTCGACCAGTGGAATGCGCTGGAAAACGTCAAAATTATCGCCAGGCCGTCCCTTGGTGTGTTTGCCCTTACTCTCGACCATTCCGCGCCGCCGTTCGACGATATTCACGTGCGTCGTGCCGTGGCCCATGCTGTGGATCGGGAAGGCCTGGTCAAAGCGCTCCTCAAGGGCAAAGGCGAGCCCGCGACGGAATTGAACCCACCCGAAATGTGGTCCGGGGTGCTGGCCGATGACGTTCGCGCCTTCTACGCAACGTTGCTGCCGCACTATGGTTTTGACTTGGACAAGGCGAAGGCCGAACTGGCACAATCCAGCCATCCGGACGGCTTTGACGTTACCGTCCCCGCATCGACCGACGATCCTTATATGGTCAACATCATGGAGTCGGTGGTGGAGAACCTGAGGCAGATAGGTATCCGCGCCCACATCCAGCCCGTTGACAACGCCACCTGGTTTGCTGGCTACATCAACCACGACAAATTAGGCATGCAGATCATGGCGTACTACCCGGATTACGCCGACGTTGCGAGCTATCCCGACCTCTTCTTCGCGAAGCGAAATGCGAAAAAGGGTGGAATGAACGGGTCGAACTTCATTGACGACCAAGTCGAAGCTAAACTGAAGTTCGCCACCGAAAACGCTGACCCGAAGGTACGCGCGGATGCGCTGAGGGTCGTGTTCGAGATCGCTCACAGGGAAGTCGCAGTCGTGCCTATCTTCTGGCCTTACTCGGCGATGGCGATCAACAAAAAGTACAAGCTCACCGGCTACACCGCCTTCTGGTACAGTGTTCCGTGGGCGATACGGGGTTTCGGCCTAGCGTAAAGGATCACTGCACTGCTTGGGCACGGCCATTTTCATGGTTTTCGCCACGGATCGACGCCCGTGCGCTCCTCCAGGATTGAAGGTGTCTGCAGAATGGACCTTTTGGAAGCGAAATTCGGACGACTTCGCAAGCTTCGCTGCCGCACGATCGGCTGGTTCGAGCGCAATCTCGGGTCTCCCCAATGACGGGCTCGAGCCTCGTCCTCTTCATCATGCGGCGGCTCGCCCTGGCGATTCCACTGTTGCTTATGATCTCCTTCGGCGTCTTCGCACTGATCCACATCGCGCCCGGCGACCCAGTGCATTCGTTGCTTGGCACGCGCGCGCCAGACCCGTCAACGCTCGCAGCCATCCGCGCGCGTTACCACTTGGACGATCCGCTCCTCCTCCAATATGGAAAGTGGCTTTCGCAGGTGATGCGAGGCGACCTCGGCGTCTCCATCCAGGGTAACCGGGCGGTGACGGGCACCATTGCGGATCGGCTCGGCGTCACGATCTTCCTTACCTTGATGAGCACTGTTCTTGTTCTCGGCCCCGGGATCCTGCTCGGTGCGGTCGCCGCCTTCCACTGTGGCACGAGGCTCGACCGGCTAGTCGTCGCGCTCGGCGTTTTCGGCGCTAGTTCGCCGGCTTTCGTCACCGGTATATTCCTTCTCTATGTCTTCGGTGTTCTGCTGAACTGGTTTCCGACCTACGGTCCAGGAAGAGGGTTCTTCGACCGTGCCTGGCACCTAGCGCTTCCGGCGCTTGCGCTTGCGATCTCGGTCATGGCGATCGTCGTCAAAATCACCCGCGCGGCGATGATCGAGGAGCTGGCCCGAGACTATGTTACGTTTGCGCGGGCTCGTGGCCTGAGTTGGCGTCGCATCTTGTTTGCCTACGTGCTCAGGAATTCTCTTATTCCCCTGGTCACTGCCGCAGGGCTCATTGTCGTCGGCATTGTGGCCGGCGCGGTCTACGTCGAGGTCACCTTTTCTTTGCCAGGTCTCGGCGCTTTGGCGGTCGATGCGATCCAGAAGCGCGACATTCCGACTATCCAAGGAACCACTCTTCTTTTCTCGGCCTTCGTCGTACTGGTCAATCTCGCGGTCGACGTGATCTATACGATGATCGACCCGCGCATCCGCTTTGGCAGAGTTGGGTCATGAGGGTCCCAGAGATCGGCGAGACAGGGAGGAGGAAGCAGCGATTGCGCATTCCGATCGTTATTCTCCTTGCCGCGCTGATTGTCACGGCCGTGGTAACCTGCGCCGTTCTCGGGGAGGGGATCGCCCCCGATTCACCGTTCCGCCAGCGTCTTGAAGTCGGCGATACTCCGCCTTCCCCTGTTCACATTGCCGGCACGGATCTACTCGGCCGCGATGTGCTGTCGCGCGTGATCTACGGTGCGAAAACGGCCCTGGTGGGCCCCATCGTCGTCGCCGTCGGAGCCTTTGCAATAGCGACCCTACTTGGCCTTCTTTCTGGCTATCTTGGCGGTTTCGTCGATTCTGCGATCATGCGTTGCGTGGATTTCATGCTCGCGCTGCCGGGACCGCTCGTGGCGATCGTCGTCGTCGGCGTGGTGGGAGGCGGATACTGGACTGCCGTCCTCGTCCTGGGCGTCCTTTTCACCGCCCCGGATACGCGCATTGTGCGGAGCGCGGTCCTTGAGCAGCGACCGCTTCCCTATATCGAGGCCGCGCGCACTCTTGGGATCTCGAAAACTCGTATTCTGTTCCTGCACATCCTCCCGAATGTCGGCCCGATCATTCTCGCGTATGTAGTCCTCGACTTTGCATTCGCGTTGGTCAATCTCGCCGGGCTATCTTTTCTCGGCCTTGGCGTTGAGCCGGGGACCCCCGACTGGGGTCGGATGCTCTTCGAAAACCGTAATATCCTCTTCTCCAATCCGGTTGCATTGCTCCTGCCAGCAGGAATGATTATCCTTACGGCCGTCAGCATGAACCTCATTGGCGACTGGCTGTTCGAGCGGTTCGCAAAATGAACAGAACCGTAGCGCGCGCAGGTGAAGATAGTCTGCTCCTCGAGGTCGAGAAGTTAGCGATCTCACACGGTGTCGTGCCCATTACAACGTCCTTGGACATCATTGTGAAGCGGGGCGAGACCGTTGCTATCGTCGGCGAATCTGGGTCCGGTAAATCGCTCACGGCACGGGCCATCGCCGGTATATTGCCGCCAGGCATCAATGCCACTGGCACCATCATGCTCGATGGCATCCCCCTGATGCGGCTTTCCGAGCGCGAACTCCGGCAAATACGCGGGTTTCGTGTGTCGATGCTCATGCAGGACCCGTTCACAATGCTGAATCCGCTCATGCAGTGCGGCGACCACATTGACGAGATGCTGCGTGATCGGCCCGCATTTGCCTCGCGCGCTGCAAGGGCGAAGGAGGTGAAAAGACGCCTCGCAGAAGTGGGCATAGTCGAGGAGGACGTCGCCTGCCGCATGCCATTCCAGCTGTCGGGGGGGATGTGCCAGCGCATCGCGCTTGCCGCCGCTCTCGCTCGCGACCCGGAATTGCTTATTGCCGATGAACCGTCGACGGCGCTCGACGTAACGACTCAGGCGGAGATCATCAAGCTCTTGCGTCGTGTCCAGCGCGAGCGTCACATGAGCCTCATTCTCATGACCCACAACCTACGACTCGCGTTCGCGACCTGTCAGCGCATCTATGTACTCTACGCCGGCTCGATCCTCGAAGTCGGCGATGCCGCGGCCGTGGAGCGACAACCATTGCATCCTTACACCTTGGGACTTCTACTCTCGGAACCTCCCGTCGATGTTCGCGTCCATCGCCTGGTCGCGATCCCGGGCTTCGTGCCGCGCGCGGCCGATGTTGTCGACAGCTGTGGTTTCGCGAACCGCTGCGACTGGGCGAAGGAGATTTGCCGCACCGGCAAACCACCGCTGGTGGCTCGCGATACGACCCGGTTGACAGCATGCATCCGTCAGGACGAGATTCAGAGCGAACTTGACTTTCTGCGCATGGCGCCCCTCTCGGCGACGGAGATAACGCCGCGCCCAGCAGTAGCCACAGAGGCGCTCGTTCGCATCGACGCACTCGTCAAGACATTCGTGGGCAGACAGGGCCGTCCGATCTGCGCGGTAAAAAGTGTGTCGTTACACGTTATGCCCGGGGAAAGCGTGGGCCTTGTTGGCGAATCTGGCTCAGGAAAGACCACGATCGGGCGTTGCCTTGTCGGTCTCGAAAGCCCGACTGCAGGCGACATCCGCATCAACGGAATCGCGGCAGCGGATTTCGATGCCATGGCGAAGGCGGACCGCGCGCGCGTTCGGCAGACAATCCAGATGATCTTCCAGGATACATATTCGACACTAAATCCCAAGCATAGCGTTGGGCAGGCCCTGGGCGAGGCCCTGGGGGCGTCGGCGGACGCCAATAGCAAAGCGACGCCGGAACGGATCGCGGGGCTGCTGGCCGAGGTCGGTTTGTCTGCCGCATACTCCACCCGCCGCCCGGTGTCGCTTTCCGGCGGCGAGCGCCAGCGAGTCGCCATCGCTCGCGCGCTGGCTGTCAAACCGGCAATCCTAGTGTGCGACGAACCAGTAGCTGCCCTCGACGTCTCGGTGCAGGCGCAGGTGCTTAACTTATTCAAGCGCCTGCAAGCTGAGCGAGGCCTCTCATATCTCTTCATCACGCACGACCTCGCTGTCGTCCGCCAGATCACCGAGCGCATTTATGTCCTATATCTTGGCGAGATCGTCGAGGAGGGACCGACCGAGCGTATTATCAGTAACCCACAGCACCCGTATACACGCCGCCTTGTTGGATCGATCCCGCGTTCGACCATCCGAAATGAACCCTGACATAACTCACCAGCAAGCATTCGATGGGGTCGCCGTATATTTCGATTGCCTGATGCAGCACGGGAGGCATGCCGATGCCAGCACGACATTGGCAGCGACGAGCGTTCTTCAAGGTGCGAGATAGCTTCGTCGCGGACAACCTCCAGAAAATCGCTGACATCGAGACAGGTTGACGACCTCGAGCAAAAGTTCGGGCAGGCTAACGCCGCATCTACCCACACGATACTTTCAGGCCCTGTCGACGGCGCCGTTCAGGATCCATCGGTGACGACGATTGGCCAAGTTGTCACCAGCGGCACTCAGTTAATGCGGATTGTTCCCGCCGAGCCGGGAGCGGGTCGGCTCAAGCGCCAGCCAGTTTGTCCGTCCAGCGCCGGAATATCGCACTGGCATTGACGCCTCCGAAGCCGAAGCCATTGGAGATCGCAAAGTCGATCTCCAATGGTCGGGCCTCGTTTGCTACGAAGTCTATTCCGTCAGCCGCTGGATCTGGGGCGTTCAGGTTCAAGGTTGGCGGCGCCACCTGATCCCTGAGCGCCAGGATCGTGAAGATGGCTTCGAGACCGCCGGCGGCGCCAAGCAGGTGGCCGGTCGCCGACTTCGTGCCGCTTACTGCTATCGAGGAATTGGCGCCGAAGACGCTCTTGATGGCATTGATCTCGCCGAGGTCGCCGACCGGCGTGGATGTCGCATGCGCATTGAGATGGCGGATTTCACCAGGCGAAATGTCGGCTTGGGCAATCGCGATCTCCATGGCTCGGCGTGCGCCGCCTCCGTCTTCGGGACCGGAGGTGACGTGATGAGCGTCCGCTGTCGTTCCGTAACCGACAAGTTCGGCGAGCGGCTTCGCGCCGCGGGCAAGCGCATGGCTCAGCGATTCGATGACAAGGATGCCGGCACCTTCTCCCATGACGAAGCCGTCACGCAACATGTCGAAGGGACGCGAGGCCTTGTCAGGCTTGTCGTTGAAGCCGGTCGACAGAGACCGTGCCGCCGCGAAACCACCGAGACTGACGATGTTCATGCATGCTTCCGTTCCACCGCACACGGCGATATCGGCTTCATTCGCGCGGATGAGGCGCGCCGCATCACCGATCGCCTGAATACCTGCCGCGCAAGCGGTAACCGGTGCGCCGAGCGGACCTTTGAAACCATGACGGATCGAAACCTGGCCCGCCGCCAGATTCACCAGGAAGGACGGGATCGTGAATGGCGAGAGGCGGCGTGGACCGCGCTGATCGACTGTCCGCACCGCTTCGGTTATGGCCGGAAAACCTCCTATGCCGGAGGCGATGATTGTTGCGGTGCGAAGACGGTCCACCTCCGACACCGGTCTCCAGCCAGCTTGCGTGAGGGCCTCTTCCGCTGCCGCCAGTGCAAAAAGTATAAAGCGGTCGACTTTGCGCTGATCCTTCGGAGCAAACACGGTATTCGGGTCGAAGCCGCCCTCGGGGTCTTCCTCCAGAGTCTGAACCGTGCCGCCAATCTTTGCGGGCAGATTTCCTACGACCTCGTCTGCGAGGCGTCGAATGCCCGAACGTCCGGCCAGGAGCCGAGCCCAGGATGTCGATACATCGGCTCCGAGCGGGCTGACGGCACCCATGCCTGTGATAACGATACGACGCATGCGTTCTCCAGCGATCAATCTTTCATGGGGCCCGTGAGACCGGCCGAGGTGAGGTTAGTGGCGGCTCTGTAAGGCAGCGTCCTGCGAGGTATGCAAAAGACACGAAACTCCCAGAGCTGACATCTCATTCTTTTTCCGCGAAGCTCGTGATGCGCTTGACGGCATCAGCGGCGGCTTCGAGGACACGTTGCGACATGCCTTCATCAGTCAGGATGCGGGAGATCGTTACGGCGCCCACCATGAGGGAGAGGACAGCCATGGCCTTGTCATAAGGTTTCGAGCCGTCCGAGACCGGGATCAATTCGTCGAGTATCTGAAGATGAGCTTCAATGCCGTCCTGGAACGGGGCTCGTACTTCTTCCCTCTGGCGCGCCGCATCGGAGCCAAGCGCCGCAAGCGGGCAGCCATCGCCGGTTTCTCCCCGGTGACCAGTCGAAAGGTAGAGGCCGACAACCGCCTCAAGGGGGTCTGGACTTCCGGCAGCAACCGTCGACCACCTGCGCGTCGCGCTCTCCATTGCTCGCCGCGACGCCAGCGCCGCAAGATCATCCTTCGATTCGAACTGCTTGTAGAACCCGCCTTGAGTGAGGCCGGCTCCTTTCATCAAATCCTTTAGGCCGACGCCGTCGAAGCCACGCTCCCGGAAGAGCCGGCTTGCGGCGTTGATCACCGCTTCACGATTTGCTTCTGCCTGAGCGCGACTGACTCTCATATCGGTCTCCAATTAGATTGCACTTGACATCTATAACTCACATAGAGTTAGATCGCAATCTAAATTAGTTGCTGCGCCCGTCAAGAAGGGTTAATGACATGAGCCGCAAAATTCTTCTCGCCTCCTTCGGTCTGCTGGCAACTGCCGGCGCCGCAGCGTTCGTTGTGCTCGCGGAGTCCTCGGAAGGAAAGGCGCAAGCCGCCGACCCTCGCATCGCGCCACCCCTCGTGAGGTTGGTGGAAGCAAAGAGGCCGGACACATCCGAACGTACCTTTACGGGTACCATCGCCGCACGGGTGCAAAGCAATCTGGGTTTCCGTGTGCCCGGTAAGATCGTGCAGCGTTATGTGGACGTTGGTGAGCAGGTCAAGGCCGGACAGCCGCTGATGCGCATCGATGAGACTGATTTGCGACTCGCACTTGCGGCCAAACGCAATGCGGTCGCCTCGGCTGAGGCTGTGCTGATCCAGGCGCAAGCCGACGAGAAGCGATACGCTGCGTTGGTGAAAAACGGATTGGCGGCGGCCTCTCCGCAGCGTTACGAGCAGGCAAAGGCTGCGCTTGACACCGCAACCGCGCAGTTTGCCGCGGCACAGGCGGATGCAAGGGTCGCAGAAAACGCGGCAACCTATTCGCTGCTGGTTGCTGACGCCGACGGGACTATCGTCGAAACCTTGGGGGAGCCGGGCCAGGTCGTGACAGCGGGTCAAACCGTGGTCCGCCTCGCACAGGCCGGCCCGCGTGAAGCGCTGGTCTGGCTTCCGGAATCCCTGCGGCCGCAGATCGGCGACATGGCCAACGCCAGCATCTACGGCAACGAGAGCCGGCAGGACAAGGCGCGGCTCCGGCAGATCTCTGACGCCGCCGATCCTCAAACCCGCACCTACGAAGCACGCTGGGTTCTGGATGGCGCGGCAGCGTCAGCCCCGCTGGGCGCGACAGTGACGATCAGGATCTCTAACAGCAATGGTCAATCGCATGCCGCAGTGCCTGTTGGCGCCGTTTTGGACGACGGCAGCCGAACCGGGGTCTGGGTCTTCGACGGGAAATCTTCGACCGTCCATTTCAGGGAGGTCAAAATAGAACAAATGGGTGAGGAGACCGCTGTGGTTTCCAGCTTGAATGCAGGCGAGCCGGTCGTCGCTCTCGGAGCCCATCTGCTGCAGGACGGCGCGAGCGTTCGAACGAAGGCAGAACAGGCAGAGGCGGCAAACTGATGAACTTCAATCTATCCGCGCTCGCGGTTCGCGAGAGAGCCGTTACCCTGTTCTTCATCGTCCTTTTGGCCGCGGCCGGCGTCTATGCCTTCGTCAAGCTCGGACGCGCGGAGGACCCATCGTTCACCATCAAGACTCTGACCGTGACGTCCGTGTGGCCAGGCGCGACAGCGCGCGAAATGCAGGACCTTGTCGCTGAGCCGCTTGAGAAACGACTCCAGGAGCTCAGCTGGTACGACCGCGTCGAAACGACGACCCGGCCGGGATACGCCTTTTCGACCGTCACGTTGAAGGACAGTACGCCGCCCACGGCAGTCGAGGAGGAATTCTATCAGGCCCGAAAGAAGCTTGGAGACGAGGCCCGGAACTTGCCGCAGGGCGTCCTTGGTCCTTTTGTCAACGACGAGTACTCCGATGTCAGCTTCGCCCTTTATGCGTTGAAGGCCAAGGGTATGCCGATGCGCGAGCTTGTGCGGCAGGCCGAGGTAATCCGCCAGGATCTTCTGCACGTGCCGGGCGTCAAGAAGATCAACATCCTTGGCGAGCGGCCCGAACAGATCTTTGTCGAATTCTCCTTTGCCAAGCTCGCCACGCTAGGGATTTCGGCGCAAGATATTGCGGCCGCTTTGCAGCGGCAAAACACCGTGACGCCGGCGGGGTCGATCGATACACGCGGCCCGCAGGTCTTCATTCGGTTCGATGGCGCCTATGATGGCATCAAGGCGATTGCCGATACGCCGATCGTCGCAGCCGGACGTACGCTGAAGCTCTCGGATTTTGCCGAAGTGCGGCGCGGTTATGAAGATCCGGCCACCTACCTCATTCGCCACGATGGCGAGCCCGCGATCATGCTTGGCGTGGTGATGCAACAAGGCTGGAACGGACTGGAACTCGGCAAGGCGCTGGAAGAAAGGTCTGCGACGATCGCTCAAAGCCTTCCGCTCGGCATGACGCTCGCCAAGGTCAGCGACCAGGCCGTCAACATCCAGGAAGCGGTCGGCGAATTCATGCTGAAATTCGCCATGGCGCTCGGCGTGGTGCTGTTCGTCAGCCTCATCAGCCTCGGTTGGCGTGTGGGCATCGTCGTGGCTCTGGCCGTTCCGCTGACGCTTGCCGTCGTCTTCCTCATCATGCTGGAGACCGGGCGGTTCTTCGATCGTATCACGCTCGGTGCGCTGATCCTGGCGCTCGGCCTTCTGGTCGACGATGCCATCATCGCCATCGAGGTGATGGTGGTGAAGATGGAAGAAGGGATGGGTCGCATCAAGGCGGCCGCCTATGCCTGGAGCCATACGGCAGCGCCCATGCTGTCCGGCACGCTCGTGACGATCATCGGATTGATGCCGGTCGGCTTTGCCAGATCGACCGCAGGCGAATACGCCGGCAACATCTTCTGGGTCGTGGGCTTTGCGCTGATCGTATCCTGGATCGTCGCGGTGATCTTCACGCCTTACCTGGGCGTCAAGATGCTCCCCGCTATCCAGCCGGTCAAGGGTGGCCATCACGCCATCTATGACACGCCGAATTACCGGCGCCTGCGGGGGCTGATCGAGTTCACCGTGCGCCACAAGTTCGTCACCTGTGCGGTGGTCGGCATCGCCATGGGGGTCTCTGTCGTTGGAATGGGAGCGGTGAAACAGCAGTTCTTCCCGACGTCAGACCGTCCCGAGGTCCTTGTCGAAGTCCGTATGCCCGAAGGCACCAGTATCGAGACGACGACGGCGACGGTTGAAAAGCTTGAAGGGTGGCTGCAGAAGCAGCCGGAGGCAAAGATCGTCACGAGCTATGTGGGTCAGGGCGCTCCTCGCTTCTTCTTTGCCATGGCGCCGGAACTACCGGACCCATCGTTCGCCAAGATCGTCGTGCTGACTCCCGACGCCGAGGCCCGCGAGGCGTTGAAGCAACGTCTTCGGACAGCCGTCTCAAGCGGGCTTGCCCCTGAGGCTTACGTTCGCGTCACGCAGCTCGTATTCGGTCCCTACACGCCGTTTCCGGTGGAGTTCCGAATAACTGGTCCCGATCCGCAGCAATTGTACCGGATCTCCGAGAAAGCTCTCGACATCATGAAGAGCGTGCCGGATGTGCGCCAGGCAAACCGCGATTGGGGCAACCGCACGCCCGGGCTGCGCTTTATCCCTGACCAGGATCGGCTCAACCTGATCGGCCTTTCGCCGGTGGAGGCGGCCCAGGAGATGCAATTGCTGCTGAGCGGAATTCCGATCACGCAGGTTCGCGAGAACATCCGCAACGTGCCTGTCATTGCGCGCAGTGCCGGCGAAAACCGGCTCGATCCCTCAAGATTGGCAGATTTCTCGCTGATGAGTCGTGATGGCCGACAGGTCCCGCTCGATCAGATCGGTCACTCCGAGATCCGGTTTGAAGAACCGATCCTGAAGCGTCGCGATCGAACACCTCTTATCACGATCCGTTCTGATATCAACGAGGCAACGCAGCCCCCGGAAGTCTCGCAGCAGGTTATGAAGGCGCTTCAGCCGCTGATCGCCTCGCTTCCAGTCGGATATCGTATCGAGATGGGCGGAAACATCGAGGAATCGCTCAAGGCCAATGTCGCTCTCGTCCAGATCTTCCCGGCGATGATTGCGGCCATGCTGATCGTCATCATCCTCCAGGTCCGGAGCCTGTCGACGATGACCATGGTCATGCTGACGGGGCCGCTCGGTCTTGCCGGCGTGGTACCGGTGCTGCTCCTCTTCCATCAGCCTTTCGGCTTCAATGCCATTCTCGGACTGATAGGACTGGCTGGAATCCTGATGCGCAACACGCTGATTCTGACCGAACAGATCAAGGAGAATAAGGCGGCCGGTCTCGACGATTACCATGCCGTCATCGAGGCGACGGTGCAGCGAACGCGTCCCGTCATCCTGACAGCGCTCGCGGCCGTCCTTGCCTTCATTCCTCTCACCCACTCGGTGTTCTGGGGCTCGATGGCTTACACGCTGATCGGTGGAACGGCGGTCGGGACCGTGATGATCTTGCTCTTCCTTCCCGCTCTTTATGCCACCTGGTTCCGCATCAAGCCGACGAAACTTGAAATGCATGAACATTCGCCGAAGGATGTGGAGCTACAAACGGCTATGGCTGCTGAGTAATGTTCTTTTGCCGAAAGCGATCTACGCGATTTTCCCGTGGCTCTGCTCGATGCACCACATCAGGCGGTTTTCGGCAAAGTAGGGTGATCGTCCGGACAGGCACGCCGGATTCATTTCGTCAAACTGGGAGGCGATGATGAATCTGGCGGACTCGATGGAAATTGATCCCGAGCAGTCGCGGACGCGGATTCTCGAGGTGGCGGAGCTGTATTTTCGGCGGATCGGCTATCATAAGACGTCGGTTGCCGACATCGCCTCGGAACTCGGCATGAGCCGCGCGAATATTTATCGCTTCTTTCCTTCCAGGACGTCGATCAACAGTTCGGTTTGCGGACTTATCGTCAAAGAGGTTGCCGAAGTTGCTCATGCGATCGCACGCATGGACGCGCCAGCAGGCAAAAGGCTTGTCGAACTCTTATATACCCTTCACCGGCACAGCATGAGAAGATTGGTGGAGGAGAGACCCATCCACGAGCTGCTCGCCGCTGCTATGAATGAACGTTGGACAATCATTGACGCCCATAACGAGCAGATCCTGGCGATCCTAAGAGCACTTATCCGCGAGGGTCTGCAAGCAGGTGAGTTCAAGGTCGAAGACGCCGAGGAAGCCGCACAAGGAGCGATCACAGCGTTCTTACCGTTCTTCCATCCGGTCTTGGTTGAGCAGCGTGTGCAGGAGGGAGAAGACACGGCTGTGGCCGTGCGCGCCCAAATCCGCTTTATCATGCGGGCCCTTGGCAATTTCCAGTCGTGCGCCGTCGAAACTCGAGGCCGATCGTCGATTTCCTGAAGAATTACGCCGGGACAAAGGGCGCGACGCCTGCGCAGATCGCACTTGCATGGCTGCTTGCCCGGAAGCCGTTCATCGTTTTGATCCCCGGCACACGCAACGTCGATCACCTCAACGAGAACCTCAGCGCGCTGCGCGTGGAACTGACGCCTGCAGGCTTCATCGAGATCGACGCGGTCCTTTCCAAGATCACGGTACATGGCGGCCATGAACGAGATGCAGATGGAACTGGTCGTCGTCTCTGCCTAGCCGCATGACGCTTGTCATGCTGGGCACCCACGCGGTGCCCAGCCAAGCCTTGCTGGCCCCTAGCGGGACTTGACCGAAAACCAATGCAACGAGAACGGCTCCTCATGCTCTCTACGCGCATAATTTCCCTCATCGCAGTCACGGTCGCAATCCGTCTTCTGCTTGGGCTGGGAGCGAGGGCGGACACCAATCGCGCTACGGTTCCCGCGGACTTCGACAAATTCGTCCTCTACGCGACCTACGACCGTGGTTCCTCGAAGGAAGAAGCTTTTGGTCTTCCCGAAACGATCGAGCTCTCGAAATCCGGAAAGCCGCTGCCAGCCGGCACCCTCTTGGTACTCGGCATCTGGACGGACTACAAACTCACGGGCTATTTCGTGATGCGCGTCGTTTATGGCAACATGCTTCCCTCCTGCGTTGGTTTCGGGCACCATCGTTCTCGCACGCGTCCCCGCCTGGATGGGGCAGGCTTGAAAACGTCAACTCGATCTTCGACCGCAGGAAAGCCGGCAGGATCGATGGTGGTGTTGTTATGAAACTGAATTAAGTCGAAGGCCATCGCAAACCCAATCGTCAGAACACAGTTTTGTGTGCGGCGCTTCGATGGCTCGTAAACCAATCCAAAGATCGCAACCGACAAGCTCGGAGATATGGAATGGCCGACGACCAGGAAAAATCTGCCCAAGTCCCTGAATTGGATGCGGTGGATTCCATACCGCCGCAATACGACTGCGGTCGCCTGAAGTTGAGCGGCAGCGGCGAGGCGCTCTACGAACGTCACCTGCTATTCGACAACGTGCTTGCATCAAGCGAGATAGGAAACCGTGAGCGGTATGAAGCAGTTGCGCGCTCTGTTCGGGACATCCTTTCCCAGCGCTGGGAAAAGACGGAAGAGATCTATAGTCGTCAGAACCCGAAACGCATCTACTATCTCTCCATGGAGTTCTTGATTGGCCGCTCCCTCAGCAACAACATTGTCAACCTGGGGCTTGGTGGTCCTGCCGCTCGATTTTTTCATAGACATCAATTGGACGAGTTGGCCTTGCTTATCGAAGAGCCCGACGCCGGGCTCGGCAATGGCGGGCTTGGACGCTTGGCAGCATGCTTCCTCGAGTCCATGGCGACGATGCAATTGCCGGGAATGGGCTATGGCTTGCGCTATGAGTACGGAATTTTCAAACAGTCGATTGTAGATGGCTGGCAACGCGAGCAACCGGACAACTGGTTGCGCAGGCCCGATCCCTGGGAGGTTGCCCGACCTCACTTGGCAGTGCCGGTCGAGCTTGGATGTTCGTTCGAAGTGCGCGGGGGAAGCCTGAAAGCCATCCCCGGCGTGCCCTCGCGCTTGCTCGGAATCCCTTATGACCGACCCGTAGTAGGATATGGCGGAAAAACCATAAACACATTGCGGCTCTGGGCCTCCGCAACCCCCGACGTATTTGACTTCCAGGAGTTTAGCGCCGGGGAATTCGTTGGCGCGCTGGCCGAACGGCTGACAGCGGAAACTGTAACACGCGTTCTTTATCCGGACGATTCGACAAGCATGGGACAAGGCCTTCGCTTCGTGCAGGAATATTTTCTTGTCGCGTGCTCGCTGGCCGACTTGGTTCGACGCTTTCAAAGCAGCAACAGCAGTTGGGACGATCTGCCGGGAAAGGTGGCTATCCAACTCAATGATACCCATCCTAGTCTCGCCGTCGCGGAGCTTATGCGGATCCTCCTGGATACGGCAAAACTTGGCTGGGAGCATTCATGGGACATCACGAAAAGGACGCTTGCATACACAAACCACACCCTCCTTCCGGAAGCGTTGGAGAAGTGGCCGCTACGCTGGTTTGAGTTGATGCTTCCGCGGCATCTGGAAATCATCCTGGAAATCGATCGCCGCTTACGGGAAGAGGTGCAAACCCGCTGGCCGGGGGACAATGGCCGCATCGAGCGCATAGCTGTTGTCGAGCAGGGCAATCAGTTGGTGCGCATGGCTCACCTCGCAATAGCAGGCTCCCATAGCACCAACGGTGTCGCAGAAATACATTCGAAGCTGCTCCGAAGCGTCACCGTGGGGGATCTCGCGGAGCTCTATCCTGGTCGTTTCAACAATAAGACAAACGGCGTCACTCCGCGCCGTTGGCTATTGCTGTCAAATCCGGGTCTTGCCGGATGTATTTCTGAGGCTATCGGCGACCGCTGGATAACGAACGCGGCGGACCTCGAACGTCTGAGGTTACTTGCCGATGACAGCGGGTTCATTGCCGCCGTCCGAACGGCAAAGCGCAAGGCCAAAGTCCGATTTGCTGATTGGCTCAAGTCGCAAGCGGGCGTTCTGGTTGATCCTGACACGATTTTCGATAGCCAGGTGAAGCGCATCCATGAATACAAGCGACAGCTCTTGAATGGGCTACGGGTCGTCGCTCTGTACCGTCGGCTGCGGCAGAACCCTGATCTCGATATGCCGCCGCGCACGTTTTTCTTCGCTGGAAAGGCGGCTCCGGCCTACCACGTGGCCAAGCTGACTATAAAATTTTTGAACAACCTCGCCGCCACGATCGACGGCGATCCGTTGGTACGCGGTCGCCTTCGGCTGTTATTCCTCCCTGACTACTGCGTGTCGCTCGCCGAGCAGCTTATTCCTGCCAGCGACGTTTCTAACCAGATCTCAACAGCGGGATACGAGGCTAGCGGCACGAGCAACATGAAGTTCATGATGAACGGTGCTCTCACGATCGGCACGCGTGACGGTGCAACTATCGAAATGGCCGAAGCCGCAGGCGAAGAAAATTTCTTCCTGTTCGGGCTGACGGCAGACCAAGTCGCAAAGAGCCGCGGCTGGTATAGCCCCGGCTGGCACTATGAGAACGAGCCCGAGATACGCGCTGTCCTTGATCTCGTCTTCTCGGGTGAATTTTCGCGGAATGAGCCGATGATCACCGACGCGCTGCGCAACATACTTCTGGTTGGCGGCGATACGTACATGCATTTGGCTGATTTCACCTCGTACATGGAAGCAGATTCCCGCCTTCAATCACTCTATCGAGAAACGGAAGCGTGGAGCCGAAAAACGATCCTGAACATCGCTGCTTCAGGAAAGTTCTCAAGCGATCGCACCATCGCCGAATATGCCGGCGACATCTGGGGGGTAAGTCCATGTCCGGTGCCATCGAATTAGTGTCGTGACGTTAAGACAGACCAACCCAACTGCTTCGCGCGACGACATCGTCGATATCGCCCGGTCGTTGGCGAGGGCAGGGCGGTGAGGGCGGTCGTTTGCGGCTAACCCTCACTGTTCCGCCGCCCGTCAGCCGATGTTTGGTTCGCCGGCCTGCCGTTGAACACCCCGGTGATGCCCGCGCCTCCGCGCCTCGCGTCCTGCCCCGGCTTTGAGGTGCTGCCGGGCCCGCGCTGCCCCGCAACGGCTTTGCCGTCGTCGGCGCCGAAACCAGTGAGATCGGCGAGGCGGTCGAGCACGACATCCCGTTTCTGAAAGCGTACACGGTCGACGGACGTGCTTTGGACGCTATCCGTCAGGGAGTGCACTGCGACACAGTCTATTTCATCTTCCGTTTGAACTATTTCTTTAGGCGCAGAGGCAATTGCAGCCCGAAACGCCAGATCCCCGTAGAGCACATTTCAATCTTAGAAGTGACCCAAGTCTCATCCGATCCGAAGAGCGACGCTATTGGCGCTCTATGGCCTTTTCAGGCATCTGCCCAATCGACCGGAATCTCCAGACCGCGTCGCAGAATACGCAGGATCTCCACCGTGTCGCCTTCAACACGAAATGCAATCGAGGCACTTCGTTCAAGCCCGATGATCCGCAATCCGGGCAATATATGATCCCGTACGGTGCCGCGTTTAGGGTGAGTTTCCAATGAACGACAGGCCGTTTCGATCCGTCCCAGGTACTCGCCCGCCTTGTCGTGACCGGCTTGTTCCAAAATGTAGAGATAGAGACTGCGCAGATCTGCCGCAGCCGCAGGGCGAAAGACGACGCTATACGCCACGCTTGCGGGTCTTTGGCTGCTCCGCATGCAAAACGCGCAGGTCGCGGAAGACATCATTGGCCGGAATGCTGGGCCGAGGATCGTCAATCGCCTCTTGGATCTTGGCGCGCATGACCTCATCAATCATCTCACGTTCGCGCTCCAGAGCGCGCAATCCAGCCCGCAAGGCCTCGCTTGCAGTGTCGTAGTCGCCGGATGCAAGAAGCGTATCAAGAACTTTCTGCTGTTTTCCGAGGCTGACAGTGATGGGCTTGCTAGTGCGCATGATCGGTTCATCCTTTCGATCTGTCGTACCACATCGTATGACAGTGTCATAACGATTTCTGGCGCGTTAGTCTTAGTCGGAAATTTACGTGGAGAGATGCGTTGGAAGCCGATAACCGCGAGAACGCTTCTCAGCAAGCAACCTGCTTCGCAAGATTTGAGTTTAACGTCGTGCCGGTGCGAGCTGTTCGCGCTCGAGAATGGCATTCGTTGACTACGTCCATATACTCTCCGGCGTGAGAATATCGAACGGCACGATGCGCTGTCGATGGAGGACGTGTCCCGGCGCTCGATCAGTCTGAGCATGACGTCGATAAGCTCCCCCGGCATTTTGTCGAGAGGATGGCACAACGACGCTGTGATCAGGCCTTCGCTTAGCCCTTTGCGGGTTTCAGGTCCGACGTCGCTGCAGACAATTCGAATCTTGCCCTGCCGTTCTGGCGGGAGCTCACGCATGGCTCGCAGCACGCCTGATATGCCGCCGCCATTGACGAAAATGCCCTTGGTCTCAGGTTCCTGCGCAATCAAATTCCGTACGATCTCATACGCGTTTTCAGGGACTTCGTGCGTAAGAAGCGTGTCGCTGAAGTCGAGTGGATCATCGAGCGCGATGCAAAATGATCAAATGAGCGCTTAATCAGAAAGCAGCCCATACCTTTCTTATGAAGCGTTCCTTGACTTGGCTAAGACGCTTGGTTGTGTGGGTGTCGAGCATCGAAACGATCTTGGCCGAGGCCTGTTCGATGGTATTTCTCCTCGTGAAGCAGGAGCTATGGCCCGGAAGCGAGGTTTGGCTACTTTGTATCCACGCCGTCTGAAAACGTCGAACGGAAAGGCGAGCTTCATCCAAAGCGGCTTCTTCCAACCGAGCCATCCCGGCCACGCCTCAATTGTCGTGGCAGCTTGCCCCTCACC
This sequence comes from Rhizobium sp. BK060, assembly GCF_014193145.1. Taxonomy (NCBI): domain Bacteria; kingdom Pseudomonadati; phylum Pseudomonadota; class Alphaproteobacteria; order Hyphomicrobiales; family Rhizobiaceae; genus Rhizobium; species Rhizobium sp. BK060. Next base: position 398,367 of record NZ_JACHYW010000001.1, read on the forward strand.
GGACCGCCCGATTGCATATGCTTCGGGTGTCATTTCGTCCCGTACCGGAACCGATCCTATAAGCGCGATCCGCTCTCTGCGTCGAAGAGGTGAATTGCCTCCCGGTCGAAAGAAAGCGTCAGCGGCTGGCCATTCTCCAAAGCCGTGCGCGGCGGCAGGCAGGCCATGATCCGTTGCGTGCCGGCAAAAGCGGTGACGACGAGCTCGGGGCCGGTCAATTCGGCAACCTCGCACGTCACCGGAACCGTGAGGCCGGTCGAGCCAAGTCGAAATGCTTCCGGCCGTATACCGATGATCAGCTTTTGTCCGTTCTTGGGTCGGGGTTCAAGTCCCTCCGGCAGCGGCAGCACGGTATCGCTCCCGTCGATCTGAAGTTCACTGCCGCGCGCCGTAACGTTCAAGAGGTTCATTGGCGGCGCACCGACAAAGGTGGCGACATAGAGGGTTGCCGGCCGGTCGTAAATCTCAGATGGAGCGCCAAGCTGTTCGATCCGCCCGTCTCGCATGACGGCGATGCGGGTGGCGAGCGTCATGGCTTCGATCTGGTCATGGGTGACATAGACGACCGTGGTCTTTAGCATCTGATGCAGGCGCTTGAGTTCTGTGCGCATCTCCATGCGCAATTTTGCATCGAGGTTGGAAAGCGGTTCGTCGAAGAGGAAGACCTCCGGCTTTCGCACCAGGGCGCGACCGATCGCAACGCGCTGGCGCTGGCCGCCCGACAGCTGGCTCGGTTTGCGCTCGAGCAGGTTTTCGATCTGCAGCAGTTTGGCCGTATCGCGCACTGCCCGGTCGCGCTGGGCAGCCGCAACCTTGCGCATCTCCAGGCCAAAACCGATGTTGCGGTGAACGGTCAGGTTTGGATAGAGCGCATAGGACTGGAAGACCATGGCGATGTCACGGTCCTTTGGATGCACGCCAAGGACGGAGCGCCCGCCGATGCGCACGTCGCCGCTGCTGGCTTCGGCCAAGCCTGCGATGATATTGAGCAGGGTCGACTTGCCACAGCCGGAGGAACCGAGCAGCACGAGAAACTCGCCGCTTTCGAGCGCAATGTCGATGCCCTTCAAGGTTTCGACATCGCCGTATGTTTTGCGGATGTTGACAATTTCAAGCGCACTCATTGAGCGGTTTCCTCGGAGGCGGACGGTCCGCCGTAATTGCGGGGAAGGGTGGAAATGGCCCGTGAGGCGACTGCAGTTCCAGCCGCAAGGCAGTCAGCGATAGACCTTTCCTGTGCCAGGGCCGCCAGAAAGCCGGCGTTGAAAACGTCGCCGGCGCCGATCGTGTCGACGACCGTGACGGCGGGGGCCGGGGCCGAGACGGTTTTCCCGTCACCGCCGATCGCGAGAGCTCCATCCGGGCCTCGTTTGACAACGACGATCGCACCATCCGGCATGTGCGATCGGATGTCTGCTGCTGCTTCGGCCGGGTCGTCGAGGCCGGCGAGCGTGGTGGATTCCACCTCGTTGAGAAGAGCGATTGCGCAGCGCGACAGCCAACGTCGCGTGGCATCGCAGTTTCTTTCCGTCCAGCCGTCGAGCGGCCAGCCGGTGTCGAGCGCGACCGCAATGTCGTGCTGGTCCGCCCAGTCGAAGAACGCATCGTAGTCGCGCGTGAGATCGTCCGTCAGGAACGAGCCGCAGAGCAACACATAGCCGCCCGACAGCTGCGCGCCATCGAGAACTGCAAGCACATCGGCCAGGCTGAAGCGCGGCAGGTGGCCACGGGTCGTGAAGAACGTGCGCTCCCCATCAGGATGGGTGATGCCGACGGACAGTGTCGTCTGCTCGGGGCGCACGGGCCACTTCGCGGCACGCTCGCCAAAAGCCTCGCTCAGCCACCGGCCGAACTGATCGTTGCCGACATTGGCCGCAATCTCAAACTCGACGCCGAGGCCGTTCCAGGCAAGGGCGCTGTTGCCGGCTGCTCCGCCGACGCGTAGTTCGTCATGATCGACGATGATCTCGGTACCGGCCTTCGGCCAGGGCGCCGCCGGGCCGAGGATGAGGTCAACATTGACATTTCCGATAACAGCAAGCGGACGCATCATTCGCTCCGGGTGATCTTGGTGGAGCGCACCGGTGTACCGGCGTTCTCGACCCGCGCACCAGCAAACGCAATCATGAAGCGCTGTGCCACCGGCAGCATTGCGAAGATCGCCGCCAGACCCGTGGCCGCCTTGAAGCCGACGGTAACGGCACCTGCGACCGGCTCTTTGCCCGACGCATCGAAGATGATCACCGGAGCGCCGGTTTCGACTGCTGATACAGCCATGGCCGTGACCAAGCCGGCCGTGCTGTCTTCTCCTCGAAAAAGAACGACACCGATTGTCGAGCCAAGCATTTCCATCGGCCCGTGTCGCAACTGCCCGCCCTCCAGCGAAAAGCAGGGGCGGCGGGAGAGCTCCGTCAGGCCAAGCGCCAGCGCTTCCGCCAGGCCCTGGAGGCGCCTGCCGGAGGTGACGACGGCAGAAACGCCATCCAGCGCCGCAACAGCGGCATCGATGTCTGGCGTTTCGGGAAAGGTGAGAGCGGCAAGCGCGGTTGCAGGATCCTCGCCAAGGGCCGCCAGCACTGCAAGATGCAGCGCAAAGCAGACAGTCAGGCTGCGGGTGGCCGCAAACGCCAGTTCCGTGCCGCCAACACCGATGAGGCAGGGTGCTGTACGCGCCAGAAATGATCCTGCCTCCAGCGTCAGTCCGAACGTGTCGGAGCCGCCACCGGTCTCATTGAACCAGCGCACCACTTCGGCGCTTTCGCCGGATTGCGACGTAATGAGCACGGTTCGCCTCTCGAGCGAAAGCGGCTGCCCCAATTGCTCGGAAAGAGGCAGGGCGATCGCATCGATGCCGAGGGCGCGATAAAGCGGTTCGACGGCACGACCGACAGCATGGGATCCGCCCATGCCAAGAAGGAGGAGGCTGCCTTTCTTCTTCAGCGATGCCGCGATGGTTTGAGCAGTCTGCGTCGCGCCAGCGTAGGACGCCAGGGCGTCGGCATGCTGGCGCGACATTTCGTGATCGATTGCGATCAGGCCGGCTGGTCGTCTCGTTCCCATGGTGCTTGTCATCCCTTGACGCCGCCGCTGGTCAGCCCGGAAATCAGGGCTCGTTGCATGACAAGACCAACCAGCACCGGGGGCAGGGCGGCAAGCACGCCGGCGGTTGCGATCAGTCCGTAATCGGAGACACGGCCACCGGCGAGGTCGGCAATGGCAACCGTGAGTGTCTTGGCGCGCTGGTCGGAGGTGAAGAGCAGCGCATAGAAGAACTCATCCCAGCCGAGCAGGAAGGCAAACAGCGCCGAGGTTGCGACGACCGGCATGGCGAGCGGCAGGGTGATGATTTTCCAAGTCTGGAGCAGACCCGCGCCGTCGATCATGGCTGCTGCTTCGATTTCCTTCGGGATGGAGTCAAAGCCGGACTTCATGAGCCATGTCGTGAAAGGGGCAAGGATCGTCAGATAGACGAGAGCAAGGCCGAAAACGTTGTTCAGCATGCCGAGATGGGCCAAGCCCATGTAGAGCGGCACGGCAAGGGCCACCGGCGGCAGCATATACGTGGCAATGACCATTGAAAGCGACCAGCCGACGGAAGGCGTCCGCGACACGGCCCAGCCGGCCGGAATGGCCAGCGCGATGGCTGCAATCGTCGCCATGCCTGCAACCTCGATGCTGTTTCTGAGCGACGAGGTGAAGGCCGCGCCAGCGCTGTTTTCGATGGTCGACAACAGGACGCCGTAACGCGAAAAATCAGCCGACTGCGGCCACCAGCGCAGCGGCTTGGCAGCAAGGTCGGCAGCCGGAGAGATGCTCATGATGAACAGCCACAGGATTGGTGCGAGAATGACGGCGGCAAGCAGCAACGCGCAAGCATAAATGAAGACTGAAAAGATCGGGCTCTTGCGTTCCATCAGCCAGCACTCCCTGCGGTCTTGCGCACCAGCGCGGCATAGGCGACGGCAAGCAGCGTCACCAGCAGCGTAACGATCAGTGCCAGCGAGGCACCGGAGCCAGCGCGCTGGAAGGAGAACGCTTCCTGATAGACCAGGATCGATAGCGTCCTCGTGCTGTTGGCGGGACCGCCACGGGTCATCACCCAGATGATGTCGAAGACCTTGAAGGCCTCGATGGTGCGCAGGACCAGTGCCACCATCAACGGGCCGGCGAGATAAGGCAGGATCACGAAGCGAAAGCGGGCGAAGGGGCCGGCGCCGTCGACCAGCGAGGCAGCGGTGACGTCGCGCGGCACTGCCTGCAAGGCAGCAAGCGCAATGAGCGCTACCAACGGGAAGTTCTTCCAGCAATCGGCAACGATCAGGGCGGCAAGCGCCGTGCCCGGTTCGCCGAGCCACGAGCGATAGGCGTCTATCAGGCCGATTTGCGTCAGCGCTGCGTTGAGCGCGCCGTATTCCGGATTGTAGATCAGCCGCCAGAGCGTCGCGTTCACCACCGTTGGCAGCGCCCAGGGAAGGATCATCAGCGCGCGCAACAGCGCGCGGCCGCGGAAATCCTGATTGAGGAGAAGGGCTGCAAGAACGCCGATCACCATTTCGGCGGCGACCGAAATGACCGCGAACCAAGTGGTCGTGATCAGGCTCTTCTGAAAATTCGAGCCGGAGACCAATTTCACGTAGTTATCGATGCCGACGAAGTTGCCGGCGGTGCCGACGAGCTTTGCGTCGGTGAAAGACAGCCCTACGGTGTCGACGAGCGGCCATCCGATGACGGCGATCATCACGACAAGCAGCGGCAACATCAAAAGCCACGCGCGCGTTGTCATCCAGGTGCCGGACATGAGGCGCCCTCTCAGTTCATCGGATTGTCAAAGTGGAGCCAGGCGGCACCAGGCCGCCTGGACGGCTATATCGCTTAGAGACCGCTGTTTTCTGCAGCCGACTTCAGAGCGTCTTCCGGCGAGGACTGGCCAAGCAGGGCTTCCTGGATCGCCTGCTGCAGGGCCGTCGAAAGTTCCTGATACTTCGGGGTCGTCGGGCGCGGATACATGGCGGCGAGACCGATCTTGGCTGCAGCAATCAGTTCCTCCTGGCCCTTGGTCACGGTCTGGTCCTCGTAGGAGGAGGCCCAAATCGGCAGGCTAAGCTTGGCGTACTGGTTCTGCGTCGCCTGCGAGGTCATGAAGGCGATGTACTTCCAAGCCTCATCGGGATGCTTGCTGGCGGTCGTGACGCCAAGACCCATCGAGCCGTTAACAGCCGACGCCTCGCTCTTGCCTGCCACGCCCGGAGCCGGGACGACGCCGACCTTGCCCGCGACCTTACTGTCCTTCGGATCGTTCGCCATGTTGTACATGTAGGTCCAGTTCAGCGCAAAAGCGGCATCGCCGTTCTGGAAGACCTTACGCACATCCTCTTCCAGGAATTCCTTGGAGTTCGGGTTGGTCAGGCCAGATTTGTAGCTGGACACCATGTAGTTCAGCGCGTCGAGACCGCCGCCATTTTGGAAGTCCGGTTTGCCGTCCTTCAGGAAGTCGCCCTTGTAGGCGCTGACGAGCGTGGTGTAGTCGCAGATCGCGGCTTCGGCCTGCGACCAGCTCCAGGCGATCGGCGTTGCGAGAAGGCCCTTGTCCTTGATCGTCTTTGCCTGTTCGGTCAGCTCGTCCCATGTCTTCGGCGGGGCCTTGATGCCTGCCTTTTCGAGGATTTCCTTGTTATAGAACAGATACTTGGTGTCTAGGATCCACGGCATGCCGTAATACTTGCCGTCGTACTGAACCGTCGTCCATGCGCCAGGCAGAACGCCCTTCTTCATGTCGTCGGTGATGCGCGAGGAGACGTCGACCAGCACCTTGTTGGTCGCGTATTCGGCCGGCCAGATGACGTCGAAGAGGACGACGTCATAACCGCCGCCAGAACCTTGGGCGAGCACCGTCTTGTCGTGCAGGCCCTCGTAGGGAACGAATTCGAGATTGACCTTGACGTCCGGGTTTGCCTTTGAGAAGCCATCCGTCATGGCACGGACATCGGCTTCGCTATAGGCGGCCTGCGCCATGAACAACGCATTGATCGTCGTTTCGGCAAAGGCGTGTGGCGCAAAAGATGCACCAATCAGTGCCGCTCCAAGCAGCGTCTTGTTTAAGGATTTCAACATTCCAGCCTCCAGTTTTTTGACATTCACCCAATTCCTGAGGGCGGCGGTCGTCGCCATCAGCTGTCGAAAAGGCGCCGGTGAGCCAGCTGCCAGATTCAGAGCGTCGTCAGAGCCGCCTTCTGGCTCGTTGCGTTCCCTGGAACTCTTTGGTTCCTTATTAAGTCAATTGTCTTGACTTATTACTTCTTCAATATTCTACTGCTGTCAAGAGGGAATTCAGGATGAACGACACGCGCCTGATACGGGCAAAGAGTGGCACCAATCATGAAGGCACCAGCGCCCATAACCGGCGTGTGATGATGGATGCCCTGAGGATGAACGGGGCGCTCTCGCGCGCTGATCTGGCGCGCGCCACGAAGCTCACCAAGCAGACCGTGTCGAACATTATCGACGAACTCGAACAGGAAGGGCTGGTCACCGCGCAGGAAGCCGTACGCAAAGGCAGGGGCCAACCATCGACACCCTATCGGCTGGTGCCGGAAGGGGCGTTTGCGATCGGGCTACAGATTGATCGTCACGTAACCCGTGCCATCGCCGTCGATCTTGTCGGCAACGTGCTGACGCGAGCCGAGGCGAACCTGCCGCCCGATGGCCCGTCACGCGGTGCAGCGGTTATTCTCCAACTCATCGACAAGGTCCGTCGCGATCTTGCTGGGCTTGTCGCGCAATCGGAGCGGCGGCTCGTTGGTCTGGGTGCGGCAATGCCCGGCCCGTTCGGTATCGAGGCGACCGGTGACGATCCCTGGATGATGGCAGCCTGGCAGAAATTTCCGCTGCTGGAAACGCTTGCGACGGGCACAGGGCTTGGCGTTCGTCTGCAAAACGACGCGGCTGCATGCGCCACGGCAGAGCGCATGGTTGGCGCCGCCCACGGGCTCGATCACGCCGTCTGCCTCTATCTCGGTTACGGTATCGGTGCCGGCCTGATCCTCGGCGGGGAACTTTATAGCGGTGCGCATGGCAATGCCGGCGAAATCGGCATGGCCCTGCTTTCGGCAAGTGGCAGCCCGACCCCACTCGAACATCGCGCTTCACTCGCCTCGCTCTACCAGCATCTGGCGATCGATCCCGCCGATCCAGGCGTCTACGCGATGGTGAACGAACTGGCGATGAACGATGACGCGAGAATTCAGAGCTGGATTGAAGAAGCCGTGATGGATCTGCGCTGGAGCGTGCACCTGATCGAATCGATCTTCGATCCGCAGACCGTGATCCTCTGCGGCGGCGCGCCGGAAGCCCTGGCGCGACGTCTGGTCGAGGCAATGCACCCACTCCCACCGTCGATCGCCGATCGCCGAGACCGGCTCATTCCTCGCTTCCAGCTTGGAATGACCGACCCCTGGGCCGTCGCCCTTGGCGCAGCCGCCGACCCGATCAGCCGCGCCTTTGATCCGAGCTTTGCGGCTATTCTCAAGGATTCACTGTAAGGGCGTTACTGCCTATGGATCGGATCGATCCATGGCACGTCTTCCGGCTTTTCGACTGGTTCGATATCGAGATTGACGACCACCGGCTCCTGGCCGGAGCGGATGACGACGCATTCTAGGGTCTCGTCACGGCTGGCATTGATCTCCTGGTGGGGCACGTAAGGTGGCACATAGATGAAATCGCCGGGGCCGGCCTCTGCCGTGAATTCGAGATGCTCGCCCCAGCGCATGCGCGCCTTTCCCTTGACCACATAGATGATGCTTTCGAGATCGCCGTGGTGATGGGCGCCGGTCTTCGCATTCGCGTGGATGGTGACGGTGCCGGCCCATATCTTTTCGGCCCCGGCGCGCGCATGATTGATCGCCGTTGCCCGGTTCATTCCGGGTGTCTGCGCCGTATTGGGATCAAGTGAGTTGCCTGGAATGACCTTTACGCCATGCTCGCGCCAGTCGATCTGCTCGTGATGATTATCCTGGGTCATTCATGCCTCCTTGAGGGTGGTCACCCTTTCAGATGATATCGCCAGGCCCTGCGAGCAGGAGTCAACAGGCGATTGGTCAAAGGCCCCGGATGCCGGCGATGTCGTCTAGCTTACCACGCAGCCTGCGCTTGACCTCCTCGTCCTGCTCCTCCATGGCGGTAAGCAATTCGCGAAGCGTTCCGCGCAATCCATGAATCTGATCGATGAGATCCATAATGAGGTCGACGCCGGCGTCGTTGACACCCATATGCCGCGTCAGGTCGAGGATGAGCTGCGCCCGCGCAACATCACTGTCGCGAAAATCGCGAGCGCCGTTACGTGTCTGCGGCAGCAGCCATCCCTGCTCAACCCAGACCTCAAGCACCCTCACATCGATCTTCAGAAAACGCCGGAATTCAAGATCATCCATGGCTATGCTCCCATGCCCTTTCTCGGATCCTGCGCATCGCCTGCCGTCCAGCCGGTCATGAACTCGGTCAACTGTTGATCGGGAGCGTCCGGCAGCACGATCTTCAGCGAGATGTAGATGTCTCCAGCGCTGCCGCCTTTCTTCGGAACGCCCTTGCCCTTCAGGCGCAAAACCTTCCCGGTGTTCGAATGCGGCGGCAATGTGAGGTTGACAGGACCGGACGGCGTCGGCGCACGCACCTTGCCGCCGAGCACGGCCTCGCGCAGCGTAATCGGCAGATCGAAGCGAATGTCGTCGCCATCACGAACATAGAAGCGATGCGGACGCACGCGAATTTCCACGAGCGCATCTCCAGATGGGCCGCCGCCGATACCGGGCTCGCCTTTGCCTCGCAGCCTGAGCGTCTGGCCATCACGCGTTCCAGGCGGTATCTGCAGATCGAGCGCTGGCCCATCCGGCAAACGGATCTGTGTCTTCGTGCCGTTGACGGCATCGAGGAAATCCACCTCCATCGAGTAGTGGCGGTCCTGGCCTTGTGCGCGAAATTCTCCTCCACGTGCGCGTCGCGAAAAGAAGCTCGAGAATACATCGTCACTGTCGCCGAAATCGGCAAAACCCGCACTGTTGTGGTAAGGATTGCCGGCGTTGGCGGCCGAGGCATAGTCGCGATAGTAGTGGCGCTGCGGCTGCTCGGCGCCGGTCATGTCGATCTCGCCGCGGTCGAAGCGCCCGCGCTTTTCTTCGTCGCTCAGCAGTTCGTAAGCAGCAGAAATCTCCTTGAAACGGCTCTCCGCCTTCTTGTCGCCGGGGTTAAGGTCGGGGTGAAGTTTCTTGGCGAGCTTGCGAAATGCGCTTTGAATGTCTTTTTGCGTGGCGTCCTTTTTCACGCCGAGAAGCTCGTACGGGTCGCGGCTCATACATATCTCCGGTTCAGTCGGCAAAAATCGCCGGCGTTTTGCGGCTATATAGGTTTCCCGACTTGCTCAGACGAGGGGTCCTATCCCTGCAGAGGATCTCAGTTGCGACGCAGATTGAGATCGCTTGTCACGACCTGCTGGCCGGACGCCGGATCCACGTCGACCGTTCGGATCCGGATCGCATTGTCGTCCACACGTTGGATCGTCATGCTGGCGCTGCGATCGCCATTGATTACCTTCGACCAGCGCACGGCGAAGTTGATAGCATCGCCGCTGCGCGTTCCACGCAGGCCCGAAACGCCCCCTGCCGGGCCGATGTAACTGCCGGCATAGTGCGCGCCGTTGACTTTGATGTTGGCGGAAACCGCTCGTGTGACGACGATCATCCCACGGCAAATTCCCTGCATCGAAAGCGCCTCGCCACTGGCCTGCGTCTTGAAATTGCAGTTGAGGTTGATCGGGGACGAGGATGTCGTGCGCTTCATCATGCCTCCTCCGGTCCAATCACCGGCCAGCGATTGGAGGAAAGGCGCCTCATCGGCATATGCAGCGCCTGTCACCACTAAGAAGAGCACGGTGACAGCAGCATGGCGGCAGCACTTCATGACGTCCTCCCCTGAAGATGATCAAGAATGCTTCAGAATGCTCAAAGTCCCCTCGGTGAGTAGCCAACCAAGATGTCCCAACCAGATACGCAAGTGCAAGGGATTTCTCTTGCCTGGAGCGCGTCGAACCGTCGGCATCGCAGGGACGTCATGCGACGAGGAAATTTGCTCGTCAGCCCTGCTAAGCTATCGCTCGTTACGCAGCGTCAGCCATAACAGCGCCAAAACTGCATCGTCGATCCTGTCCTCATCGATCTCCATGGACCGACGTTACCACGCGCGGCGTCCAAAATCCCGCGGCCTTCCTCGGATGGATACGCTGCACTGTCCGATCTTCTGATCGAAAGTCTCAAAGCTATCGAAGCGGAACACCAGAATGACAAGCGTTTGACGACAGAAAGAGGTGTTTTCTGAGGACGCCGGCAGTCACCGAGCTACAAGCGCCGTTGTGCTGGAAGCTTCGGTAAGTGCCCTTGTCGGCCGCTATTTAATTGCAGGCAGATTTAGGGCATAGCGCGTGTACCGTCGCTCACCCGCACGCTTGAGTGCACCTTTTTCGACTAAATCATGAAGGTCGCGCGTGGCGGTCGCTCGGGAACTTCGGGTGATCGAGATATAGTTCTCAGCGCTTAATCCACCCTTGAAACCCATTGGGCCTTCACGAAACATGCGAGCAATGACCTTCTCCTGCCGCTCGTTGAGCAGATCGCGAAAGCGGTCATAGGAATGCGCCTTGGCGATGAAGAAGGCCACACGCTCCAGGGTTGTCTGCTGTGCCTCGAGAACGGTTTCGGCAAAATAGACCAGCCAGATCAGGCTCGGTTGGCCGATATTCTGCGCCAGTGATTTTTCCGCAAGCGCCCGGCCAATTCTGCCATTGCCATCTTCAAATGGATGGATGCTTTCGAAATACAGATGACCCAATCCCGCTCGTGTCAGAGCGGGCAGGGGACTTTCACCGCTCGGCGCTGATCTGTTGAACCAGTCCATGAAAGCTTCCATTTCTGCCGGCACTTGCCTTGACGGTGGAGCTTCATAGTGAACGGTTGGCTGGTCGAGACGGCCGGACACGATCTGCATGGCGTCGTCATGGGTCCGATATCTGCCGATCGTTTCAAGATGACGGTTTCCTGTCATCAGCATCCCATGCCAGCGAAACAGCGTTTCGTGATTGAGTGGGCCCGAACAGGTCTCGTACACATCGACCATCATTTCGGCGATCCCACGCTCTTGCGGCTTTACGGGACAGTTGTCAGCATCGAGACCGAATTGCCGGCGCAACAAGGATTGGACACTCAGTCGATCGAGCATTTCGCCTTCTATCTCCGAGGTTTTTACGGCCTCGTCGCTTAAAAGCTCGACAGACAGCAGATTGCGCTCCTCATCACGGATGTGACGGACAGCCCCGATCACTTCCCCAGAAGATAGAAGAAAACGATCTTCCAGTGTCTTGAGGTGAGCCTCGTCATAAATGAATTGAGGCCAAGCTTGCTGCGTCCAATTCCACTTCATGAGGTATAGACGTCCTTTCTATAACTCATGCTCCTACAATTTGTGAGCGATAGAAACCGATTCTATCGCTCACAACCGGCACGATTTGGGACGGCGACATAGCTGGGCGCGCTTCACTGAACGGTTTGTCGCAGCGGTTTCACAAAGGGTACTCCCGCGCCCGTCAGCAAGCGCCTGGGACGCGAACACGGATGTAGTGATTACCTTGCGTGACCTTCACGAATTCCAACCGACGCCAGCTGCCTTCAATCTGTCGAGTAGAGGTTTTGTGATGACGTTGAACAGCTTGGGATCGTCCAGGGCCCGCGCTGACAACATCGCGCCGTGCACTGTTGCCATGAATAACTGAGCTTCGTCAGCGGGCTTTTTGGTGAGCTGGAATGCGCCTTGGTCCGCCCCAGCCTTCAAAACGTCATTCAACCATTGAGCCAACCGCTGGAAATGCGCACGCACTCTCGCGGCTACCTCCTCTGGCAACATTGCCATCTCGCCGGCGAGCATGGCGCAGACGCAGATCGGTGCCGATGCGTCCTTGATACATTGCTGCCAATAGCCGAGATAAGCTTTCAGTCGCTCGAGCGGGTTGGGAAAGCTCTCGTCCAGGGCCTTGAGGCCCTCGGATGCTTGCCGACGATATCGATCAACGAGAACCACGACCAGCTCGCTCTTGGTCGGGAAATGATGATGGATGCTTGCCTTCCGGATTCCAATGGCACCCGAGATATCGGCATAGCTGAAGCCATTGTAGCCACCTCTCACGATGAGTGACTGCGCGATGTCCAATATCTTGTCCGAGGTCGAAGGCATTGTCTCCATGGCTGTTCCTACCTATTGGTAGGAAGCCTGTCAACGTTCTATAGGAAATCTATAACTACTTGACAGAATTTTCAATGCTACCTACTAGAAGGTAGACAAAACATAAACGGAGTCAGCTATGATCAGCCAACAATCCTCGCAGTCCAACTGGTTGCGATCCTATTACTACGTGCGTGCAGCCTTCTCGATCATCTGGGTGGCGGCCGCCATTCTCTACGCCGGCAACCCGATCTTGGCATCGGGATTACTCGTAATCTACCCTGCATGGGATGCCGTTGCGAACCTTGTCGACGCCCGCACAAATGGCGGCTTCAAAGCGAACAGCTCGCAAACCCTCAACATCTTCGTCAGCACCGTTACGACGCTTACCGTGATCTTGGCCGCGACGAAAAGCACCTATGCCATTTTGGCCGTGTTTGGTGTTTGGGCCATTCTGTCCGGTGCACTCCAGCTGATGACCGGTGTCCGCCGGTGGCGCGGCTATGGTGCGCAGTGGGCGATGATCCTGAGCGGAGGCCAGTCCTGCCTGGCTGGCGGGTTTATGATCACCCAATCGCTCGGTACCACGCCGCCTTCCATTCTCGACGTCGCCCCATATGCCGCCTTCGGTGCCTTCTACTTTCTGATTTCCGCGATCTGGTTGACGGTGTCAGCTCGCCGGAACGCCGAAGCTTGACGGGCAAGCCCGGCCATAGCCGATCGCTATCGTTGTACTTGCGCCAAAGCTAAAATTGTATCTATCTCTGCGAACCAACTTCTGAGCAAGGGGCGTTCATGTTGAGGTTCGCAGTTGCATTGTCATGGATGCTTGCTTGCGGCTTTAGCGCCCAAGCAAAAGACGTTACGATCGCAAGCTGGAACCTTGGCTGGCACATGGATTTGGCGACGGCCAACCAGTGGATTGACCTCTGCAGCAAGCGATATGTCAAAGATGCCACGGCTGATGTCTGGCGCGAGGGAAGCGGTCCGGATTCCAAACCCGGCTGGTTCGTCGACGCTTTCAAAATCGACGGCTGGGATACGACGAGGTTTCCCGTTTGCGGCGTTTACCGAGATCGGGACAACAAGATTGTCTTCGTAAAACCTGCCGGATACCAAGAACGGCATAAAAGCCTTGCAAGATACGTCGCATCCTCGGTGCCCGCAGACATTATTGCCTTCCAAGAAGTCAACGGAGAGGATTCCATTCGGGAAATCCTTCCGGATCACGGCAATCAGTACGATTTCTGCACGGTCGTTGGATACAAGGTTCAGCGTATCGTGATTGCGTGGAAGAAATCAGTGGGAACTAAGATCTCTTGTGCCGTCGAGGACCCTGTAAGCCTTCCCGGCAATCCCGAAAGTGAGCGGCCTCGGCCCGGCCTGGCCCTCTCCCTCGATATCGACGGGACGACCGTCCGGATACTGTCCGTCCATTTGAAATCCAGATGCGTCTCGCCCTTCGAGAACGGCAGGCTAGCGTCGCCCGGAGATCATTGCCCTATACTGCAGCAGCAAGTCGAGCCGCTCGAAGCGTGGATCGAGCGCGAGACATCTGACGATGCCAAAGTGGTCCTAATGGGCGACTTTAACAGAAACTTTTGGCATGAACTGCGTGATCTCTCGCCCGTCAGGACGGACGGTGGTTCGCCAGCATCACCACACATACCGGCTTCGCTCACCAATTCCTTGATCGAGGATCTAATTGACGGTGCGCCAGCCACTAGCGTGATGCGCCTACTCGACGAACACTGCGAGACGAATGAGGTCGGCTCGCTGCTCTGCGATGTTAGCGAAAGCCGTCCGTTGGACCGCGAAGAGCGCGCTTTGCTAAGCGCGCCAGGATATCTTGGTTGCGGCAACCCGGTTGGCCTTGATCACATCCTTGTCGGGCGCGGGGTCAAAAATTCACAAGGTGCCAAGCATTTAAGCATCGGCGATCTCGGTAGCAGCATAGCGGGAACCAAACCTGATGGTAGCGATCAAAAGCTCGCCATTTCCGATCATTGCCCCATCGTGGCGCAGATATCTTACTGAGCCGACGGCTGTCGTCTCTGCGGGGGCACGGTCAGCCTCAGACGTCGTCCGGCTGCCTTGCAATGAGCACAGCGGGCGGGTTGACATCGAGCGGATCGTGGCAGGGCAACAGTATATTGGATGCGTGAACTTACGCCTCCACTCAAGGGCGTAGCCGTACCATCTGCTCGCCGGTCTGGGCATCATAAAGGGTGAGATCGACCACGAAGTCACCCGACCTGCCAACGAGATCGAGGATCGTCGCCGCAAGGCGCACAGCACAGAGAGGATTGATCGCCAGATCCATCGTCTCGCTGCTAGAGAGGGCAAGGCGGGCGAGCAGGTCGCCTTGTTCCGTAGCGGCGAACATTCGGAAGCTATCGACTTCCAGATATGCGTCTGCATCGCCTTCACTTGATGGGAGTTGCGCGTCGAAGAGGCGGACAAACTCGTCCTTCTGTTCAGCCGACAACATTTGCTCCTCCTGAAAGCTCAGCAATGGGAACGGACAGCCCAGACCTGACGGCATCAATGAACGCTCGCAGGGCAGGAGCCATCTGCCGCTGCTGCGGGTAGCAGACAAACCAACCCGGGAACGGCGCGGACCAAGCTTCGAGGCAACTGATCAAGCGTCCCTGCGCAAGATAATCGGCTACCGTGTCCTCGACCGCAAATCCTATTCCCAGCCCTTGAAGAACAGCATTCACCGCCGTTTCCTTGTCGCTCACGATGAGGGGACCGTTGACGGCGACGCTGAACCATGCGTCGTTCTCGAAGAATTCCCACGCATAAGGCGCCCGATGTCCAGGCCAGCGCCACCGTACGCATCGGTGGTGGACAAGATCACGCGGATGCTCGGGACGACCATGCCGGCGGAAGTAGTCAGGTGTCGCGATAGCCAGTTGGCGTAACTCAGGTCCCAGACGGACAGCGACCATATCTCGTTCAATGACCTCGCCGATCCTTAGCCCGACATCATAGCCTCGAGCGACGATGTCAACCGCCTCATCATCGATCGTGATGTCGAGCACGATGTCGGGATAGCGTTCGGCAAAGCTCGTGAGGATTGGTTCGATATGCTTCTGCGCCGCCGAGCGGAACGTGTGGACGCGGACAGTGCCCGCCGGTCGCTCGCCAGCAATTCTTGTCTGTGCCAGGGCTTCACCCAACTCGAACGCCGCGGGTCGAACGCGTCGGAACAGGTTCTCGCCAACCTCCGTCAGTGATACGTTCCTGGTCGTTCGATGGAGGAGCCTCATTCCCACCCGTTCCTCAAAGCTGCGGATCATCTGGCTAAGTGCCGATGGCGACACACCGAGCACCTCTGCGGCGCGGCTGAAGCTCAGGTATTCGGCAACGGCGATGAAGGCGCGCATTTGATTGTAGTCGTTGCCCGCCGGAAGCTTGTCCACCAACATGTCTTGCATTGTTAAGTTTGCCTAACAAGGACATTCACTTTCCTGCGGATTATACAGCGCCAGGCGATGTGGCAAGTTCCTTCTTGTCGAAAGCGAAGGAGCATTTCATGACCACTTGGTTCATCACCGGCATTTCACGCGGCCTTGGGAAAGCACTGGCCGAGGCAGGGCTAGCAAGGGGCGATACTGTCATTGGCACGGTCCGCGGGACCGACCTGCCCATAGAACACGGTCCGGGTCGGTTGCACATTCTTTCGGCCGACCTTAGCGACGGCGAGGCCGCGGAGGCTGTCACACGTCGGGCCTTTGAGATCGCGGGACAGATTGACGTTATCGTCAACAACGCGGGCTATGGCCTACTCGGCGCGCTCGAGATGGCAGCCAACGAGGATGTCGCAAGGCTTTTTGCCGTCGACGTCTTCGGCCCATTCCGCATCATCAAGGCAGCCCTACCGCACTTGCGAGCGCAGGGACGTGGTCATATCGTCAATGTCACCTCTGTCGCAGGCCGCGCCCCTGGCGTCGGAACCGCCATGTATTCTGCCGCCAAAGCTGCCCTAGAAGGGATGTCGGCGGCCCTTGCGCTGGAGGTCGCGCCGTTCGGTATCAAAGTCACAGCGGTCGCCCCGGGTGCATTCCGCACGGATTTCCTATCGGGCCACTCCATCCGAAAGAGCGATGCCGCCGGTGAAGCGTACGCGGAATCGGTCGGGAAGAGTTCAGCAGCCTTTGACGCTGCCCATGGCCGACAGGCCGGCGATCCGGTTCTCGCCGCGCAGGCAATCCTGGCTCTCGTGGACTGCGATAAGGCTCCGCTCCATCTCCTACTGGGAAGCGATGCTCTCCGGCGCGCGCGAAGCAAAATCGATCACGTCGCCGAGGAGATCGACGCATGGGAGGCCATCACACGCAGCACTGATTTCGTGGACGCATAGGGCAGGCGGGTTGTTTCCGAGCGTCGGTGTAGTCAAAGTCGCTCGCTCGCTCGCCTCGGCAACACGCAACTGCATGTTGGCCTCGATAATAAGGGCGATAATCTCGTCGCCCTGCTCTGGAGTCGGCTCGGCAAAGCGACCGCAAAAATGGGCGAGCGACTTCCGCCGAGGAAGACGTCTTCACCATGTTCGCTTCCCGCCCAATCAGCGTTTGCGAAGGACGCATTTGCAGAGTTGACGGGCTCCAATTTGTTGGCCGAGGTGCAGTGGGTATCGGTGGCTTCTGGCGTATACGCATCCTCATTGATCAGAACCCATTTGCCCAGTCTCTGCGCCCGATGGACATGATGCGCCAAGGCCGGGTTTCGAGTTTGCGCCAGGCATCGCAGCAATTGTCGACGATATTGTCGTAGGATTTGAAGATGCGGTTCGACAGCCAGTTCTCGCGCACGAAGAGCCAGAGATTTTCGACGGGGTTAGGCTCCGGCGACTTAGGCGGGAGGGGCAGGATCGTGATGTTGTCCGGCACGACGAGATTGTTGGACATGTGCCATCCCGCTTGGTCCATGACGACGATGGCATGCGCGTCATCGGCAACATGATGGGATATTTCTGCAAGATGTTGGTTCATGGCGTAAGTATCATACCAGGGCATCACGAGAGCGGCAGCCTTGCCGAGCTTGGGGCAGATGGCACCGAAGATATAGGCTGAGCGTGTGCGCTGATCATGCGGCGCGGACAGCCTTGGGCCCCGCTTTGCCCAGCGGCGGGTGATCTTGTTCTTTTGACCGATCCGGGCCTCGTCCTGAAACCAGATTTCTATTCGCTTGCCTTGAGCGGCCCCGTTTGCGATCTCTACCACTGCGGCGGGGACGTTTTTTGAAACGCCTCACTCGCTTGAGGGTCCTGCGCATGATGTTTCGGTCGCGCTGCCAGCTTGCGGTAGCCCATGGCACGCACCTCCCGGCTCTGCGTCTGTTCGCTCACCGACACACGAAGCGCCTCCCAGAGCCACTGGGCCAGATCACACAGACGCCAGAGAGGCGGTCGATCAGCGCGAGCACGTCGCTGGTGAGGGCTGCGAAGTCGAACGGCCCCGCGGTCGGGGACGGCGCGTAACCGCGAAGCCAGGGTGTGACGACGTGACGTCCGCGGCGGCCGAGCTCGGCAAGGAAGGGCGTCGCGGTCGGCGGATGGTCCGGGAAGCCGTGCAAGACGAGCGTCGGTTGACCATCGGGATCACCACCCTGCAGCGCGTGAAAAGTGCCGTGTGGCAGGTCGAAGGTGACGTGTTCGAACTCCATGTCTGTCAGCCTTTTTCCAAGGGTGGTCGGACCAGAGATGCTGATGCTGGCTTTGGTGTCTCTGGCTTTGGACATGTGCGTCTCCTCAGGCGCCGGGTAAACTGCGGGGTCAGCCGGCCAGTCGGTTTTCGATGACACCGGCCCGCAACCTTCAGAATCCGAGAGCCGCGGCAACCGGAGAAGGGAATCTGTGCTTTCAAACCAGCATCGACTGCTGGGCGGAGATACCCGCCGTCGCGCCGTGCGATATTGCCGTGGTGACCGAGGCCATGGCTGGGTTTGCAAGATCGCCGGCAGCATAGATGCCGGGCGTGCTGGTTTCGCGGCGCTCGTCTACCTTGAGGGCGATGCCGAGGGGCGTATTGACCGTGGCGAGGCCCAGTGATTCATGCAGGCTTGCGGACGGCTTGTTGCGCGGATGCGCGAACAGGATATCGACCGCGGCATTGCGGCCACTTTCAAGATTAACGGTGGTGATATGGCCCCGGTGATGGGCGATTTCGGCGATCCGGCCATCAACGACAGGTATGTTGCGGCGCGCCAGATCGGCCTGGATATCGGGTGCAATGTCGTGACCATCGGCGAAGACCGTCAGCGTGTCGGTCCAATCGTGGTACAGTCTCACATAAGTGTGCGACTGCGGGCCGGACCAGACGAGGCCCCAATGCTGGTCGGCGACTTCAAAGCCATCGCAATAGGGGCAGGGCACGATGGATGTGCCCCAGCTTTCGGCAAAGCCCGGAACATCAGGCATCTGGTCGGCAACGCCATAGCTTAGGATCAGGCGGCGCGCCCCAAGGCTTTCGCCATCGCCAGTGAGGACGGAGAAATTGTCGATGGTGCCGGAGATGCTGTCGGCCCGCGCATTGACCAGCTTGACCGTGGGATAACGCGCCAGTTGCTGCCGCGCCTCAGCCAGGATCTCCAGCGGTGGCTTGTGATCGTGGCCAAGCAGGCCATGCGAGTGGCCAGCGAAGCGATTGCGCGGCAGGCCGGTATCGAGAACGGTGACCTTGCGGCGGGTACGGCCGAGCTGCAGGGCGGCGGCGAGACCGGCAAAGCTGCCGCCGATGATGATGACGTCATCCATGGTGATAAGCTCCGTGTTGTTGATGGAGGGGGTTGGGCTGGGTCTGGCGCAAAATTTCGTCCAGCGATACGCATTCGATATCGCCAAGCGGCCCAGGGAAAAGTGATTTGGAGGACAGGGTAAAAATCCATTCTTTGGCTTGCACATTTCGGATACTGCATGTTATCGTAATTCAACAATAACGATACTGTCAAGGATCGCAATTGCCGTGACCGAAAAAAGCCAGGGCCGGCGCGGCCGGCCCACCAACGAGGCGCTTGGCCAAACGATAGTCGACGCCGCGAGCGAACTCTTTGCGGAATTGGGTTTTCACGCGACGACATTGGACAAGGTCGCCCAGCGAGCGAAGATATCCAAGCTCAGCATCTACAAGCACTTCGAGAACAAGGAGGCGCTGTTCGGGGCGGCCTTTACGGCCCGCTGCTATCAGTTTGTACCACAGTCCCTTTTTGAAGGCGTCGACGGTTCGGTCGAAGATCAGCTCATGGCGGTGGGATCATCCCTGCTTCGCACGCTGTTGCGCCCGGACGTCAGCGGTGTCGAAGCCATGGTCATGGCCGACAAGACCAATCAAAGGTCGTTAAGCAAGCTCCATTACGAAGCCGGCCCCGCCCATATCATCGCCCAAATCGAGGCCCTGTTGCGTCAGTTGCACGCGAAGGCGGTTCTGAACGTGCCAGATCCCCTCCGGTCCGCCCGCTTGTTTGCTGCGCTTTTCAAAGGATGCGATCTCCTGATTATCGCACGCTTCGATCAGGCGAGAGGAGAGGACGATAACGAAATTGAATCCTATTGCCGGTCGGCCGTCGCCATGTTCATCGCCGCCCATGGTGGCAACGACCACGCGGGCGGATAGCCTGGTCAAGAACGGATCAGAGCAAGGATATGGTATGACAGAGGAATATGTTTATCAGGTAGCCGACTGGAAAGGCCAAAGCGGGGAGCGCTGGGTCGCTTACCAGGCCTGGCTCGATGCCATGATGGCGGTGTTCGGCCAGGCAGCAATCGAAGCGGCCGCGCCCGCCACCGGCGAACGCGTGCTGGACGTCGGCTGCGGCGCGGGAGCGTCCAGTCTGGATCTGGCCGCCCGCGTCGGCGCGGGGGGCCATGTGCTAGGCGTGGACATATCCGCACCGCTGATCGGCAGAGCGCGCGCGCGAGCGCCGCAGGATACGCCGGCCCTGTTCCAGGTGGCCGACGCCAGCAGCACCGAGTTGCCCGAGGGCGCGTTCGACATCCTGTTCTCGCGCTTCGGAGTGATGTTCTTTGACGATCCGACAGGGGCGTTCGCTCATATGCGCCGTGCGCTCAAGCCGGGCGCGCGGGTCGCTTTCGTCTGCTGGCGCTCCATGGCCGAGAACGATTGGGTGCGCTTGCCGATGGGCGCGATCAAGGGCATCCTCCCGCCGATGACGCCGCCCGATCCCGAAGCGCCCGGCCCGTTCTCGTTTGGCGATCAGGGGCGGGTGGCGCGCGTTCTAACGGTGGCTGGTTTCACCGATGTCGCTATCGCGCCGTTCGATGCCTCCATCCCGTTCGGCAAGGGGGAGACGCGGGATGCGGCGCTCGACGACGCGGTGAAAATGACACTCGAAGTCGGCCCGCTGTCGCGCGCGCTCGTCAATCAGCCCGACGATATCCGCGCTCGCGCTTCGGCTGCGGTTCGTGCCGCCTTCGCGGGCTGCCCCGGTGAGCGGTCGGTGATGATCGATGGCGCGGCGTGGATCGTCACCGCGCGCAATCCGGCAAGCTGACAGGGATTAATACGCCCTCTTGCTGAGTGAGACACTTGAGCTTCCCAATTGACGATGAATCAGAATCTCTGTTGCAAAAGGGGAGGTTTGCGATGGGAGCAGCGATCTCATTACGGGCGGATTTTGACGCGGAAGGTCTTCGGCGTCTGGCCCGCAAGAGCAAGCATGCGGCGCAGGCGCGTCGTCTTTTGGCGCTTGCCTTGATCTATGGCGGAGGCTCGCGCTCGGATGCAGCGCGTCTTGGCAATGTCACCCTTCAGATCGTGTAGGTTCACGTCACCCAAAAGGTCATAAAAGAACTCAACCTGAAAGATATCCCGGAAGGCTTGTTGAACGATACGCAGGGCATCAGCGGCGACAAGTGGGACGCCTTTCACATCAAGGTTGCGGAGCTGCTGAACAAGGTGCCGCTCACGCAATGGAAAGACCGGTTCGCCGAAGGGGACGCGATCGCCCGTCTGGCGCTGGGACATTTTTTCTGGTTTCCTGCAATCGGCTCGGCTCAGACGAGGGCGAAACGGAAAAAGGCAGTATCGCCAAAAGCAATTTCAATATCCCCAGGCGTGACGAGTTCGATCGCGCCGCACAGCGTGCCCGTTGTGACGAGCGCCCCGGCCTTGAGCGACGTGTTCGGCCGCAGGCCATCGTTGGCGTAGGCCAAAAGCCATGTCAGCACATCGCCCTTCGGATGCTGAGCTGGCGCGTCAAAGATTGGCTGGCCGTTGAACGTTATCTTGAGCGGCGTGCCGCTTGCCCCATCGATGGCCGACTTTTCCACCCGAGGACCGAGCACATAGCCGCTGTTTCCAAGCCGATCGGCCAGGAATAGCAGGAAGGAGGTCTTGCCGCTCTCCTCGACCGCGCTCGCCAGAAGTTCCGCGCCGAGATGAACGGCGTCGATCGTATCGACGATGTCGGCGCGGCTGTAGCTGCCCTCGCGGCGGATCGGCAGGTCGCGACCGAGGCGCACAGCGATCTCTGCCTCGAACTTTGTGCCTCTCTGCCAGGGAATCCGCGCTCCAGAGTCGGCTTGCACATAGGGATGCAGTGGCGCGGTCACGGCCTGCCCATCGGGCGAGACGGTCACTTTCCAGGCATTGCTTTCGATAGCCTCATCGGCGACAAGAAAATTCTGCGCGTCCATTGCGTGCCTGAGATCGGCAGGCAGCGCAAATTCCGCCGTCGGCGCCTGGCTTTGTGAACGGCGCAGGCCGTGTAGTTTTGCTGCAAGCGCACGCGGATCAAAGGGTGCGGCGGCTGAAGCTGCCATAAGGTCTCCTCCATTTTCTTTGAGTCGCGAGCCTATAGCTAACGCTAAGATGGAGCGAGGTGTCGCGATGGAAAGACTGTTATGCCACCGCTGCGTGCCAAGCCTGGCGGTAGGCGCCGAGCCCGGGTATGGCGCTCGGCGCAATATGCCGCTCGCCGCCGGCAGGCGGCTTGATGCCGGTCAAAAGGGCGGCACCCTGGCTCGTACCGGTCGATCCGGGGATGGCGATGACATCGCGATTGGTGAGTGCGGCAAGCAGCATCAGATAGAAATCATTGAGTGCAAAAGGTCCTTCGACGATAACCGGGCCCTGCACGCCAATCAGGTCGAGGCAGGCCTGGTTCATCAATGCGAGATAGAGGCACAGCGCGGCATACCGCTCTTCGCGGGTCGCGCTCTGCGCGTTGAGCCAGCGTGCGTTTTTGCCCGGGAACGGTCCGGAGCCGGGTACAACGTTCGGAAGCAGCATCAGACCTTTCACGATGACCTGCCCGATTGCCGAGGCAACCTCTTCCTTGTCAACATGTCCGATCTCGCCTGAGATCGTTTCAAATTCGCGTCCGCCCATGAACCGGGAGGAGGGAACAGCTCGGCCATAGGCATCGACATTGGCAAGTGTGTCGCGCTTGGGATCGAGGTGATCGAGATCTCCGCCGACACCGAAACTGATCACCCATGTGCCTGTCGAGACAACTGCGAACGGTGCTGCTCGATCAATCAGATGCGGCAGAAGTGACGCGTTGGAATCGTGAATGCCACAATAGACAGGGATCTCACGGGTGAGGCCGATCGCTTCGGCAATATCAGGCAGAACCGGCCCGAGCGGATCGAAGGCAGAGCGGATCGGCGCCATGAGATCGCGGACGCCAAGCGCGTCGACCAGCGAGGAATAGCGGCCCTCACGCGGGTTCCAGAGATCGGTGTGGCAGCCGAGTGAGGTTACCTCGTTAGACACAATGCCGGTCAGTCGCGCTGTCCAGTATTGCGGATAGGTGAGGATCGTTACCACCTTGGCAAAGTCATCGGGCAAGGCGGTCTTCTGGTAATGCAGCTGTGCGCCGATATTCAGGCCCATGGTTTGGTGCGGCGAAAAGGTTTCCTCGAAGGGGGGGCGCAGCCGCGCATAGGCATCGCGAATATCGGCGGGATATTCGTGCTCGTAATCGAGCACCGGCATGGCCAAATTGCCGGCCTTGTCGAGAAGCGCAGCCGACGCTCCATGGGTAGTGATCGAGATGGCGTCGAAACCAGGCTCCTTGGCGAAGGAGCAAAGGGCATCCAACGTGAAGGACCAGAGCCTGTCGATATCGTAGTGCGGATAGAGACCGTCCCTGAGGACCGTGTTCGGGGTCCTCGCCTCTGCGACCTCGGCGCCCGTCGCGCTGTCCAGGACCACCACTTTGGCATTGGTCTTGCCGATATCGAGAACGGCGATGCGGCTATAGTTCGGTGTCATGGCATATGGAAGACAGTGACGAGGTCGCTCTGGACGGGAGAATTGTCCGGGTTCGTCGCCATGATATCAGCCATATGCGCCCACCACTTCTTCATGACGGGATGCTCGGGCAGACTTGCCATCGTATGATCGGCGCGACGTGTCAGAACGCCGAACAGCGTGTTCGTTTCGCGGTCGAGATGGATCGAGTAATCGCTGGCGCCGGACTGGTGCAGCAGATCGATCAGTTCCGGCCAGATTTCGTCGTGCCGCTTCCGGTACTCGGCTTCCATGCCGGGGTTGAGCGTCATCTTGAAGGCGTGTTTTTCCAGCGTCATTTGGAGCTCATGGCCTTGAGGCGGCGTGCGACGATCGGGATCGCGATGGTGATGATCAAAAGCAGGCCGATGAAGATCGACATGACGATGCCAGGGACATTCAACAGGCCGAGCCCGAAGGTGACGAGGCCCATGACGAAGGCGGCGATGACGACGCCACCGATCTTGCCCGAGCCGCCGAGGATCGAGACACCCCCGAGTACGACCATGGTGACGACTTCGAGTTCCCATCCCTGGGCAATCGAGGGACGGGTAGAACCAAGCCGCGAGGTCAGGCAGACGGCGGCAACGCCGCTCATGACGCCGGTCAGGATGAAGAGAATGAATTTCACGCGCTCGACCGGAATGCCCGAGAAGCGGGCGGCGAAGTCGTTATTGCCGATCGTATAGACCTGGCGGCCGAAATTCGTGGCATGCAGCAGGATCGCAAAGGCGATTGCCAGCACAATGAAGAGCACGAATTCGAAGGAGAAGACCCAGAAGACGTAACCCTGGCCGAAGAAGGCGAAATCCTCCGGATAACCGCCATAGGCCTGGTCGCCGAGGACGATATAGGAAATACCGCGGAACAGGCTCATCGTGCCGATCGTGACGACGATCGACGGCAGCTTCATGACGGAGACGAGAAAGCCGTTGAACATGCCGCACAGCAGGCCGACGCCAATGCCGATGAGGACCAAGCCGGGTGCTCCGACGCCAACTTGCGCTGCCGCTCCCATGGCTGTCGAGGCTAGCGCAATAATGGCGGCAACCGAAAGGTCGATCTCGCCGGCAATGACGAGCAGCGCCATGGCAAAGGCGATCATCGCCTTTTCCGTGAAGTTGAAGGTCGCGTCCGACAGGTTCCAGGCGTCCAGGAAGTAGGGGGATGCCAGAGAGTTAAAGATGAAGATGAAGACGGCGACCCCGAAGAGCAGAACCTCCCAGCTCGACATGATGCGCTTGAACGGCGTGCCGAGGCGATCGGGGATGACGCGCTTTTCGCTCGGGGTGGGAACGACGGTGCTCATGCTGCCACCTCTGCGGGGATCTCTGCTGCGGCCTTGTCGCGCAGAATGATGCGACCGCGATTGCGCTCGCGCCTTGCGTTGAAGACGACGGCGAGAATGATGACGGTGCCCGAAATCGCCATCTGCGTGAACGGTGAGATGCCGATGACGGGAAGTGCGTTCTTGATGACGCCGAGAAACAGAGCTCCAAGCACAGTGCCGATGACCGAGCCGACGCCGCCGGCAATCGAGATGCCGCCGATGACGCAGGCCGCAACGCTGTCGAGTTCGAAGCCGCTGGCGATATCGACATAGGCGACGGCGTAGCGCGACACCCAGAGATAGCTTGCAAGGCCGGCAAGCGCGCCTGATAGAACGAAGGCGAGGAACTTCGTCCAGCCGACATCAATGCCGGCGTAGACCGCGGCCGTCGGATTGCCCCCCGCAGCATAGGTGGAACGGCCGAACTGGCTGTATTTCAACAGCATGTAGATCAGGGCGACAATGACGATCGCAGCCCAGCTGAGAACCGGCATGCCAAGGACGACAGTGCGCGGAACGTTGAGGAACGTCGGCGTCATCTGGTGCGCGTTGACCCATTCGCCGCCAGACAGCACGAAAGCCATGCCGCGATAGATGGTGAGCGTACCGAGCGTGACGACGATCGGCGGAATTTCCAGTGCCCAGACGAGGAAGCCATTGATCGCACCGAGAAAGGCGCCGATCAGGATCGCCGCGAGGATGAGCACGATGAGGGGCAGGTCGGGATAGGCGGCATTCATCATCGCGATCGCCATGCCCGTGAAGGCAAGGTTTGCAGCAACCGACAAGTCGATCGACTTGGTGAGAATGACTGTCATCTGCGCGAGCGCAAGGATGATAAGGATGGACGTGTCATTGAAGATTGCGGCGAGGTTGCCGGGCGTTGCGAAATCCTGGGCTCTTGTCGAGAAGATCGCGACCATGACCGCGATAATGACGAAGAGCAGCGTTTCGCGCTTTTTTAGGAGTCTGGACATTCCGATTACCTCAAGCATTACCGGTCGCGGCGCGAACCAGCGTTTCCGGCGTCAGATCCTTGCGTTCGAAGAGACCGGCCATCAGGCCTTCCTTCATCACGAGGACGCGGTCGGACATTCCGATGATCTCCGGCAGTTCCGACGAGATCATAATGATCGATAGGCCCTCGGCGGCAAGCTCGCTGATAAAACCGTGCACAGCAGCCTTCGAACCGATGTCGATGCCCTTGGTCGGTTCATCGAGGATGATCACCTTGGGCAATGTCGCCAGCCATTTACCGATCACGACCTTCTGCTGATTACCGCCAGATAGCGTTCCGACAGGAACGGAGAGTGCTGCAGCGCGCAGATCCAGGCGTTCGGCATATTTGCGGGCGAGCGCAAATTCATTGGCCGCCTTCAGAAAGCCCTTGCGCGATGTACGCGTGAGTGATGGCAGGGTCATGTTCTGGTAGATCGGCATTGGCAGGGCCAAGCCGTGGCGGCCACGCTCCTCCGGCACATAAACGATGCCGGCTCGGATAGCATCAAGCGGGGAATGGACTGAAAGCGACTGCCCCTCAAGCTTCAGCGTGCCGGATGCAGGCTTGGTGATACCGAAGAGGGACTGGCAGAGCTCGGAACGACCCGCACCGATCAACCCGTAGACACCGAGGATCTCACCCTTGCGAAGGGTGAACGAGATATTGCGAAACTCTGTCTGGTGACAGTATTTCTCGACTTCGAGCACCGGGCCGCCGATGGCCACGTCGACCTTGGGAAACGCATTCTCGACATCACGGCCGACCATGAGCCGGACGATATCATCTTGCGGCGTCTGCTTGAGTTGGCCGTGGCCAACAGCACGACCATCGCGGAAAACGACGAAGTTATCGGCAATCTCGTAAAGTTCGTCGAACTTGTGGCTGATGAAGAGGATGGCTTTGCCCTGCGCCTTCAGCCCCTCGACAATGCGGAAGAGATCATCGATTTCCTTGCGCGATAGTGCTGCGGTCGGCTCGTCCATGATGACGATGCGTGCTTCGATCGAAAGCGCTCGCGCGATGGCGACGAGATGGCGCTGAGCAATCGAGAGATCCTTAAGGCGGATCGTCGGATCGATGTTGCTTTCAAGCGAATGCAGCAATTCCTTAGAGCGACTGTTCATCAGTTTCCAGTCGATCGTGCGGAACCTTGTGCGCGGCGCATGGCCGAGGAAGATGTTTTCTGCAACCGTCAGCTCATCGAAGAGCACGGTTTCCTGGTGGATGGCGGTGACGCCGACGTCGATGGCGGCCTGCGCATTGGCGAAGGTCGTGGGCTTGCCGTTAACGATGATCTCGCCTTCGTTTGGCCGATAGATGCCGGTCAGGATCTTGACGAGTGTTGACTTGCCGGCGCCGTTTTCGCCGATCAGGGCAGTGACCTTGCCCGGATAGAGCGCGATGCTGACGTTGTCGAGCGCCTTCACGCCGGGGAAAATCTGCGAAATGCCACGCATTTCCAGAATGGCGGGCGCGTCCTCGGTCTTGAGGCCTGCGACGGGTTGTTGAAGGGCGGTGTTCATCAGCGGTTACCGGTGTCGAATTGCAAGGTCCCGGCGGCTTTAGCCGCCGGGTTCTATTTCTTGAGCGAATTCAGGCTCAGAAGACCTTCGAGAACTGGTCGATGTTCGACGCATTGTAGACGAACGGGTCGGCCATAGCAGCTTCTCCGTTCTCGCCGATCTTGATCTTGCCCATGCGGCCGGCTTCGACTTCGGTGCCCGGCTTGCCAGTCGCGTCTCCCTTTACGAGATGGTAGGCGATTTGCGTTGCGGAGTAGCCGAGGTCGATCGGATTCCAGATGGCGAATTCCTTGGTTGCACCCGACTTGATCGCGCCAGCCATTTCCGACGGCAGACCGAGGCCAGTCACATAGACCTTGCCGACAAGGCCTTTGTCTTCGACGACCTTGGAAGCGGCCAGAACGCCGACCGTCGTCGGAGCGACGATGACCTTGACGTTCGGGTTCGACTTCAGCAGGCCTTCGGCTTCGCGATAGGACTTGTCCGACAGATCGTCGCCGTAAACGGTGGTGACGAGGTTGAGGCCCGGGAAGTCCTTGAGCTGCTTCTTCATCTGGTCGATCCAGATGTTCTGGTTCGTCGAGGTCGTCGTGGCCGACAGGATCGCGAAGTCACCCTTGCCGCCTTCGAGGTGGTCCTTGGCGAGCGTTAGGCACATTTTGCCGATCAGTTCGTTCGACGACGGGTTCAGTTGCAGGATGCGGCCGTCCTTGTTGACGCCGGAATCCCACGAGATGACCTTGATGCCGCGCTGCTTGGCCTTCTTCAGGGCCGGAACAACTGCATCCGGGTCATTGGCGGAGATGGCGATGGCATCAACACCCTGAGCGATCAGCGAGTTGATGACTTCGATCTGGCCTTCGGCCGTCGTCGAAGTCGGGCCGGTGTAGATCACTTCCACGCCGCCGAGTTCCTTGGCTGCTTCCTGGGCGCCCTTGTTGGCAGCCTCAAAGAAGCCGTTGCCGAGCGATTTCACCACAAGACCAATCTTGACGTCCTTGGCGCTAGCCGCGCCGGCCATCATGGCGACGGCAAACGCCACGCCGATTGCGAGTGTCTTTGCAAGTTTCATGCTTTCATCCTCCCACGTTGATAAGACTTGACTACATCCTGACGGCGCCACTCACGCGACCGACGAGGAATCCTCCTTCGCTTGCGAGACAGTGCTCGCTATGACGAGCTTGATGCCCGCATCTTCGATCATCCGGACGGAGTCCTCGGGAACACCGTCGTCAGTGATAATTGTCGAAACGCGGTCGAGCCGGCACAGAATGAGGCTCGATCGGCGGTGAAACTTGCTGGAATCGACCATGACGACCAACTCGTCGGCCTGATGCATCAGCTTCTGCTCGCTCTGAATGATTTGCGCGTCGGATTCCATGATGCCGAGCGGGCCGACGCCCTGCGCACCGATAAAGAAGCGGCGGGCGTAAAAATTGCGGATCGCATCGTTGTCGAACGGCGACAGGATCAGGCTCTGCTCGCGGTAGATGACGCCACCTGGCACCGTCACCGTATTCTTCGAGTGCTTGACCAGGTGCTCGGCGATCGCAAACGAGTTGGTCATCACCTGCATGCGATGGGCCGCCATGAAGTGCACCATCTGGAACGTGGTCGTCCCGCCATTGATGATGATGGCATCGCCTGGGTCGCACAGATCAACGGCTGCCCGCGCGATTGAGCGCTTTTTATCGATGTTGACTGATTCCGAAACCCGAAAGGGGCGTCCAGCGAGATTTCCGAGCTGCGGCGGGTGCACGGCTTCGGCGCCACCGCGCACACGCCGGATCTTTCCCTGCACGTGAAGGGCCGCGATGTCACGCCGGATCGTCGCCTCGGAAGCCTCGGTCAGTTCGGAAATATCCTGAATCGTGACGACCGACTTTTCCTGAACGGCGCTCAATATGATGCGATGGCGTTCGCGTTCGTGCATGGGGTTCCTCCTGGCTTGCTTATTTCGCAGTTGTGAGAATGTGTCAATCAAAAACGATCATAAAATTTCATAGTGCGCTGCAACATAATCGAAGTTGATCGTTTTCGATTGACAATGTCCATTTCGATGAGCGATACCGTCACCGCAAAGGAGCGCTGAGGTCGTTCGCGCTTCCAAGAAATTTTACATGGGAGGATGACATGGCGGCAACCGTCCGGCTTCTTGATAACCGTTGGGACGATTCACACGCGGCAGGCCTCGATGAGCCCGGTAAGCTTTTGTATCGCTCGAATCTGCTTGGCGCCGACAAGCGCATCACCAACTATGGCGGCGGCAACACCTCTGCCAAGGTGATGGAAACCGATCCGCTGACTGGCGAAAAGGTAAAGGTTCTCTGGGTCAAGGGTTCCGGTGGCGACGTCGGCACCATCAAGCTCGACGGATTTGCGACGCTTTATCAGGACAAGCTCGAGTCGCTGAAGGCGATCTACAAGGGCGTCGAGGATGAGGACCGCATGGTCGGCTTCCTGCCGCATTGCACTTACAACCTCAACAGCCGCGCTGCTTCGATCGACACGCCGCTACACGGTTTCGTGCCCTTTACGCATGTCGACCACATGCATCCGGATGCAATCATCGCCATCGCTGCCTCGAAGAACTCCAAGGACCTGACGAAACAGATTTTTGGCGACGAAATCGGCTGGCTGCCATGGCGCCGTCCGGGCTTCCAGCTCGGCCTGGACCTCGAAGCTTTCGTCAAGGCGAACCCGAATTCGAAGGGCGTCGTGCTTGAAAGCCACGGTCTCTTTACCTGGGCAAACGATGCCAAGGCCTGCTACGAGCTGACGCTCGAGATCATCAACAAGGCGATCGTCTGGTTTGCCGAAAAGACTGAAGGCAAGACGATCTTCGGTGGCGCCGCTACGCAGAGCCTGCCGGTTGAAGAGCGCCGCGCCATTGCAGCCCGCCTGATGCCCGAAATCCGCGGCCGCATCGGTAAGGCGGAGCGCAAGCTCGGTCACTTCGACGACCAGGACGCCGTGCTCGAATTCGTCAACTCCAAGAACCTGCAGCCGCTAGGCGCGCTCGGTACCAGCTGCCCGGACCACTTCCTGCGCACCAAGATCCGCCCGCTGATCGTCAATTTCGACCCGGCAAAGCCTGACGTGGATGCGATCGTTGCCGGTCTCGACAAGGCGCTTGAAGACTACCGCGCCGACTATGCCCGCTACTACAGCGACTGCAAGCATGCCAATTCGCCCGCCATGCGCGACGCGAACCCGGTTATCTTCCTCGTTCCCGGCGTCGGCATGCTGTCGTTCGCCCGCGACAAGGCGACTGCCCGCATCGCCAGCGAGTTCTACGTCAACGCCATCAATGTCATGCGCGGTGCTTCGACCGTTTCCGAATACCAGGGTCTGCCCGAGCAGGAAGCATTCGACATCGAGTACTGGCTTCTCGAAGAAGCCAAGCTCCAGCGCATGCCGAAGCCGAAGAGCCTTGCTGGCAAGGTTGCCTTCGTCACTGGCGGTGCCGGCGGCATTGGTCGTGCAACGGCTGCCCGCCTGATCGGCGAGGGTGCTTGCGTGGTGCTTGCCGACATCGACCAGGATGCACTCGACAGCACAAAGGCCGATTTCGCCAAGCAGTTCGGCGCGGATGCCGTTTGCGGCGTCAAGCTTGATGTGACCAAGGAAGACGCGGTGATGTCGTCGTTTGCGGAAGCCTGCGTCGAATTCGGTGGTGTCGATATCCTCGTTTCGAACGCAGGTATCGCTTCGTCTGCTCCGATCGAAAGCACCGAGCTTTCGATGTGGAACAAGAACATCGACATTCTGGCGACCGGCTACTTCCTGGTGTCGCGCGAAGCCTTCCGTCTTTTCCGCAAGCAGAGCCTCGGCGGAAACGTCGTATTCGTCGCTTCCAAGAACGGTCTGGCATCCTCGCCGAACGCTGCGGCCTATTGCACGGCCAAGGCGGCCGAGATCCATCTTGCCCGTTGCCTGGCGCTCGAAGGCGCAGAAGCTGGCATTCGCGTCAACACCGTCAATCCGGATGCAGTTCTTCGCGGATCGAAGATCTGGAGCGGC
Source organism: Rhizobium sp. BK060 (assembly GCF_014193145.1). Lineage (NCBI taxonomy): Bacteria > Pseudomonadati > Pseudomonadota > Alphaproteobacteria > Hyphomicrobiales > Rhizobiaceae > Rhizobium > Rhizobium sp. BK060. Next base: position 429,762 of record NZ_JACHYW010000001.1, read on the forward strand.
GAGTGGCGCGAACAGCGTGCAGCATCGTCAAAGATCGAGATCAACGAGCTCGAGGAGCATTACCGCAAGCGTTCCATGCTGAAGCTCAATGTCTTCCCTGAGGACATCGCCGAAGCAATCTACTTCCTGGCGTCTGATCTCTCGGCGAAATCGACCGGCAACATCATCAACGTCGATGCCGGCAACGCGCAGAGCTTCCCGCGCTAAGTCCAACTGCTACGGCGGGCGCCATGCCCGCCGCTTCTTATCCACATATGTCGGGAGGAAACCATGGCCGAGTTCAAGATCGCGCAGGATCTGATTGCGCAAGAAAACGACAAGCGCGCATCCGCGCTGAAATCCGACTACGAAGCACTTGGCGCCAATCTTTCGCGCCGTGGCATCGACATTGAAAACATCACACGCCGCGTATCCGAGTTCTTTGTCGCCGTTCCGTCCTGGGGCGTGGGCACTGGCGGCACGCGCTTTGCGCGCTTTCCCGGCACTGGTGAACCTCGCGGCATCTTTGACAAGCTGGACGACTGCTCCGTCATCAACGAGCTGACGCGCGCCACGCCGAACGTCTCCCTCCACATTCCGTGGGACAAGACCGATGCCAAGGAATTGAAGGCAAAGGGCGATGCGCTCGGCCTCGGTTTCGACGCGATGAATTCGAACACCTTCTCCGACGCGCCCGGCCAGAAGCATTCCTACAAGTATGGTTCGCTCAGCCACACTGATGCCGCAACGCGTGCACAAGCCGTCGAGCACAATCTCGAATGTATCGAGATTGGCAAGGCGATCGGTTCCAGGGCGCTGACCGTCTGGATTGGGGACGGCTCCAATTTCCCCGGCCAGAGCAACTTCACCAAGGCCTTCGAGCGTTACCTTGCGTCGATGGCCGACATCTACGAGGCACTGCCGGACGGCTGGAAGCTGTTTTCCGAGCACAAAATGTACGAGCCGGCCTTCTACTCGACGGTCGTGCAGGACTGGGGCACCAACTACCTGATCGCCCAGACGCTCGGCCCTAAGGCGCAATGCCTGGTCGACCTGGGCCATCACGCGCCGAACACCAACATCGAAATGATCGTTGCCCGCCTGATCCAGTTCGGCAAGCTCGGCGGATTCCACTTCAACGATTCGAAGTATGGCGACGACGACCTCGATGCCGGTGTGATCGAACCATACCGTCTGTTCCTGGTGTTCAACGAGTTGGTTGATGCCGAGCAGCGTGGCGTCAACGACTTCAATCCGGCTCACATGATCGACCAATCGCACAATGTGACCGATCCGATCGAAAGCCTGATCAACAGCGCCAACGAAATCCGCCGCGCTTACGCGCAGGCTCTGCTTGTCGACCGCAAGGCGTTGGCCGGCTATCAGGACGAAAACGACGCGATGATGGCGAGCGAAGCCCTGAAGCGCGCTTATCGTTCTGACGTTGAGCCGATCCTGGCGGAAGCGCGCCGCCGTACTGGCGGTGCGATCGATCCGGTCGCAACCTACCGCGCAAGCGGCTACCGCAGGAAGGTCGCGGCCGAGCGTCCGGCTTCGGTTGCCGGCGGTGGTGGCATCATCTGATCCCTAAGCCTCCCAAGGCTGTTTTGTCGGGCCGCTGTCTATGGGACGGCGGCCCGATCCCGTTTTACGGCTTCCATTCGCCGGCGATCTGCCGGGTGGCGATGTTCAGTCGGTTCCAGACGTTGATGTTGGCGATGGCGATGACGAGGGCCGCCAGGCTCTTGCCGTCGAAATGCCGCGTGGCTTCGTCCCAGATGTGATCGGGCACCGGGTCGGCGCGATCGCTGACGCGAGTGACCGCCTCCGTCAAGGCAAGGGCTGCCCGTTCGGCCGGCGTGAAGTACGGCGTGTCGCGCCAGGCGCTAACAGCAAACAGGCGCTCATCCGTCTCGCCCGCCTTCTTGGCAATGCGCGGATGCCCGTCGATGCAAACGCTGCAGCCATTGATCTGGCTGGCGCGCAGATTGACGAGTTCCAACAGGATTGGCGAAAGACCTGATTTGGCCGGTATTGTCCCGAGGGCATGCAGAGCCTGCATCGCTTCAGGGACGACGACGGCTGGATTTCCCATTCTTGCTTGCATCATATGTCTCCTTGAGGTGTTTTCCAAAATGACGCCGCCGGCTGTGCTTTGTCACATCGGCCGGGTTTCGTTCGTCATGGAGCTGACGAAACAGGCTGGAGGAATGTGACAATGGATAAGAAAAACTGGCTGGCTGGAGAATTCGAAGCAAACAGGGCGCATCTCAGCGCCGTCGCCTATCGTATGCTCGGCTCCCGCGCGGAGGCCGACGACGCCGTTCAAGAGGCCTGGCTGCGGCTCGGCCGTTCTGATGCGGACACGATCGACAATGTCGGCGGCTGGCTGACGACCGTCGTGGCACGCATCTGCCTGGACGTGCTGCGATCAAGAAAGACGAGGCGAGAAGAGCCGTTTGATCTACCCGTTCATGAGCGCGTCGCAGATACGTCCAAGGCGACCGATCCGGAACGGGAATTGGCCCTTGCCGATTCCGTTGGCCTGGCGCTGCTCGTCATTCTGGAGACATTGGCGCCGGCCGAGCGCGTCGCCTTTGTACTGCACGATATGTTCGATCTGCCCTTCGACGACATTGCGCCGATCATTCACCGCTCTTCGGCGGCAACGCGCCAGCTCGCAAGTCGCGCCCGCCGTCGGGTCCAGGGCAGGACCGATGTCCCGGAGGCGAACGCGGCGCGCAAGAAGCAGATCGTCAACGCGTTCCTCGCGGCCTCGCGTCTTGGCGACATCAAGGCACTGCTCTCGATCCTCGATCCGCAGGTGGTCTTCACCCCCGACGCTACAGCGATGCGGTATAACCCCTCCGTTCGCGAGCTTCATGGCGCAAATGCCGTCGCACAAACCTTCAAGGGGCGGGCCCAGGCCGCCCAGCCCGCGCTGATCGATGGAGAATTCGGGCTGGTGGTTGTTGTGGGTGGACAACTGCGCGTCGTCCTGCTTCTGACTTTCGAAGAGGAGAAGATCACTGCGATCGATGCGGTTGCCGCCCCCGAGTATCTCGGTCATCTAAAATACGAGTTGCTGGGAGAATAGTGGCGCCGATCCCCAAACGGCCCGATCCCCAAACGGAAAGAGCCGCCGCTTGATCAGCGACGACTCTCACAGGGGCAGGGAAGCACCCGAAACTTCAGCAATAGCTGCACATGGCCGCTGGGTTGTTGGAGATCACGCTCAGAAATTTGCCCACTGGAGAGGTCCGTTGTTCGCGCTTCTTGGCGGCCGTCTCAAGCAGATGCTTGAAATCGTCGAGTTTCACGCCGTCGGCGCGGAGCACCATGGCGATCAGGGGGTCGCGAAGGGCTTCGGTAATGGTCAGGTCTTCTCTGGTCTTGCTCATGGTTTGCCTCCTTTCGTGGGCGGTAGCCCGTGTTCCACCCCGGCCGCATCATTCAACCACGTTGACTTCAGCGAGAAGTGGTGTTACCGGTAAGTAACAATGCATTTGTTACCGATCGGTCACATGGATGTCAAGGACCTTGTCCGCAAAAAAATCAGAATCATTGAGCCTGCTGTCTCCTGCAAATACTGACGAGAAAATCCCGCCACGGGAGCGCATCGTCTCGACCGCAGCCGAGCTGTTTCGTGAGCACGGCATCCGCGGCATTGGCGTGGATGCGATCGCAGACGCCGCATTGACCAACAAGATGACGCTCTACCGCCATTTTGGCTCTAAAGACGAGCTGGTCTGCGAGACGCTGCGGCGCGCTTCGGAAAAAGCCGAGGCGATCTGGCGCGATCTCGAGACGGCCCATCCGGGCGATCCGAAAGGGCAGCTCAGGGCGTGGGTCGAAGCGCGAACGCAGAGCCTTTGCGGTGAACATGTTGGCTGTGATCTCGCCAATGCAGCCATCGAGCTCAAAGGAGAGGGGCATCCGGCCTATGGCGTGATCGAACGCCACAAGGCAGAGCAACGCGACAGGCTGGAAGCGCTCTGTCTTTCAGCCGGTGCGCGCGAACCGAAACTGCTGGCCGACACGCTGACGCTCCTTCTTGAGGGCGCTCGCGTGACGCGCCAAGCCATGGGCAACGACACATGTTGCAATCATTTCTCCAAGGCCTGCAACGCTGCCATCACCGCTTTTGCGTGATGGCGCCCGCCGATCGGCGGGAACCATACGCCTTTACACTCGTTTCGGACGATGTGGGAAGTAAAGGCATGGATTACATCTACCTTCACCGTCTGTATGCAAAACGAGCCGAACTCGAGGCAAAGCTCGAGCTCTATGAGGCGCGCGGTTGCTTCGGCGACGAAGAGATCGATGACGGCACCGATCAAGAGCTGCGAGAGCGGATCAATGAATTATCTGCTGAGATCGACGCGCTGGAGCATTCGAGCGCATTTTAGTTGCTCGCGTCCAATAACTGGATGGTGCGATCGTCGAACTCTCCCCGATAGAGCCGGTCAATCACCTTGTGAAAAGGCGATCCATGTTCGCTGATCGCCGCAAACAGCGTCATGGAAGAGCGCAGCTTGAAATCATCAGGAGAGCCAAAGATTTCGTGCGCGGATTTGCCCTCGATAGCAAGGACGGCTTCGACGCAGCGCAGTAGCCTGCCGCCGAGAACGGGATCTGCAAGATAGGCAGCGGCCTCTTCCGCTGATCGGATGGCGTATTTCTCTGCCATGAATGATGAGCCGAGGCCGGCGATCTGAGGAAAGATGAACCACATCCAGTGGGAGCGCTTATGTCCGGCTCTCAACTCCGAAAGCGCCCGCTCATAGTCCCCATTCTGCGCGTCAACAAAGCGGCCCAGATTATAGTCAATCTCATCGGGCATCGACGATCCTCCTCTTGCGCATAACTATATCGCAGGGAAGGGTTGTCCATGCCCGCAGCGCGACAGATCCTCAGCAGGATCTGTCTGGGTACGGGCTGTGTTCACGGCAGTAATCGACCGCGGGCAACGATTCGGAGATCGATCCCACCGTTGCCGTGTCGAGGCCCGATGCCATGGGTGCCGTCAAATGGACCGTCAGCCCTGCAATGCCCAGAAGCGCAAAGGCTGCAAGAACGATGAAGCGTTCTGATATTGAAGGTTTGTGCGCATTCACATGCTCAACGTATTCGCGTTCGCCCATGCCGTCCAACTCGTCATCTGTTGCGTGGTGGTGCACCACGTCGCCGCGCGCCGTGTTCCAACTCTCGCCGTTTGTCATTTTGTTAACTCCTACACGGATGCGTACACCGGCATATGATCGTCCTTTCGCCGGCAAACAGTACGCAAAAACCATGTGTGTTTTCTTGGTCCCCAATGGAAGACCGGATACACAAACGCAGTGTTCATAAAATCGAACCAATCGGTTTGATTTGACTTTAAGGGCTTGGCTCGCCGAACAAATTCGGCTTAGTTCGGCAGGTCAGTCAGATTGTGGATACCCCTATGACGAAAACATTTGGCGCCATGTCCGTCGCGCAGCTTTCCAGTCTCATCCAAACGACAGCTGTCGATCCCATCGAAGTGACGGAAGCCGTCATCGATGGCATCGAAGCACATGCCGATCGGGCGGTCTTCACGACAATCCTGAAGGATCGCGCGACGGAAGAGGCGAAAGCCTCATCGAAGCGAATGAAAGAGGGCCGCTCGCGTGGCATGCTGGACGGCATTCCAATCGCCTGGAAGGACCTCTTTGATATCAAGGGTCGCACAACGACCGCCGGATCGACGGTTCTGGCAAGCGGTCCGGCTGCGCAGGCAGACGCGCCAGTCGTGGCAACGCTGAAGCAGGCGGGCATGGTCTCGATCGGCTGTACCAATATGAGCGAGTTCGCGTTCTCCGGGCTCGGCCTCAATCCGCACTACGATACGCCCCACAATCCGCGCAGCAGCGATGTTCCACGCGTTCCGGGCGGTTCGTCTTCCGGCGCTGGCGTTGCGGTGGCAGCCGGCCTCGTACCGGTGGCGATGGGGACGGATACGGGCGGCTCCGTGCGCATCCCTGCCGCCTTCAACGGCATTGTCGGATATAAGGCGACCCGCGGCCGCTACCCCATGGCGGGCGTCTATCCGCTGGCGAAAAGTCTGGATTCGCTGGGTCCGCTCTGCAGGACCGTTCAGGATGCGGTTTGGATCGACGCTGGAATGCGCGGTGCGGCGGCGCCGGCAATTGTTGCCCAGCCGCTCAAGGGGCTCGATATCGTGATCCCTGACAACGTCGTGTTCGATGGTGCGGAAGCCGGGGTTGTTGCGTCTTTCGAGACGGCAGTCGATTGGCTCGCGGCGGAGGGCGCATCGATCAGCCGGATCAAGATCCCGGCTTTTGATGAATTGTTGGCGCTCATGGCCCAGTACGGCGCCCTTGTCACGGCCGAAGCCTTTGCCCTTCACCGCGAACGGTTGGCGGGGCCGCAAGCCGCCGACATGGATCACCGCGTCGTGATGCGCATAAGGCTTGGCGAGAAGACAACGCTGGCGAACTATCTTGCGATCCTCGATAAGCGCGAAAGGTTGATAGGCGATGTCGAGCGCCTCGTCGGCGACAGCTTCGTCGCTTTTCCATCTGTCGTCCATGTGGCGCCGCCAATCGCGCCGCTTCAAGCCGACGACGATTTGTTTTTCGCAACCAACGGGAAGACGTTGCGCAACACGCTGCTTGGCAACTTCCTCGATTGGTGCGGCGTATCGATACCGTGCGGGACGGGAGATGCTGACATGCCGGTAGGCTTGCTGCTTTCTGCCTTGGGCAAACGGGACGAGGCACTTCTCAGCGCAGCGCTCTCGGTGGAGGAGGTTATCCGCGGATAACTCATTTAAGACGGTCGCTATTGCTGCTGGGAGGAGAACATGACTGAAGGCAATTTGGAGAATGGACGTTTTGCAGTTTCGACATGGTCGCTGCATCGGCTGTTAGGGGCCGTCTATCCCTACAGCCCCGATCCGGACAAGCGTGCCACGCGCAAGGAGCCCTATGGGCCAGGGCGGTCCGCGTTGACCGATATCCCGGGGCAACTTGCCGACCGTGGCATCGGACGGCTTGAGATATGCTCGTTCCACCTGCCAAGCCTTGAACCCTCCTATCTCGCGGAGATGCGCGCCGCGCTTCACGACGCTGGGATCCTGCTCCAGACGCTGCTCGTTGAAGATGGGGATCCAAGCCATCGCGAAACCGCCGAGCGGGATATCCAGTGGATCGCCGGCTGGATTGAGATCGCGCAAGCGCTTGGCGCCAAGAACATGCGGGTGATCGCAGGTAAGCAGCCGCCGACGGCAGAAAACCTCAAGCGGGCAGCGGGCCATCTTGGTTGGCTTGCGAAACAGGCGGAAAACAGCAGCGTTCGCATTGTCACCGAGAACTGGTTCGATCTGCTGGCTTCTGCGAAGGAGACGAATTGGCTGCTAGATACTCTGCAAGGCAAGGTCGGTCTGAATGGCGATCTTGGCAATTGGGTTGCACCGGCAAAGTACGCGGGGCTTTCCGACATCATGCGTCGTGCGGAACTCTGTCACGCCAAGGCCGATTTCAACGGATCGGGGCTAGACAGTGCGGACTACCGCAAATGCCTGGAGGCGTGCCGGACGGCAGGTTACAGCGGACCATATACCTTGATTTACGATTCATCGTTTTTTGCCGATGAGTGGGACGGCATTCTGCATGAAAAGGCATTCGTCGAGGACTTCCATCAAGAAAAGCAGCGCGCGGTTGGCTGAACCGCGAAAGGAGCATGGCATGAGTGGCGCAACGACAATCGACGGCTTCGCAAAGCGGATCCGAAGCGGTGAGGGCGGATTGATATCCGCGTGGATCGGCATTCCCGATCCGCTTTTCGTCAATCATCTGGCGCAAGAGGCCTTTGATGCCGTTGTGTTGGATATGCAGCATGGCGTTTGGGATATCGGATCGGCCGCTGTTGGTATTGGCCAAGGGAGGCTTGCCGGCAAACCGGTGCTCGCTCGCATTCCGGTCGGCGATTTCGCATCGGCCTCGCGTCTTCTCGATGCGGGAGCCTCCGGCATCATTGCGCCCATGATCAACTCGGCATCGGACGCCAGGGCCCTGGCGACGGCCACCAAATACCCACCCCTTGGCGAGCGTAGCTGGGGGCCGACCCTGGCGATGAACCATACGGGGCTTTCGGCAACCGAATATCTCGCGACCGCCAACGAGCACACCGTGGCAATTGCCATGATCGAGACGCGCGCGGCCCTTGATGCTGCAGATGAAATCATGCGTGTCGACGGCATCGACGGCATCTTCGTCGGGCCATCCGACTTGTCGATCGCACTGTCAGATGGAGCGAAGGTGGCACCCGATACGGCGCAGGTCGACGCCGTTCTCAAGCACTTGATCGCCCGTTGCCGGGCTCACGGCAAATTTGCCTGCGTGTTCGGCAGCAATGGCGAGCGGGCGGGCGAACTGTTGAAAATGGGTTTCGATTTCGTTATCGCCGGGGCCGACACGCAGCAATTGCGTTCGGGTGCAGCAAGCGCGATTGCAGCCGCCAGGCGGGTCCAGGCAAGCTGATCTATTTGACGGCGAGCCATATGACGTGACGCGCGCCACCGCGCTTGCCGTTGGCGCGTGTGTTGACGGCATCGACGGTAAAGCCGCAGTCGCCAAGCCGCCGGGTGAAACCGGCGTCGGGACCTGATGACCAGACGGCAAGAACGCCGCCCGTTCGCAGGGCATCGCGTGCAGCGCGTAAACCCGCAAAATCGTAGAGGCGATCGTTGGAGCGGCGCGTCAGACCATCAGGCCCATTGTCGACGTCAAGCAGGATTGCGTCGAAGTGCGCCTTGCTTCGCCGTACGAGTTCGCCAACGTCGCCCTCATGGATGGCGACGCGTGGATCGTTAAGGCAACCCTGAAATACGTCTGACATTGGCCCGCGTGCCCATTTCACCACCGCCGGCACGAGTTCGGCAACGATAATCGATGCATCTTGTGGCAAAACGGAAAGGGCAGCACGCAACGTGAAACCCATCCCGAGACCACCGATCAGCACATGCGGACGCGCACGCCCTTTGATCCTTTCATGAGAAAGCGTTGCGAGCGCCTCCTCGGAGCCACTCAGGCGGCTGTTCATCAGCTCGTTCGAGCCCAGCATGATCGAGAACTCGCTGCCTCGCCGTTTGAGACGCAATTCACCGCCTTCTTCAGGAATGGGGGCGCAATCAAGCTGGATCCAGGGGAGCATGTTATTCGTGCCTCGCGTTGCGCGGTTCCCCTAGCACAGAAATGGCAGATCCGCGAACCTGGAAACAGGCTCGCGGTTGGCTGCAAGGTTTGCTTTCAGTTCCTCTCAAGGCAAGCTTGGTTGTTGCCTTGGACCCCACGGCGCTGTGGTGGGCATCGCGTCCATTGTATATTGCCGGACCCTGTCGTACTGCCGGTTTGGAACGTGTCGAACGGTATTGCGAATCCACCGCTCGGTGCCTCGTCTTCGCGGGAAGTCCCGAGCGGCGGTGAACCGTCGAAGCGGCCGCTGCTATCCATGCCCATATTCGCTTGCGCAAAGGCTGAACCGGCGAAACTGAGGACTAGGACTGACGTCACTGCGATAAGCCTGCGCATGATCGAGATCCCTTCATGTTGATGCAATTATGAGTATAGCGCGCCGTTTGGTTTGTGCCAGCGTCGAGAGAGGATATGGCGTTGAAATCGCGCGATGTCTGGGTGACGCTTGGCGATTGCCGCATGCTTCGGGACAGACCGTGCTTGAATTCTGTCCCGGTGTTCCAGATTGCCTACAAGGCACGCGAATGGAGACGAGCATGGGGAAGGATCGGAAGGCAGTATTGGTGCGGATATCCGGTCGGGTCCAGGGCGTCAGTTTTCGCGTCTGGACACGCGCCCGGGCTGAACAGCTCGGTCTGGTGGGCTGGGTCCGCAACGAAGATGATGGAACCGTGAAAGCGCTCATCGCCGGCCCGCAGACGGCCGTCTCAGCGATGTTGAAGGAATTCTGGAAAGGACCGCCCGGCGCGTCGGTCGTTGCTGTCGAAGTGGAAGTGGCATCTCCTGCGGCTATACCCTCCGGGTTCCAGATCACAGCGTAGCTACGCCGACTGATGGCGAAGAGGTGGTTCAGTGCATGGGGCGAGGTGGCCCTGTGAAAATGAACGGGGGAAGCCGCGCCTGAGCCAGAGGCATTGTTGCACTCTTCCAACAGTCGTGACTGCGCGAGACGTTGCTCGAAACTTCCGGCAGTCTCAACCATATTTCAGCCATGGTATGAGCGAGTAGGGCATATCTCACCTGATCAGACCACGAATCGGAATCTTTGAAATTGCTTACCACATTCATGATCCGGCCGCTGATGGCAGCGACCGGCATCTCACTTCTTGCAGCCTGCACGCAGCTTTCGGCGGAACGAATTGTCGAAGCCGCCCAGTCCCCCTCCGTCGAGGTGGTCGCGCCCCAACAAGAGCGACAGCCCCAAACCCAGCCAGTGATCCCTGCTTCCGAAAAGCCGGATTATGCGCTCGCCTATGCCGAAGTGGATGACGGCGAATTTCGTTGGCCGGCTATAAATTATACGGCCGTCGATCCCGACTATCTGCGCCAGGAAGTCGATTACGCAACCGACGAGCCGCCAGGCTCCATCGTCGTCGAGACCGAGAAAAAGTTCCTCTACCTTGTTCTGAAGGATGGACGAGCCATTCGCTACGGCGTGAGCCTAGGCGCACAGGGTCGCGCATGGAAGGGACGCGCGATCATTCAGTGGAAGCGAAAGTTCCCGACATGGACCCCCACGCCTTCGATGATCAAGCGCAATCCAAAACTCGAACAGTGGAAGCAGGGCATGCAGCCCGGTGTCAATAACCCCCTGGGTGCGCGCGCACTCTATATCTTTCAGGACGGCGAAGATACGCTTTATCGCATCCACGGCTCACCAGAGTGGCAGTCAATCGGCAAGAACGCGTCGTCTGGCTGTGTGAGGATGTTCAATCAGGACGTCATCGACCTTTACGAACGCGTGAAAGGCAAGGCCCCGCTACTTGTAAAGTGAGCAGGAAGGACGAGCCGCCGAGCAGATGTCACTGCGCAGAACCGACCGGGTGCTCGTGATCCCAGCCACCGCCCACAGGGGCATCGACCACACACACCACGCCCGCTGGGTCGTAGGCGATCGTTACTTCCCCTTTCAATTCGGCCGCCAGCAGGCTTTCTATCAGGCGTGAGCCGAAGCCTTTGCGCGAGGGCGCAGTGACGGTCGGTCCTCCCGTTTCCCGCCATTGCAGTCGCAGCCTGGCATGTTCATTCCTCTCGAACGACCATTCAATCGAAACGCGGCCTTCCGGTGTGGACAGGGCTCCATACTTGAGGGCATTTGTTGCCAGTTCGTGCAGTGCCAGGGAAATCGACACGACGGCGCGCGGCGCAAGTTGAATGCTCGGGCCGGAGATCGAAAACCTGTCCTGTTGATAGGGAGAAAGTGATTGTCTGACGACCGTCTCTAGTTCTGCTTGCTCCCAGTTGCCGTGCGTCAGGAGGTCGTGCGCCCTCGACATCAAGGCAAGCCGAGCCTCGAACGCGTCCACGCCCGCTCGGTTTGCTTTCTCGCGCCCGAGCGTCTGCCGCGCGATGGCCATCACCGTTGCGAGCACGTTCTTCACGCGATGATTGAGTTCGCCGACGAGAACGCTCTGGAGCCGTTCGGCCTCCTTTCGTGCGCTGATGTCGTGTGCTATTTTCGAAGCCCCGACGATCCTGCCATACGCGTCGAAGATCGGTGAAACGCTGAGCAGGACGTCGACCAGCCGGCCGTCCTTGCGTCGCCGCTTGGTCTCATAAGGAGCGACCCTTAGACCGGCGTTGACCTGCCGGATGATTGCCGGCTCCTCTTCAATTCTGTCATCAGGAACCAGAAGCATGACTGAGCGGCCGATCGCTTCCTCGGCCGAATAGCCATAGAGCTTCTCGGCTCCGAAGTTCCAGCTCGTGATTCTCATGTTCAGGTCGGTCCCGAGAATGGCGTCGTCGGACGAGGCAATGATCGCGGCAAGGCGACGCTCCACTTCCTGAGCGCGCTTGCGTTCGGTGATATCGACGACAACGGCGACAGCTTGCCGTATCGCTCCCTTCGTGTCGCGAAGCGGTGAGATGGAATTCGCCACCCAAACGAGGCTGCCGTCCTTGCGCACATAGCGCTTCTCAATGTCAAAGCTCTGGCCGGTTTCCAACATTGTCCTGAATGATCGGACGTAGTCGTCCAGATCCCTGGGAAATGTGATGTCCTGCACACGCAACTTCTGAAGCTCGGCTTGCCTGTAGCCGACGATTTCGCAGAAGCGGCTGTTGACCAGGAGGAGACGCCCGGCGAGATCCGACTGGCCGATACCCGCTGCCGTCTGCGAGAATATTGCACGAAACCGGTCCTCGCTCTCTCGCAATTCGGTTTCAAACTTAACGCGTTCGGTGGTCTCACTGACAATGCAGAAGACGCCGCCGACCTTGCCCTCCTCGTCCCGGATCGGTGAGTAGGAAATGTCGAAGTGAACAGTCTCGCGATAGCCGTGACGCTCGATAGAGAATGCACGGTCCTTGGCGGCCACCGTTTCGCCGTGGTCAAGCACACGCCGCAGGAGCGGTTCCAGATCGCCCCACAATTCGCTCCAGTTCTCGCGGGCCGGGCGGCCGAGGGCCTGAGGATGCTTGCTCCCGATGGTGGGCGCATAGGCATCGTTGTAAAGGGCGACGAAATCCTGGCCCCAGAAGATGACAATCTGAGCTTTGGCGGGCAGCATGATGTCGACGGCCGACTTCAAGCAGAGTGGCCACGAGGAGGGCGGGCCTAGAGCGCTTGCTTCCCAGTCACCGCCATAAATGCGATCGGCCATCTCGCCTGGCTCGGGATATGTGTTGCTGCTGCGCAGGAGCTTCGTCCTCTCTAGAGTGGCCTTTACAATTCAAAAGTTGGCGCGCAAACCGCAAGAGGCAAATCAGGGAGGCGCTCAAGCTATCTCTCGACGTGACACCAAGCCGCCAGAAGAGGTCGCGCGGTGCACCGCATCGCGACGTTGTGGCCCGCTTCGTTGAAGAAAATCGAGCCGATGGAAGCGCGCTGCCAGCCCCTGTCGTCACAAGAGAACTCGCAGTCGGATAGTGCCAGAAAAACGCGGGAGCGATACTGTATATGATCTGGGAAGCGGCTGTAGGGCGCCATTATCGTTAGGCCGAGAGCCACGTCGCCTCGTTCCTCCACGCCCGATATGCCCGCCACCACCGCATGCGCATGTGTATGCTCGATGTTGATGCTGGCAAACGGACCGGTCTTGCTCGCAACCCATTCGAGGCTCTTGGCAACATCGTTGATGGCAGCCGCGACCTCGGCGAAGGGCTCACCCTTCGAGGCCAGATTGCGCAGTGCAAACTGCAACTGAGGCCCCAAGGGCACAGGCGTGGCTGGCTTCGTTGCGATTGCGCCCGGCTCCTGCAGCAGGTGGAACACCTTCCCAGCAACGAATTTTTCCATGAATGGAGCGGCGTCGGACAGCATGATGTTGCCCAATGCACCGATCAGACGTTGCACGGCGGCAGGCCTGCGCGCGCGGCTCACAGGATAGTCGCCGCTGGCAGCTCTGGTCCCACGATGCAGAAGGAGATCTGCCTCCCGTCTCAACCGGGGTTTCGACATCGATGTGGAAAACTCCTTGGTCACACCGGGGATCCTTATCCCGGCGGGATCAAAAAGCAAACCGTTCGAAGCGCCTTTTCCGAGGATAGTTGGCGCGATGCCTGCAGGCCGATGGCAGAATTCTTCGTCGAGCGAACGCGTTGTGTTTCTGTTTGGCCGTTGGTCGCCAAACAGAAACGCTTCGCAGGTGATTGCTATAGCGCGCGCGTCAAGGCATCTGCCAGAATGGCGACGATCCTTTCAATTTCGCCCGTCTCAATGATCAGTGGCGGCGACAGCGCGATAATGTCGCCGGTGACGCGAATGAGCAGTCCCTTCCTGAAGCAGTCCACGAAGACGTCATAGGCGCGTGTTCCTGGCGCGCCGTCGCGTGACGCAAGTTCGACGGCGCCGACAAGGCCGAGGTTGCGGATGTCGGCAACGTGGGGCAGCCCCTTCAGGGAGTGAAGAGCCTCCTGCCATGTGTCTGCCAAAGAGGCGGCTCGGGTGAGCAGGCCCTCCTCCTTGTAGATTTCCAAAGTCGCGATGCCGGCGGCACAGGCAACCGGGTGACCGGAGTAGGTGTAGCCGTGGAAGAGCTCGATCTGGTTTTCCGGCCCGACCATCAATGCGTCGTAGACTTTTCGGCTGGCAAAGACCGCTCCCATCGGGATGGCGCCGTTCGTCAGGCCTTTGGCGGTGGTGACGAGATCGGGGACGACGCCGAAATAATCGGTCGCGAATGGCGTGCCCAGCCGGCCGAAACCGGTGATGACCTCGTCGAAGATCAGGAGAATGCCATGCTTGTCGGCAATGGCGCGCAGGCGCTCCAGATATCCGGCCGGCGGCAGGATGACGCCTGCCGATCCGGACATCGGCTCGACGATGACCGCGGCGATCGTCTCCGCGCCATGTAGCGCGACCAGGCGTTCCAGGTCGTCGGCAAGCTCGACGCCATGCCGCGGGAGCCCCTTCGAGAAACCATTGCGCTCGATGTCGAGGGTATGGCGCATATGGTCTGCGGGAATCTGCGGAAAGACCCGACGATTGTTGACGAGCCCGCCGACAGAGATGCCGCCGAAGCCAACGCCGTGATAGCCCTTCTCGCGACCAATGATGCGGGTGCGCGTGCCCTGGCCGATCGCGCGCTGATAAGCGATTGCGATTTTCAACGCGGTATCAACAGACTCCGAGCCGGAGCCGGTGAAGAACACACGATCGAGTTTTGCGGCCGGCCCGCCCGGCGCGACCCTTGCGAGCTTTTCGGCAAAGTCGAAGGCGACGGGATGGCCCATCTGAAACGTCGGAGCGAAGTCCATCGTCTGCAACTGGCGGGCAACGGCGTCCGCAATGCGCTTTCGACCGTGGCCGGCATTCACGCACCAGAGGCCGGCCGTGCCGTCCAGCACCTTGTTGCCGTCGACATCGGTGTAATACATGCCTTCAGCCGAGGCGAGCAGCCGGGGGGCGGCCTTGAACTGGCGGTTTGCCGTAAACGGCATCCAGAAATTCTCGAGAGAAAGTCGGTTCGACATGCTTACCTGGTCCATCACTCTATTCTCCGTTGAGTTTGAAGAATGTTGAGTGATTTACAGCTATGGACAAGTCCTTTTCTGTGCGCGCATAAGCACTTGAAATTTATGTGTGTGAGACGAATATGTTTGATATTTGCAACAGGTAAAACACGCCATGTCCATTGATATCGGCAATCGTCTCCGTCATCTGAGGATGATGCACAATCTCTCCCAACGCGAGCTCGCCAAGCGCGCCGGTGTCACGAATTCGACCATATCTTTGATCGAATCGAATTCCTCCAACCCCTCCGTCGGCGCGCTGAAGCGCATCCTTGATGGCATTCCCATCGGCCTGGCGGAGTTCTTTGCGTTCGAACCGGAGCGGCCGCGAAAGGCATTCTATGCAGCCGAAGAACTGGTCGAGATCGGCAAGGGGGCAATCTCTTATCGGCAGGTCGGAGAAAGTCTGTTTGGCCGCAGCCTGCAGATCCTGAAGGAGTGCTATCAGCCAGGCTCAGACACTGGCAAGGTTCCCCTCGTTCACGAGGGAGAAGAGGGCGGGATCATCCTCTCCGGCCGACTTGAAGTGACGGTCGACGACGAGCGCCGGATCCTTGGGCCGGGCGATGCCTATTATTTCGAAAGCCGCCGGCCGCATCGGTTCCGATGCGTCGGACCGGTCGCGTGCGAGGTCATCAGCGCCTGTACGCCTCCGACCTTCTAAATTTAGGCGCCTTGTATCCTCGCCAGAACACGGTCAAGCGCCAGGACCAGGGCATCGCGCCCGCCGTTATTGTGAAAGTCGGACAGAACCTGTTCGTTCAGGCCGCCCTTTGTCGCGAATTCGCCGCTGAGCTCTTCGAGCGGAACGGTGTCTGAGCGCAGCGCCGTTTGCGAAAGGCTCGCAAACAGCGGCGCGATAAAGGCGCGCCCCTTGCCTTTGGCTAGGCCGCGCTGTTCCAGCCAGGCCGCCGAGACATCCATGATCCCAAGGACAGTGGACATCAGCGAGCTGGCGGCGGCCAAAAGGTCGTACTCCTCCTTGGTCTCGCATTCGACCGCAGTGCCAAGCACGGAAAAGAGCGCCGCAACGGGAGGGTCCGGCGGGAAGACGGCAGTCACCCCATCGCGATCGGCGACGAAAGGCAACGGAATGGCCTGTACGAGGTGAACATCTGCACCGATCCAGTCGAAAAGCGTCTTGCGGTCGGTCGCCGCGATAACGCTGAGGACGGATTGTCCCTTTCGGAACGTCAGTGCGCTCAGGACGCCTGTGCAATCTGCGGCCGCACCGCCAAGACAACCATGTCGCTCGCGTCGATGACCGCCTGGTTGTCGGCGGCGACGGTGATTTCGGCAAAGTCGGCCGCCAGGCGTTGCGCGATCTCGGCGTTGCGCGGCGAAATCGTCACCTGCGAGACGACGGCAGGCTTGGTCAGCAGGCCTCTGACCATGGCGTCGGCAATGGCCCCTGTTCCTATGAAGCCGATCTTCTGTACGTCCATCCGATTGCCCCCCGCACCGTCGAAACGCGCGATTTTGGTCGCACATGTCGTGGACAGCGGGATTATCGTCTCGCACGGCCGTTTGCAAGGCAGGACGGCGCGGGCTTGCCCAGCGGCCGAATGTGTTCGTCAAAGGCGTGGCAGATCAAACTCGCTTGCCATGTGGTGCGTTCTGCTTACTCCCGGGCGCGCATGGGAGCCAATGACATCGATTGGCCATAAGCCTGCGGCGATCGATTTCCTGGCAGATTTTCCATCAAGCACGATCGTTTTGAGGTCGTCGGAGCGGACATCGAGCGCGACCACGCGCTGCCGCTTGTCCATCTGCCCACCGCCCTGGGAGGTCCTGCCGACGTTGCCGCAGGACGCAATTCAGGGCAGATTGCGCATCGTTGGACCGCCGGAGGTTAGGCATTGCTGGAGAGACTGATTGGTGAGTACGGCGTCCTCGCCGTTTTTCTCGGAGCCGCAGCCGAAGGTGAAACGGCCGCGTTCCTGGGCGGAGTTTTCGCGCATCGGCAACTCATCCCGTACTGGCAGGTCGCGCTGGCCGCATGCCTCGGATCGTTTGTTGCAGACCAGTTCTTCTTTCTATCCGGTCGCTACGCCACGAAGTGGTCCTACGTCCAGAAGCTGCTTGGATCGGAACCGATTGCGAGAGTGACGCGGCTCCTCGAAGCGCACCCCACGGGCTTCATCCTCGCCTTTCGCTTCATCTACGGCATACGAACGATCAGCCCCGTTGCCATCGGCGTCTCGAAGGTTTCGACGCGGAGGTTTGTCATACTCAACGCGATCGCTGCGCTAATTTGGGGCGTCCTGATAACTGCGATTGGGTTCCTCGCCGGGCAGGCAGTTGAGGCCTTGCTCGGACGGCTGCAACTCCACTTGCATTTGTTGATCGCGATGGCCTGTGTTGCAATCCTTGTTCCGGTCAGTGCCTTTGTTTTCCGGCGAGCAGTGGCGAAACGTTCGGCTCGCCTGGGCGCTTGAGGAGAAGCGGGCGATCAACATGCGCTCACGGCCAACTGGTTGGCGTCAATTGAGCCGAAGGAGGCTTGGCAGGCCCCAAAGATGCTTGCCAAGGATGGCTCAAAGATCGCGGCGGCGATGAAGCGAAGCGTGCCTGGCTATGGTTCCTAGCTGTGTTGCGGTGATCCGATCCCCTGCAACGCTGCGATCTTGAAAGAAGCGAAAGAAACAGTCGTTGCGACCGGCTTGGCGCTGGTGTTCTGTGGGAGAATGCCTATGTTTCGCGTAGTTTCGAAATTACAGGGTTCCTATTTTTGCTTCTCGAAATTTCAATCGTTGTTATTCTCACCATCTTGAATGGCGTCCTCGCCATGTCCGAGCTTGCTGTCGTTTCCTCACGGCCGGCTCGTCTCAAGGTCATGGCCGATCAGGGAAGCCGCGGGGCCGCCATGGCAATCCGGCTCGCTGAGCAGCCCGGGCGGTTTCTGTCGACCGTACAGATCGGCATTACGCTCGTTGGCGTACTGTCCGGTGCATTCTCGGGTGCAACGCTTGGCGCGCGACTGGCCGGTTGGCTGGGCGCGCACGGCTTGTCACAGGCCGCAGCCGATGCACTCGGGGTCGGCTCGGTCGTTGTCGCCATCACATACCTGTCGCTGATCGTTGGCGAATTGGTACCAAAGCAGATCGCGCTTCGCGCCCCCGAGACGGTTGCAAGCAAAGTCGCTCCGGCGATGATGCTTCTGTCTCGCCTGGCCGCCCCGCTCGTCTGGCTGTTGGATTTCTCCGGCCGCACCATCCTTCGTCTTCTGGGTCAATCAGGCAAGTCTGGTGACGTGGTGACCGATGAAGAAATCAAGACCGTCCTGGCAGAGGCGCACAGCGCTGGCGTCATCGAGATGGAAGAATCTGCGATGATCTCTGGTGTCATGCGTTTGGCCGACCGAAATGCCAGGGCCTTGATGACACCGCGCCGGGAGGTGGAGGTGATCGATGTCGAGGACGGTTTCAACGAGATTCGGGATCAACTCCGCCGGACCGCGCAGGCGCGACTGCCAGTGCGCAAGAATAGCTCCGACGAAATCATCGGCGTGCTTTTGACCAAGGATTTTTACGACGCGCTTGCGTCGTCCGGCCATGTCGACATCACCGCTATTGTGCAGGAAGTGCCGATCGTATCTGATCTGTCCGGCGCTCTCGACGTCATTCAGGCCATTCGTCGTTCACGCTGCCACATGGTGCTGGTCTATGACGAATATGGCCACTTTGAAGGCGTCATCACCTCCGGCGACATTCTGGAAGCAATCCTGGGCGCGGTCCAGGAGGACTCGATTGGCGAGAAGGCGATCGTACGCCGCCACGATGGCAGCTATCTCGTATCCGGCTGGACGCCGATCGATGAGTTTGCCGATTTCATGGGCTTCCAGATTGACAGTGACAGGGATTATCAGACGGTTGCAGGGCTCGTACTGGAAGAGATGAAGCATCTGCCTGACGTCGGCGAGAGTTTCGTGATGAACGGCTGGCGGTTCGAGGTGGTCGACCTTGATGGACGTAGAATCGACAAGCTTCTCTTGACCGCTGAAGTGCCGTCCGACGATGGCGCAAGCCGCACACTTCAGTAAGTCGATTGGACCTCGTTCGTGCGGGACCTTGATGTGGAAAGGGAGTTCCCCTTTTCATCTATGGAGGCAGATATGAAAGCTCGTACAATAGCTGCTGCAGCAGCACTTGCGTTTACCGGCACCGCTATGCCCAGACTGTTGTGACCGTGCCTGGCGAGGTAAGAACCTACATAACCGGACAGGAAGTACCGTCCGTTGCCTACGACTGATATCATTGTCGGATCGCGGTAGTGTGCTGAAGGTTCTGCAAATTCTCTGAAGGAGGTGGCATGAAAGATGTCGCGTCCGCTGCGAGAACGGATCACTGAGATGCAGGTGATGATCGAGGGACAGTCACACTTCCAGCCTTTCGGC